>NC_017790.1:1265000-1617500 GCF_000252445.1 Deinococcus gobiensis I-0 | reverse complement strand
TGGTCGGCGCGGGCGGCGATCTGCGCGAGGTGGGTCACGACGAGCACCTGCCGGCTGCGCGCCAGCCGCGCGAGCTGCGCAGCCACCGCCAGCGCCGCCGAGCCGCCGATGCCCGCGTCCACCTCGTCGAAGACCACCGAGGGCGTGTCGGCCCCCAGCACCGTGCTGATCGCCAGCATCACGCGCGACAGCTCACCGCCCGAGGCCACGTCCGACAGCGGCCCCAGCGCCTCGCCGGGGTTCGCGCCGAACAGCAGGATCACGTCGCTCAGGCCGTGCGCGGCGGGCTGCTCCAGCGGGCTGAGGGTAAAGGCCATGCGCGCATGCGGCATTCCCAGTTCGCGGATCACCGCGAGCAGTTCCTCGGCCAGCGGTCCGGCCGCCTTCCGGCGCGCGTCGTCGAGGTGCGCGCCCTCGCGGCGTACCTCGGCCAGCAGCGTCCCGACCTCGTCCTCCAGCGTGCCCGCGTCGCGCTCGTCCTGTTCCAGCGTCTCCAGTTCGGCGGCGGCCGTGTCCCCGAAGGCGACCACGTCCTCCAGGGTCGGGCCGTACTTGGCCCGCAGCTTGCCCAGTGCCGCGAGCCTCGTCTCGACGCGGGCGAGTTCCTCGGGGTCGGGGGCACTGTTCTCGGCACGCTCGCGCAGCTCGCCCACGACCGCCCGGATGCCCTCCTGGGCCGCGCGCAGCTCGTCCTGAAGCTGCGCGGTGAGGGGGTCGTACTTCGCGCCCGCGTTCAGCGCCCGCAGCGCCTCGGCGATCATGCCCAGGCCGTTCATCTCGCCGTCGCTGAGCAGTTCCAGGCCCGCCGCCGCCGACTGCGCGACCGTATCCAGGTTCGCGAGCCGCGCGAGGTCGGTCGCCAGCGGTTCCTCCTCGCCGGACTGCGGGGCCACCTCCCGGATCTCCTGCACCTGGAAGGTCAGCAGGTCGATCTGGCGGGCGCGCTCGCGCATGCTGGCGCGCAGTTCGTCCAGCCGGGCGCTCGCCGCGCGCCACCGGCCGTAGGCCGCCGCGTAGGGCCGCGTGTCGAGGCGGCGGTCGAGCAGCCCGCGCTGGTTGGCCGCCGAGAGCAGGCTGACCGCGCTGTGCTGCCAGTGGATCGTGAGGCGGCCCTGCGACCACTCCTGCAACTCGCGCAGGCTCACGACCTCGCCGTCGAGCCGGGCGTTGCCCCGGCCCTGCGCACTCAGGCGGCGGCTGGCGCTCTGCTCGCCTTCCCAGAAACCCGTCACCAGCAGGTCGTCCTCGCCGCTGCGGATCAGGTCGCTGCTGGCCCGCGACCCCAGCAGCAGCCCCAGCGCGTCCACGATGATGCTCTTGCCCGCGCCCGTCTCGCCGGTAAAGGCGCAGAACCCCCCGCCCAAGTCCAGCGACAGCTGCGCGATGGTGGCGAGGTTCCGGACCTCCAGCCGGGCGATGCCGGGACCGGCGGGCCCCGGCGCGGGGCCGGACACGGCGGAAGGAGGCGTGGACCGCCGGGCGGGGGCGTCCTGGGTGGGGGTGCGGGCCTTGCGGGTCACGCGCAAGAGTCTAAGCCGCCTCCGCGGGCCGGGTCGGCGACCAGGGCACAGTCGGGCAAGCCGGGCAGGGCCGCTTCCCACCGGGTTTTCCCGCCGAACATGAACCGGACGTTACATTTCACCCATAAACCGCCCCCGTAAGCGGGCGCACAATGGCTCTCATTGAACGCCGGGGCCTTCCCGGCGGGACCAAAGGAGCGAGACGATGACGAACGACACCACGGGCGGCAACAAGCGCAGCCTGATCCTTCTGGGGGCTTTCGCTGCCCTGGCCCTGAACAAAGACCTGCGCCGCCGCGTGATCGAGGGCACCCACACCGTCTGGGACAGTGCCCAGGCCACGCTTGACGAGACGGTCAAGCCCGCACTGGAGCAGGCTGCCGTGCAGGCCCAGCAGCTCGGGGCAGTGGCCGCCCAGCAGGCGACCCAGGTCACCCAGACCCTGCGGGAAGAGGCCCCGGTGCGGGCCCATCACCTGCTGGAAACCGCCCAGGCCGCCGCCACCACCCTGGTCGGCAACGCCGCCGACCTGCGTGACGAGGCCGTGCAGACGGTCCAGAAGGCCGGGCAGGACTACGGCCACAAGCTCGGAGAGCTGACGGCCGACCTGCGCGAAACCGCCGAGGACAAGCGCAAGGACGCCGAGAAGGCCCTCGCCGGGGTCCAGAAGACCGCCGGGAACCGCATCGCCGACCTTCAGGACGCGGCCGAGACCAAGCGCAAGGAAGTCGGGAAGACCCTGGCCCAGACCCGCAAGGAGGCCGAGCACCGCCGCGCCGACCTCGAAAAGGCCGCCGCCCACGCCAAGAAGGAAGGCCGCCACAAGCTCGACGAATTGCGCGGCGCGGCCGAGGACAAGCGCAAGGACGCCGAGAAGGCCCTCTCGCAGGGCAAGAAGGCGGGCACCGCGCTCGTGGCCGAGCTGGGTCACAAGGCGCTGAGCCTGCGCGACGATGCCCAGGACCACTTCGCGTCGCAGCGCCGCGCCGCCGAGAAGCAGCTTTCCCAGGCCCGCCGCGACGCCGAGAAGGAACTGCGCCGCGCCCGCAAGAACTGGAACCCCGAGCAGCTCGAACGCGAGGTCGGCCGCCGCGTCGCCCCGCTGAGCAAGCAGCTCGACCGCGACCTCGCCCGCCTCCAGAAGCAGGCCGCGAAGAAGGGCCGCGAGGTGCAGGCCCGCTTTGATCCCGAGCCGCGCGGTGGGGTCAGCGGCGGCGTCGTGACGCTGGCCCTGCTGGGCACGACCGCTGTGGTGCTGGCCCGCGTGCCTGCGGCGCGCCAGGGCCTGCTGAAGGCCGTCGAATCGGTCAACCCGCAGTGGGCCGAATCGCTTCATCAGGCCGGGCGCACCGCCCGCAACCTCGTGGGCAGCATGTGGCTCGAACGCCTGGAGGAACCCGGCCAGGCCCCCAACGCCGGAGTCGCCAAGAGCACCCAGGGCGCCACGACCGGAGCCACCTGGGGCGCGACGCCCTCCCCCACTTCGGACGCGGCGGCCAAGCCTGCCCAGGCGCCTGCCGATGCGGGCAAGCCCGGCGCCGGCCAGACGGACGCCGCCAAGACGGACGCGCCCAAGACCGACTCCGACAAGAAGACCAACTGAGCCGCCGACTACAGGCGAGAAGAGGGGCGTGGCCGTCAGGGTCCGCTCCTTTTTTCTGAGATGGAAACAGCCGTTTTGGGCAGACCAGGAAAGAAAGGGGTTATCCGATATGACTCCAGGCGCAGGAGCGCCCCCTGCCCTTCCGGCTCCGCAGCCGAGGGCGCCTGATCGCTCTGCTCGAATCTCTTCACAGGCGATTCGGGCAGAGGCCCGCTCCCCGCACTTTCGTCCGCCTTCCGGCGTCTACAGGCCATGCTCTAGACTGCCGGCAGCATGTCCAAGTCCGACACCCCCCTGGCTCTGGTCGGGTATCCGCCCGCCGCCGCCCTGGCCCTGCGAGAACTGGGCCTGATCGCCCTGAGCGTGCCGGCCGCCGCCCCCGAGGAGGTCGTGCAGGCCTGCCGGACCCTGGGCTTCGGCGGCGCCCTGATCGCCCCCGCGCACCAGGCGGCGTGGCTCGCGGCCGTCTCTCCCGACCCGGAAGCCCGGCGGGCCGGGCGGGTGGACGCGGTGACCTTCGGGGGCCTGACCCCCCAGGGCACCTTCGCCCACGCCGACGCCCTGAGCGACGCCCTGAGCAGCAGCGACTACGCCGCGCGCGGGGCCGCCCTGCTGGTGCTGGGGCAACAGACGGGCGACCTGCTGCTCGCCGCGCCGTTGACCCGCCTGGGCTTTTCGCAGATCGCCCTGGCGGCGCACTCGGCCCCCGAGGCCGAGAAGGTGCTGCGCGACCTGCCGGTGGGGCCGCGCTACTTTCCGGTCAGCCGCCGCGACGGCTCGGTGCAGGCCCTCGCCGAGCGCAGCGACCTCATCGTGCTGACCTCCGGCGAGCTGCCGCCCCGGCTGCTTCAGCCCTACCACACCCTGCTCGACCTCACCGGGCAGGTGCAGGCGGGCGGGTCGGGGGCCACCGTGCTGGACCTCGAACACCTGGGCGCGCACCACCTGACCCGGCAGCTCTCGCACGCCACCGGCCAGCGCCTCAACGCCCCCGAGGTGGCGGGCGCGGCCCGGGTGCTGCGGGGCGAAGCAGGCTGAAGCTATAGAGGAAGGAGGCGGCCGCCATTTCTGGGGCCACCTCCTTCCTCCGTAAAACGCCTACACCATCTGCAGCGGGCTGCTGAGCGCCGCCGACTCGGGCGTGAAGCGCGGCAGCTCGGGCAGCGGCTGACCGTCGGCCCCCAGGATCTTTCCGTACATCATGTGCGGCGTGGCGTGCTCGATACGCACCTGCACGACGCCCGCACCGTCGGCCCCGACCGCCTTGGGCACCACGGTGGGGTGGTTGCCGCGCGTGTGGCCTTCCAGGAAGCCCGACTCGTGGGCGTCGCCGCGCAGCAGGACTTCCTGCACGGTGCCGACCTTCTCGGCGTTCTTGCGGTTCGACCACTCCTTCTGCCGGGCGATCAGGCGCTGGAGGCGTTCGGTCTTGACCTCGCGCGGCAGGTCCTGAAAGTGCTTGTAGCTGGGGGTCCCGGGGCGCGGCGAGTAGATGAACATGTATGCCGAGTCGTAGCCCACCTCGTCGTAGAGCGACAGGGTGTCCTGGAAGTCTTCCTCGGTCTCGCCGGGAAAGCCCACGATGATGTCGGTCGCCAGCACCGCGTCCGGCATGTGCCTGCGGATCTGGGCGATGTGTTCGAGGTACTTCTCGCGGGTGTATTCGCGGGCCATGCGCCGCAGCACGCGGTTCGAGCCGCTCTGCACCGGCAGATGCACGAATTCGCATACGGCGGGCGTCTCGGCCATCGCGGCGGCCACGTCCTCGGTGAAGTTCATGGGGTGGGAGGTCGTGAACTTGATCCGCCGCACGCCGCTGCGGCCCACGAGGCGCAGCAGGTCGGCAAAACTGGGGTATCCGGCCAGCCGCGCGCCGCCGTCCACCCCGTAGGCGTTCACATTCTGGCCCAGCAGCGTGACTTCCTGCACGCCGGCCGCGAGTTGCATATCCAGCTCGCGCAGGATGTCGTCGGGCGAGCGGCTGACCTGCGGGCCGCGCGTGGTCGGCACGATGCAGTAGGTGCAGTGGTGGTCGCAGCCGCGCATGATGGTCAGGTGCGCCTGCAACCTGCCCAGGGGGGGCGGCGGGATGTGCCCGTGCAGCTCGTCCTTGAATTGCAGGCCCCAGAAACGCTCGTTGGACTCCAGCGCCTTGCCGATGTCGAGCAGGCTGCCCGGCCCCAGCAGCACGTCCACCTCGAACTTGCGGGCGATCTGCTGGCCTTCTTCGAGCTGCGCGAGGCAGCCCATCATGCCGACAACGAGCTTGCGCTGCGCTTTTTGCTTGCGCAGTTCGCCCAGCAGCGAGCGGACCTTGTCCACCGGCTTGCCGCGCACCGCGCAGGTGTTCACGAGCACGAAATCGGCCTCGTCCACGCTCTCGACGAGGTCCGCGCCAAACGACACGAGCTGGCTCTGGACCAGGTGCGTGTCGTATTCGTTCATCTGACACCCGTAGGTGATCAGGTGTGCCTTCATGTTGCTCCTCCCGGCCGGACGGAGGGATTCCGGGGCCGTCTTTCCGCGCGGGGCGCTGCGTCACCGTGCGGGCCGCCCGCCAGCATACCAGAGCAGCGAAACGTGCCCGGTGGGGAACTGGAGCCGCGCCCGGGGGCATACCGGTGACATGCTGGGCCTGCTGATGCTCGCGGCGGGTGGTCTCCTGTCGAGTCACGGCGTGGTCATCGCCGAGCTGCTCCTGTCGGTGGGCACCCCGCCGGGCTTTCTCTGAAGCCTGCTCGCCCACCGCTGAGACTCAGGGAGTCGCCGTCACCTTGTTCAGCGTGACGTTGTAGGGAAACAGTTCCTTACCCAGCAACACGGTCTTGATCTGGCCGGTGATGGCCCCGGCACGCAGGTCCCCGTGCAGCGCCGCGCGGTACTTGTCGCCGCCCTCGTACATGGTGAGGTCCAGCGCCCCCCCGCCCTCGGCAGGCCGGAAGCTGCCGGTGGCGGCGTAGGCCTTCTTGCTCTCCAGGTTGGTCAGGACGCCGCTGGCCCGTCCGGCGCGCTCCTGCACGGTCAGGACCAGCCGGTAGGGCACGCGGCCGGTGATGCCGTTGCCCACGCCCTCGTAGGTGCCGTTCACTGTCCGCTCCAGCGGCGTCTCGGGGCTGATGTAGGCGCCGAAGGCGCAGCCGCCCAGCACGGGCGCGAGCAGCAGGGCGGCGAACAGCGGAACGGCACGGGCAGGGCGCATGCGCCGAGCTTACGGAGACCTCATGAAGGGGGTCTGATCCGGGAGACTCAGCGGCCCCGTTCCCGCCGCTCCTGCTGGCGCATGGGCATAGTGTCGATGAGCGCACCCAGGGTCGCCAGGCTGGGCGGCGCCTTGTAGCGCGCCTTGACGCCCGTGTCCTTGCCGATCAGGGTGGCGGGGCCGTACTGCCCGCCGATCCGGCCGCCGGGGTCGGCGAGCAGGGTGAGCATCGGCGTGGCGGGACCGTTCAGGCGGGCGTCGCCGGGCGGCAGCAGGGCCACCACGCGCAGGTCGTACACCTGCAGGGCCGTATCCTGCCGGCGCATCTCGGCCAGGTAGGCGGCGGAGGGCCGGTTCACGACGAGCACCCGCTCGCGACCCAGGACGCTGGCAAGGGCCCACGCCCGGCCGGCCCCGGTCTGGAGGGTGAAGGACGCGGCCCCGGCCAGTCCGCTGCCCAGGGCCGCTGCGGCGAGCAGTCGCGCGAGATTCGGCATGGCCTCAGGGTGGCGCGCGGCCGGATGTGGGAGATAGGAGCCCCGGAAAGGCGACTTGGGACTCGGGCCACGGCCGCTCGCCCGGCCCCGGGCCTACTCGCCCAGTTCCGCGAAGACCGCCCGGCTGATGACGAGTTGCTGGATTTCGCTCGTGCCCTCGTAGATTTCGGTGACCTTGGCGTCGCGGTACAGGCGCTCGACCGGGTACTCGCGGCTGTAGCCGTTGCCCCCGAAAATCTGGATGGCGTCGCGGGTCACGTCCACCGCCGCCTCGCTCGCCAGGAGCTTGGCGATGCTGGCCTCCTTGCTGAAGGGCCGCCCCTCCTCGCCCAGCCACGCCGCCTTGAGGGCCACGAGCCGCGCCGACTCGATGCGGGCCGCCATGCGCGCGACCTTGAAGGACACGCCCTCGAACTCGCGCAGCTTCTTGCCGAACTGCTCGCGCTCGCAGGCGTAGCGCGCCGCGTGCTCCATCGCCGCGCGGGCGATCCCGAGGGCCTGCATGGCGATGCCCACCCGGCCGCTGTCCAGGCTGGCGAGCGCCACCACGAGCCCCTGGCCCTCCTCGCCCACCATGTTCCCGGCCGGCACGCGCACGCCGTCGAAGGTGACGGTGGTCGTGTGCGCGGCGTGCAGGCCCATCTTCTCCTCGGGGCGGCCGGTGCTCAGGCCCGGCGTGCCCTTCTCGACGACAAAGCAGCTCACGCCGCGCGCCCCCGCGCCCCCGGTGCGCGCCATGACCAGGAAGGTGTCGGCCTGGTTGCCCGAGGTGATCCAGGCCTTTGAGCCGTTCAGGACCCAGGCCTCGCCGTCGCGCTCGGCCCGCAGGCGCAGGCTGGCCGCGTCGCTGCCCGCCCCCGGCTCGGTGAGGCAAAAGGCCCCGAGATGCTCGCCGCTCGCCAGGGGCCGCAGGTACTTCTCGCGCTGGGCGTCGGTGCCGTAACGCAGCAGCATCTTCTCGGGCAGGCCGTTCTGCACGCTCACGATCACGGCCACGCTGGCGTCGGCCGCCGCGATTTCCTCGAGGCACAGGGCGTAGGTCACGGCGTCCAGGCCCGCGCCGCCCCAGCGCTCGGGGACGGTCGCGCCCATCAGGCCCAGTTCGGCCAGCCCACGCAGCTGCTCGCGCGGGTACTCGCCGCTGCGGTCGTACTCGGCGGCCCGGGGCGCGATCTCGGCGCGGCAATAGTCGCGCACGTGCTGCACGAGAAAACGCTGGTCGTCCGACAGGGCGAAGGCCATGCCGGGAGCGGCGGCGGTGGTGGTCATGGGCTCAGGCTACCAAACGGTTGTTAGGGAGATGGGCACCGAAAGGACGGTTCCGGCCCTCCAGACACTGCGCCTACTGCCTGCCTGCCACCTCCCGCGCCAGCGCTTCCTCGATGCCCCGGCCCCGCCAGCCGGTCTCGACGAAAGCCGCCTCGCCGCCCTCCCAGCGCAGGTGCGCGCCGATCACGGCCCCGCCGGCGATGGCGAGGGCCGCGCCGCTCAGCCGCAGCCAGGGGCGCGGCGGGGCACAGCCGGGCGGCGGCGACGCTCAGGGCCGGGGCCAGGGGCAGGGGCGGACGGGTCACGCGGACACGGGCAGGCAGACTCACGGTGCGAGTGTAGCGGCGCGCGCCGCGCCTGCCCCCAGACGGGGGAAGGCTGAAGAATTCACGGAGCTGCTCTCGCCCGGCCCGTACAATGCGCGCCGATGAGAACCGGCCGCCCACGACCAACCGACCGAGCAGGGAGGCCGCCGTGCGCGCGCTGGCCTGGATACTGACGTTACTGCTGCTGCTGCTGGGCCTGGGCCTGGCCGCGCTGGCCCTGGGGGCCTTCGCCTCGCTGAACCTCGCGGCGCCGCTGTGGCTGCGCTCGCTGGGCACCCTGGGCAGCCTCGCGCTGGGAGGAGGCAACGGCTTTACGCACGCGGTCGTCCTCTCGGTCCTGGCCAGCGCGGTGCTGGCCCTGGCGGCCTATCTCAAACCGCGCGCCTGAAGAACACCGGGCGAGCCGCTAAGATGGGACGGCTCGCGGGAGCGGGCTCTGCCCCGCCGCCCCGCCCGGAGGCCCCCATGGAACCCCTGCTGATCCAAGACGTGCTGGCGACCCTTCCCCACCGCTTTCCCTTCGTCCTCGTGGACCGGGTGCTGAGTGTGGAGAACGGCGTGGTCCACGCCATCAAGAACGTGACCATCAACGAGCCCTTCTTTCCCGGCCACTTTCCGCAGGAGCCGGTCATGCCGGGCGTGCTCATCACCGAAGCGCTGGCGCAGGCGAGCATGTTCTGCCTGCACGGCCAGACCGAACCCGGCACGGTCGGCTACCTCGCCGGCATCGAGGGCGCCCGCTTCAAGCGCAAGGTGATTCCGGGCGACCAGCTGCACCTGCACGCCAAGCTGGAATTCCTGCGTCGGGGCCTGGGCAAGACGACCTGCCGCGCCGAGGTGGACGGCGTGGTGGCCGCCGAGGCGACGATCCTGTTCGCGGTGGCGAAATCGTGACCGGGGGGTGGGCTGCGCCCCGCAGGAGGTCCGGCGGCCCGCAGCCCACCCCCGCCGCCGGAGCCGCGTCTTGACCCGCCTGACCCGTCTGGTCACGGCCGAGCTCGTGCCGCCGCTGCTGGCGGGCACGCTGCTGTTCACGGCGATCCTGAGCTTCGGGTACTTCTTCATCTCCAGCCAGTGGCTCGCGGGCGTGCCGGTGGGCCTCATCGCGCAGTGGATCGGCTACCAGCTCCCCGACACGCTGGTCAAGGTGCTGCCGATGGCGGTGGTCCTGATGACCGTGGTGGCCTTCGGGCGCATGAACACCGAGCGCGAACTCGTCGCGGTGCAGTCGGGCGGGCTGAGCCTGGGACGCGTGGCGCGTCCGGCGGCGGTTCTGGGGCTGCTCATCACGCTGCTGAGCATCTGGCTGAGCCTGTGGGTCGCGCCGCGCGCCAACGTCGAGACGCGCGGGCTGTACTGGGACGCCCTGACAGGCTCGGGCCTCTCGCAGCTGAGCGGCAAGACGGTGGACCTGGGCGCGGGCCTGACCCTCTACATCCAGGGCTACGACGCGGCCAGCCGGGAGATGCGCGGCGTGCGCGTCGAGAAATGGCAGGCCGACAACCCCAAACGCGGCACGGTCATCTTCGCCGACCGGGGCACCTTCGAGAACAATCAGCTCTCGCTGCGCGGCTACGGCGTGTACGGGGTGGACTACGGCGCGGTGAACGCCCTGTCGGCCGTGCCGGAAAACGACCCGGCGGCCCTTCAGGCGGCCGTGCAGGCCGTGTTTCCCAGCGTGGTGGTGCCGCAGAACGACACCGACCCCCTGAACGTGGACACGGGGCTGTCGCGCAAGCAGACGCTGGCGCAGTACGCCGACGCCATCGGGGCCGACAGCGAGGGCTGGCCGGAACTCATCACGGCCCTGACCGCCCCCGGCGTGAAGGACAGCGACCGCGCGGCGGCCCGGCTGAGCCTGAACCGCAAGCTGGCGCTGCCTTTCGCCAACCTCGTGCTCGTGCTCGCGGCGCTGCCCTTCGCCCTGCGGTTCGGGCGCACGCTGGGGGTCAGCCTGGGGGTGGCGCTGCTCATCGCGGTGGCCTACTACCTGCTGTTCTCGGTGGGCCTGAGCGTCGCCGGACTGGTGCCGGGGCTGCCCGAACTGGGCGTGTGGCTCGCCAATATCGTCTTCGCGCTGGGCGGCCTGTGGCTGCTGAGGCGCTCGTGACCCGGCCTGACGCTGCGGGGCCGGACATGGGGGGACAGGGGCCGACCCCGGCCGAGTTGCGCGCACTGTTCGTCTCGGCGTCCATCGGCTCGGGGCACCAGCAGGCGCAGCTGGCGGTGCAGGCGGCCCTGCGCGCGCGCGGCGTCCCTTTTCAGGACTTTCACGGCGACGCGGTCGAGTACCTCAACGCCCCCGAACGCACCCTCACGGTGGACCTCTACAACTTCGAGCTGCGGCACGCCCCCTGGATGTACCAGGGGTTCTACCGCTTCACCGATCTCGAACATCCCATCAATTTCATCAGCAAGGGCTTCACCTGGGTGGGGCTGCGCGGGATGCTGGCCGACCTGGAGCGCAGCCGCCCCGACCTCGTCCTGAGCAGCTACTGGGCCTCGACGGCCCTGGCGGGCACGGCGCGGCGGCGCACCGGGCGGCAGTTCCTGAACGCCCTGATCGTCACCGACTACCGCGTGCATTACCACTGGATCCGGCACGAGGCCGAGCTGCTGTTCGTCGCCTCGCCCGAGACCAAAGAACAGATGGTGGCGCGCGGCATGGCGGCCGAGAAGGTCGTCGTGACCGGCATTCCGATCTCGCCGGTCTACCGGGGACTGCTGGACGCGGACCGGAATGACCTGCGCCGGCGCCACGGGCTGCGCGGAGACCGGCCCCTGATCCTGATCTCGGGTGGGGGAACCGGCACCTTCCGCGCGCAGGCGGCGGCGCTGGACACCCTCGCCAACCTGGGGCGGGCGGTGCAGGTGCTCGTGCTGGCCGGGGCGCGCGGACAGGGCGTGGAGGTGCGCGGCGGCGCGACCATCCACCACCTCGGGTACACGACCGCCTTTCCCGAACTGCTGGCGGCCTCCGACCTCGTGGTGGGCAAGGCGGGCGGCCTGACGGTGGCCGAGGCGACCGCGCTGGGCGTGCCGCTGGTCGTCCACGCACCGATTCCGGGGCAGGAGGAGCACAACGCCGACTACCTGGAGCGCGGCGGAGCCGGGCTGTGGGCGCGGCGTCCCGCCGACCTGCGCCGGGCGGTGCTGCGCGCCCTGGACCCCGACGAGCATGCCCGCCTGAGCGCCGGCAGCCGCGCGCTGGGCCGCCCCGACGCCGCCGACCAGGTGGCCGACACCCTGCTGCGCGCCCTGGGCCGGACATGAGCCGCGCCGCGAAGAAACGCGGGCTGGTCTGGGGGGCCGGGCTGGGCCTGCTGGCCTACGTGGGCCTGCCCTACGCGCTGGCGCAGTTCGCCGGGCTGGGCCTGATCCGCGAGGGGCGCAAGGCGCGGCGCGAACTGGCCCTCACCTTCGACGACGGCCCCGACCCGCAGACCACTCCGGCCGTGCTGGACGCGCTGGCAGCGGCCGGGGCGCGGGCGACCTTCTTCGTGCTTGCGCCGCGCGCGCGGGCGCACCCGGACCTCATCGCGCGGATGCTCGCGCAGGGGCACCAGGTCGAGCCGCATGCGCAGCGCCATGTCCACGCCTGGCTGCGCACGCCCTGGGGGGCCGCCCGCGACCCCGTGCGGGCCGCGCGGGACCTCGCGGCGATCACCGGGCAGCCCGCCACGCTGCACCGCCCGCCGCACGGCGCCTACACGCTGGGCACGCTGTGGGGCCAGCGCCGCGCGGGGGTGCGGGGAGCGCACTGGTCGGTCGAGGGCCGCGACTGGCACGCCGCCTCGACCCCCCAGGGCGTGCGTGAGCGGCTGGGACGGCTGATCTACCCCGGCGCGGTGGTCGTGCTGCACGACGCCGGTCCCGGCGCGCGCGTGACCGTGCCCCTGCTGCCGGACCTGCTGGCCGACCTGCGCTCGCGCGGCTACGGCCTCGTGACGCTGGCGGAGCTGGACGGCGCGCGGCCCGGCGACCTCGCGGCGCTGCGGCGGCGGGCCTTCCTGCTGCTCGACCGGCTGTTCGACCGGGCCGGGCACATCCGGCCGGTGGGTGGCCGGGCCGACACGCTGTTCCGGCTGGGGCCGGTGGCCTTTCCACTTGCGGGCGTGCGGCTGGCCGACGGCACGCCTGTCCCGAAAGGCACCCCCGCCGCCGAGTTCCACGTGAACAACCCCCTCATCGTGGACATCGGGCCGCGCAACGCCGTGCGCCAGGGCCGGGCGAGCGACCTGCCCTTCATGGCGCGCGATCTGGCGTCGCGCCCGGACCTGCGGGACGCTGAGGTCATCTTCTGCCTGTCGGCGCTGTCGCCGCTGCTGGGCATCGTGCATTTCGAGACGCAGGCCATCCCGGCCGCCGACGAGCGGCGGCTGCGGCGCTGGGCCAACGTGCTGCGCCGGGTGTACGGCAGCCAGGGCGAGGCCCAGCCCCCCCGCCTGAGCATCCTGAGCCGCGCCGAGTACCTGCGCCTGTACGGCGGTTCCGGGCCCGGGACTTCCCGAACGCTACCCTGAGCCGCGTGGACTACGACGATTTTTCCGAGCTGTACGACCACCAGTACGACCTGTACCGCGACGACCTGCACTTCTATGCCGGGCTGACCGGGCGCGTGCCCGGCCCTGTGCTGGAGATCGGCTCGGGCACCGGCCGCGTGACCACCTTCCTGGCCCGCCGGGGCGCGCAGGTCACGGGCCTGGAACCCAGCGCCCGCATGATCGGCCGGGCGCGCGAGCGGGCAGGGCGGGAAGGGCTGACCCTGGACTTCGTGCAGGGCGACGCGGGCAGCTTCTCCCTGCCGCAGCGCTTCGGGCTGATCCTCGCGCCCTTCAACGCGCTCATGCACCTCTACACGCCTGCCGAGCAGCTCGCGGCCCTGCGCAACATCCGCGCGCACCTCGCGCCGGGCGGCACCTTCGCCTTCGACCTGTACGTGCCGCGTTTCGGGGCGCTGGGCACGCTGCGCCACGAGGGCGAAACCTTCTACGCCCCGGACGGCGCGCGCACCGACGTGTTTCTGGTGCAGCGCCACGACCCGCCCGCACAGCTGCTGACCACCGAGTACTTCGCCGACACGACCACCCCGCAGGGCCAGCTCTCGCGGCGGCACTACACCCTCACGCAGCGCTACTACACCCGTTTCGAGACCGAGTGGCTGCTGCGCTGCGCGGGCTTCGCGGCCCCGCGCGTGACCGGCAGCTTCCAGGGCGGTCCCGTCACCGAGGGCAGCGAGGTGATGGTCTTTCAGGCGCAGGCCGAGTGACCCGGGCAGCGGCCCCGGGGCTGCCCGGCTAGCCCTGAACGGCGCGCGGCTGCCAGTAGGTCGCCAGTTGTGGGGCCAGCGCCATGAAGTCGCCCAGTTGCATGGGCTTGGTCATGAAGGCGTCGGCCCCCAGCTCGTAGGCGCGGAGCTCGTCCCCCTTGGCGGTGGACGTGGTGAAGATGATCACCCGCAGTGCCCGCAGCGCGGGGTCGGCGCGCACGGCGCTCAGGACGTCAAAGCCCCCCATGCGCGGCATGTTCAGGTCCAGCACCAGCAGGTCGGGCAGCCGGCCACCGCCCACCGCGCCCTGAAGCACCGCCAGGGCCTCCTCGCCGTCGTGGGCCAGCGCGATGTCCAGGACCTCCCCGTGTTGCTCGAGCGCCGCCTCCAGCAGGTAGAGGTCGGCTTCACTGTCGTCCACCAGCAGCAGCCGGGGAACGCGGGTCACGCCTCTCCCGGGTCGCCTGGGGCCGCCGGCGTGGGCAGCGTGAAGGTGAAGGCGCTGCCCCGGCCCAGCTCGGACTCGACCGTCAGGTCGCCGCCGTGCAGCTGCGCGATCTTGCGGCCCAGCGACAGCCCCAGCCCGTTGCCGGACGCGGCGTTGCGGCCCAGCCGCTGGAAGATCTGGAAGACCTTCTCGTGGTACTCGGGGGCGATCCCGGGGCCGTCGTCCCGCACGGTCACGGCCCAGCCCCCCGCACCCGGCAGCTCATGGACTTCCAGCTCCACCCGCACCGGATACGGCGCACTGAAGATCAAGGCGTTGCGCAGCAGGTGCGTGAGCAGCTCGCGCAGCCGCACCGGGTCGGCCCAGACGGTGGGCCACGCCGCAGGCAGCTCCAGGGTCGGCGCGCGCTCGGTAACCAGCGCTGCGAGTTCGGCCAGCGCGCCCCGCAGCGCGTCCTGCAGGCTGACCTCACTGAAGTGCAGCCGCGCGTCCGACTGCAGCTCGGTGTAGGCGTACAGGTCGGTGGTCAGGCCGCGCAGCCGCCCCGTCTCGCCCACGACGAAGCCGATGAGCTGCTCGGCACCGGGGTCGATCTGGCCGCCGTAGCGCAGCCGGAACAGCTCGACGAACTGCGAGATCAGCCGCACGGGCTCCTGCATATCGTGCGCGATGACGAAGGCGTACTGCCGCCACTCGGCCACCGAGCGTTCCAGGGCGTCGTTGAGCCGGCGCAGGGTGCTCAGGCGCTCGCCCAGCGCGGCGCTCAGGGTGCGTTGCAGGTCGCGCGCCTCTTCCAGCTCGCCGGGGTGCCAGGGCTCGCCGTGCGCGCGCACCCGCTCCAGGTAGGTGTCGAAGGAACGCCGGGGGCCGAGGTCGTCCTTGGCCCGGTCGGGGGTCGCGCCGCCCCAGGCGACCTCACGCACGATCTCGGGCCGGAACCACAGCACCGCCTCGTTCCAGCCGCGCCCCACGCTCAGGGCCACCAGCCCGCTCGCCTGCGGGATGACGGCCGCCCCCGGCGCCCACTCGGCGCTCAGCGACTCGGTGACGTACAGGGTCTCCTCGCCGCAGCGCGCGCGCAGCCAGCCGAGCAGCTCGGCCAGCAGCTCGGGCGCCGGCGCCGTGCCCACGGTGCGCCACTGGCCCTCGAAGTGCAGCGCCGCGCCCCCGGCCGCGAGCAGCCCCGCAAGGTCCAGCGCCGGGTCGGCCAGGGTCGCGAGCGGCGTCATGGAGTGCGTGGCCGCCGCCGTGATGCGCTCGCGCCGTTCGCGCAGGCCCTCGCGGAAGGCGTCGGTGTCGGCGCGCGACTTGAGGCGCACCTGCAAGTTGAGCAGCCGGCCCAGGTCCTCCATCGCGCTGCGGACCTCAGGCGGCACGACGTAGGGCGAGGTGTGGTGGCAGGAGATCAGGCCCCACAGCCGCCCGTCCACGACCACCGACACCGAGAGGCTCGACGCCACGCCCATGTTGCGCAGGTAGCGCAGGTGCATGGGCGAGGTCGCGCGCAGCACCGCCCCCCCGAGCTGCGCGGGCGCGCCGGTCTGCGGGTCGAGCAGGGGGCGCAGGGGCGAGGCCGGGGCGTCCACGTCGGCGGTCAGGCGCAGCAGGTGGCGCACGTACAGCGCGCGGGCCTGCGCCGGAATGTCCGACTCGGGAAAGCGGTGGCCCAGGAAGGGATGCAGGTCCTCGCGGCGGTCCTCGGCCATCACCTCGCCGGTGTTGTCGGCCGCGAAGCGGTAGAGCATCACGCGGTCCAGACCGCTGATCTCGCGCACCGCCCGCACCGCCGCCTCCGCGAGGGCCTGGAGGGTCGGCGCGCTTTCCAGGGCGAACACGGCGTTGCGCAGCAGGTGCGCCACCCGGCGGCTCGGCGCGCCCTCGGGTTCGAGCTCGACGACCCACCGCTCGCCGGTGCGGTGCGCGGTCAGGGCGAGGTCGGGAAAGCGGTCGCCGCGCCCCGCGACCCGCTCGCGGTACTGGAGGTGGTCGGGCGACCCCGGCGGCAGGGCCGAGGCCAGCGCCCGCGCCTCCTCCTCTCCGAGGAGCTCCCCCAACGACTGCCCCAGCACCGTCTCGGGCGCGGTGCCCAGAAAGGCCCCCACGTTCTCGCTGACCTGCACGGCCCGCAGACCGGCGTCCAGCACCAGCAGCGCGCCGTGCGGCTGGATGCTGCCCGGAATGTGAATCGCCTCGCGCTCACAGTTGTCGGTGGTGATCTCGGGACCGCCCAGGTACGGCGGGGGCAGCAGGTCGGGCGCGGCGCGGTGTTCTGTCACAGGGACCTGCTTCTGAGCGGCCCACGGACGAGGCGGGTGCAGGGGGCAAGGGGGAACGTGGCTCGGAGTCGGGACACAGTGATTTGCCAAGAATATCACGCAGCCTCCGGGGCATTCGGTCCCGCCGCCCGGACCGCCCGGCCGCGCCCCGGCCTCAGCGGCGGCGCAGTTTGCGCAGGCTGTGACGCACGCCGTGGTCGGGGTGAACCCCGTCGGCGATGAGGTGCAGCCACTGGCTGAGGTAGTAGCCCAGCAGCAGAGGCACGGCGAATTTCAGGCCCACGGGCTCAGGCAGTGCGGGCCACTGCCACGCCGGAAAGGCGACCCGGACGATCCCGGCCACCAGCCCCAGCAGCACGGCCACGTAGGCCAGCCGGGTCAGCGGCCCCAGCAGCCAGGTGTGCGACAGCCCCCGGTGGCTGAACATGCGGCCGTAGGGCACCCACAAAAACCCCAGCACGCCCCAGCGCCGCTTGCTGTCCACCCGGCCCTCCGAGAGGTCGAGGTCGGGCGAGAGCAGGAAGGTCCCCGCCAGGAACCCCAGCGTGAAGTTGATGGCCTGCGCGGGCGTGACCCCGATGAGGTCCTGGCGGCTCGCGGCGAGCGCCCCGGCGGCCAGGACGGCGTAGGCGGCGAGATTGATGAGGTTGTGGACACGGCCGCTGGGCATTGCGGCCCACTGTGCCACAACGGCGCGCCGCGCGCCGGGGGGAAGGCGCGTCATCCGTTCATCTGCCGTCACGTGCCATGCGTCATTCTGGGGAGACATGAAGCCGTCTGCTCCGCGCCCGAACGCCCCGCGACCCCGCTCGCCGCGCGCCGGGTTCCTCGCCGCCACGCTGGCCCTCGCCACCCTGAGCGCCTGCGGTCAGCTGAATCCGCCGCTTCAGCCCCAGACCGTCTTCCTGGGACAGGCCGCCAGCGCGTCGGCCCAGCAGGCCTTCTCCGGCACCTGGGCGGTCAAGGACGTGCCGAGCTGGCTGACTGTGTCTCCGGCGTCGGGCAGCGGCCCCGTGAACCTGACCGTCAGCGCCGACCGCGCCGCCGGGACCCCCCTGAACGCCGACCAGCGCACGCTCAGCGGCAGCTTCCAGATCACCTGGACCCTGCCGGACAAGACGGCGGGCAGCGCCACCTGGACCGTGCAGGCCGACCAGTTCCGCCTGAGTGGCCGCGTGGTGGACGCCGCCCGACTGAACGGAGCCGACGCCCGCCTGGGCGACGCGGCGCTGGGCGCGGGCACCGCCGGAGGCAGCCGGGGCGTGATCGTCACCTACCGCGAGGCCGGGGTCCGGGACGCCGTGCTGGCGGCACGGGGCAGCGTCCGCGCCCAGGCGCAGGCGAACGCCGCCGTCGCCCGCGCGACCCTGGACCGCCTGGGCGTATCGGCCGGAGCACGCTCGCCGCTGGGGAACCGCGCGGCGCTGCTCGACACCCCGGCCAGCGCCTCCGCCCTGGCGGCGCTGCGGGCCGACCCGAACGTGCTGACGGCCGTGCCCAACGTGACCCTGCACGCCCTGGCGACGCCCGCCGCACCCCTCACCCCCACCGACCAGTACGCGCCGCTACAGTGGGCCTACCCGCTGCTGGGCTACGGCGCCGTGTGGCGTGACATGGAGTCGGGCGGCTACACGAAAGCCGTCACGGTGGCGGTCGTGGACACCGGCGTGCGCTACGACCATCCCGACCTCGCGGGCCAGCTGTACGGGCCGGACGACGGCGCGCTCGACGTGATCACCACCGTGGGCAACGGCGACGGCGACGGGGCCGACACCGATCCGACCGACCCCAGCGTCGCCGGGCGCACGCTCGGCAGCCACGGCACGCACGTCACCGGCATCATCGCGGCGCGCTGGGGCCAGAACACCGCGACCTGCGCCGGGTGCAGCCCGACCGGGGTGGTGGGGGCCACCTACCGCGCCCCGGTCAAGGTGCTGCCGATCCGCGCGCTGGACAGCAGCGGCGACACCACGGCCGCCGACGTGGCGAACGCGGTGCGCTACGCCGCCGGGCTGAGTATCACCCTGGACGGCAAGACCTTCACCAACCCGCACCCGGCGCAGGTCATCAACCTCAGCCTGGGCGGGGCCGTGAGCGCGGCCGAGGGTCAGCCGATGTGCGACGCTATCGCCGACGCCCACGCCAGGGGCGCGCTGGTGGTCGCGGCGGCCGGCAACGACGGCACCACGCTGCCCTTCTACCCGGCGGCCTGCGCGGGGGCCGTGTCGGTCGCCAGCGTCACGCTCTCGGGGGGCAGCGCGCCCAAGCACGCGGTCTACAGCAACGCCTATCCCCAGGTGCAGCTCAGCGCGCCGGGAGGGGCCAGCTACCTCGCGCGCACGACCTTCAACGGCGCGGTCCTGGGCGGCTCGCCCTTCCCCGACGAGATCTTCTCGACCGGCTGGGACTATGTCAGGAACCAGCCCAACTACGAGGCCGAATCCGGCACCAGCCAGGCGGCCCCGCAGGTCTCGGCGCTGGCCGCGCTGCTGCTGAGCAAGGGCGTGACCAGCGGCCCCGACGACACCCTGGCCCGCATGGTCGCCACCGCCACCGACCTCGGCGCGGCGGGACGCGACGACCTGTTCGGCTCCGGCATGATCAACGCCGCCGCCGCCCTCAACGCCCCGGTGGTGAGCGACACGCTGGGCCTGCGCCTGCAGGACGACCAGGGCCGGGCCTTCCAGCCGCCGCTGGACGCGCTGGGCCGCTTCACGGCGTACCTGGGCGACGGCAGCTACTCGGTCGTGGCTGGACGGGACCGCAACGGCAACGGCGTCTACGGCGAAAGCGGCGAGCCGCGCACCGAGCGCCGCGTGACGCTGGGGACCGCCGCCCCGGCCACCGACTTGGGCGACCTCACTCCCACACCCTGACCGGAACAGCGCGGAGGCGGCCCGGAAGGTAAAGTCCGGGCCGCCTCCGTGTTATCTGTTCCTCAGAACGAGATCTGGGCCTGCAGCTCCTCGGAGGTGCGCCATTCGCTCTGCGCGGAGCCGTCGGTCGCGTTGACGACCGAGCCGCCGGCGCTGACCTGCCCGAGCAACGACGCGCTCGCGTCGATCTTCAGGGCGACGACGTTCCAGCCGGCCTTGGCCTTCACGGCGATCTGGACGGGCAGGCTGGCGATCTGGGAGACGTTCAGCAGCTTGGCGCAGTCCACGGTGCCGCTCAGGTAGGTGTCCTTGTCCACGTACAGCCAGGCGCGGCCGTCCACGCTGCGGCTCAGCAGCCCCGGCTTGCTGCCCCGGACGGCGCTGACCGTGCGCGTGCCGGCCCCGTCGCTGACCTGCATGTTCGCCACGAGGTAGCCGCGCGCCGAGGTGTCGCTGCTGCTCAGGCTCCCGGCGCACTGGAGGTTCGACATGACCTGCGCGGCCCCCTGGGTGCGCGCGCTCAGGGCCGAGTCCTGCGGCAGGGTCAGGGTGAAGCTCCCGTTGGAGGAGGTGGCGGCCGAGGTCCCGGCCAGCTCGGTCACGCTGACCGTACCGGTGCCCGAGGCGCTCGTGACGCGGCCCTGGATGACCGTCACGGTCGGCTGTTCCGAAGCCTGGGGCGTCGGGGTGCCGCCGCAGGAGGCGAGGGCGAGGGCGAGGGTACCGGGAACCAGGAGCTTGAGGGGCGCGCGCATACCCCCCAAGGTAGGTATTCGGCCTCACCCGATTCTGACCGCAGCGCGGAGAAAAGCCGGATTTCTCACAGCCAGTGTCTCATGAAGACCTCTGTCTGCTCATTCTGCTCATTCGGGCCAGACGTTCACGTCGATCACGGTGCGCCCCCGCACCTGTCCGGCCAGGATCTGCCCGGCCAGGGCAGGCAGGTCGCTCAGCGGCCGGACCTGCACCACGTCCCGCAGCTTCCCGGGCCCCAGGTCACGGGCGAGACGCGCCCAGGCGGCCCGGCGGCGGGGCACCGGGCAGGTCACCGAGTCGATCCCCGCCAGCGTCACGCCGCGCAGGATGAAGGGAAACACCGTTCCCCCCAGCGCGCTGCCCCCGGCCAGCCCGCAGGCCGCGACCGTGCCGTGCGTGCGCGTGCCTGCCAGCGCGCCGCGCAGGGTCTCGCCCCCCACCGTGTCCACGACCCCGGCCCACTGCTCGCGCTCCAGCGGGCGGGTCTGGGCCGGCAGCTCCTCGCGGCCGATCAGGCGGGCCGCCCCCAGGCCGCGCAGGTAGCTTTCCTCCTGCAGGCGGCCGGTACTGGCGACCACCGTGAACCCCGCCGCCGCGAGCAGGGCCACCGCCGCGCTGCCCACGCCGCCCGCCGCGCCCGTGACCAGCACCTCCCCCTGCCCGGGGCTGACCCCGTGGTCCTCCAGCGCCATGACCGCCAGCATGGCCGTGAACCCGGCCGTCCCCACGCTCATGGCCCACTCGGGCGCCGTGCCGGGCGGCAGCGGCACCAGCCAGTCGGCACGCACCCGCGCCAGTTCGGCATACCCACCGTCGCTGCGTTCCCCGATGCCCCAGCCGGTGAGGACCACCCGGTCGCCGGGTGCATAGACCCCGGTGTCGCAGCTCAGGACCTCGCCCGCGAGATCGATGCCGGGGGTCATCGGGTAAGCCTTCAGGACCCCGGGGCGGCCCGCCACCGCCAGCCCATCCTTGTAGTTCAGGCTGCTGTAGGCGACGCGCACCAGGGTGTCGCCTTCCGGGAGCGCCGCGAGTGGCAGCGTCTGGAACTCGGGGCGCACCCCCGCGTCGTCCCTGAGCATGCGCAGGGCGCGGAAGGTGTCGGGCAGGGCGGGCGCGGCAGGCTGGGTCATGGACGATTCTCCTCGGAACTGGAAGCGGGGTGGGGACCGACCGGCGGGTCATGGACTGTAGAGACGTGCCCAGCGTACCGCCTGCGCCGCACGGGCTGGGCGGCCGGCATCATCCGAAAGTGGCTTGGGTTCCCTCATGCCCTGCCGCTATGCTCGGTCGGTGCGCCGCCGTATTGTGATTTTCGTCCTCGTGCTCGCGGGTCTCGCCGCCCTGATCGCCCCCGCCGTGCCCGCCCTGAGCCGCTACGCCACCCTGCCCCGCAAGGCCGACGCGCCGCTGAACCTCGTGCTGGCCGGGCTGGACGCGCAATACGACTGGAGTTCGCCCAAGCGGCCCTTTCCGGAGATTCCGCGCAGCTTCGACACGCGCACCGACTCGCTGATGCTCGTGCAGGTCCTGCCCGGCGGACAGGTCAAGCTGCTGAGCATTCCGCGCGACACCTGGATGAACGTGCCCGGCTCGGGCTGGGGCAAGATCAACGGCGCGAACGTCCACGGCGGCCCCGAGATGGTCAAGGCGGCGGTGCAGAGCCTGACCGGCGTGCCGGTGGACGGCTACGTCTTCCTGGCGGTCAGCGCCCTGCGCGACCTGACCAATGCGGTCGGCGGCGTGACCGTGGACGTGGAACGGGCCATGAAGTACGACGACAATGCGGGCAACCTCCACATCGACCTGCAACCGGGCCGCCAGCGCCTGAGCGGCGAACAGATGGAAGGCTACCTGCGTTTCCGCAAGGACAACACCGGCGACGTGGGCCGCGTGGGCCGCCAGCAGGAATTCCTGACCGCCGCCCTGTCCAAGATGAAAAGTCCCCTGAACTGGTGGCGGCTGCCGGGCGTGATCGGCACGACCTACGGCAACACCCGCACCGACCTGACCCGCGAACAGGTGGGCGAACTGATGGGCGCGCTGCTGGGGGGCGCGAAGGTCAGCGCCTATACGGTGCCGGGCAACTTCGGGCAGTCCACCTGGATTCCGGACCGCGCGGCCCTGAACACCCTGGTCGGCGAGCAGTTCCGCGATCCGGGCGACCCGCGCG
Source organism: Deinococcus gobiensis I-0 (assembly GCF_000252445.1). Lineage (GTDB taxonomy): Bacteria > Deinococcota > Deinococci > Deinococcales > Deinococcaceae > Deinococcus > Deinococcus gobiensis. Next base: position 1,595,288 of record NC_017790.1, on the reverse strand, counting down.
GCCTGCGGGTAGGCGTAGCGAACATCGACGCGCCCGACGGCAGCGCGCGGCGGCTGGTCCAGCGCCTCCAGGCGGCCGGCTACCAGAACGTGAGCATCGTGGACGAGCCGCGCCGCAGCCTGGGGACCACGGCCGTCGCGGGCACGGGCGCGGCGCGGCTGCTGCGCGACCTGGGCTACGGCGGCGTGGGCGGCGACAGCGCGCCCGGCACCGACGTGACCGTACGGCTGGGCAGCGACACGCCGGCCGAGTGAGGCCCGCGCCCGGCCTCAGCCCACCCGCGCGCGGACTGGGCCGCCCGGCTTGAGGGTCACGCCGGCCTGAAGGCGGGTCGGCCCGCCGCCCGGCACGTCGAGGGTGAAGTCGCGCAGCAGCAGGGCCGAGATCAGGGTGGCTTCGAGCAGCGCGAGGTGGTTGCCGATGCACATGCGCGCGCCCGCCCCGAAGGGCATGAAGGCGTCCGGGGTCCGCGCGCCGCCCAGCCAGCGCTCCGGATCGAAGGCGTCGGGGCGGGGCCAGAAGCGGGCGCTGCGCTGGATGAGAAAGATATTCACGCTGACGTTCTCGCCGGGAGCGGCCGCGAAGCCGCCCACCGTCGCGGGCGAGGTCGCCTGCCGGGGCAGCAGCCACGCGGGCGGGTAGAGCCGCAGCGTCTCCTGGATGCAGGCCCCCAGCAGCGGCAGGGCGCGCAGGTCGGCGGCGGTGGGCGTCCGGTCCCCCAGCACCTCGCGGACCTCGGCCTGCACGCGGGCACGCCACTCGGGGGCGCGCGACAGCTCCAGCAGCAGGAAGGTCAGCAGCGTGGCGGTCGTCTCGTGGCCGGCCAGGAACAGGGTCATGACCTCGTCGCGCAGCTCGGCGTCGCTCAGGCCGCCGCCCTCCTCGTCGCGGGCGGCGAGCAGCAGGCCCAGCAGGTCGTCGCCCGCATGGGCCGCCGCGCGGCGCTCGGCGATGATGCGCGCCACGACCGCGTCGAGCGCCGCCCCCGAGGCCCGGGCCCGCCGGGCGGCCGGGGTGGGCAGCGCGTCCAGGTCGAGCACCGCGCGGGTGCGGGCGGTCGCGTACTCCAGGAGGGGCGGCAGCTCGCGCTCGACCACCCGCAGGTCCTCGTCGCGCAGCGCCGTGCCGAACAGCGCCGCCGCCACCGCCCGCAACGTGACATGCAGCATCTCGGTCCCGACTTCGACCTCCGCTCCCCCGTTCCTGGCCGCCGCCAGGCGCGCGAGCAGCGGCCGGGTCGCCCCCACGATCTCGCCGGAGAGGCGGTCGAGCGCCGCGCGGTGGAAGGCCGGCTGCATCATGCGGCGGTGGGTGCGCCACGTCTCACCGTCGGCCGTGAGTAGACCGTCGCCCAGCACGTCCCGCAGTTTCTGGATGCCCCGGCCCTTGCGGAAGCGCCCCGACTGCGCCACGAGCACCTCGCGGGCCGCGGCCGGCTCGCAGATCATCAGGACGCGGCGCGGCCCGAAGCGCACGCTGAACAGGTCGCCGTAGCCTGCGCGCACGTGGCGGAGGTAGCCCAGCGCGTCGGCGCGCAGATCGGGCAGGCTGCCCAGCAGGGCGTGTCCACGGGGACCGGCGGGCCAGTCGGAGGGCGTGCGGGCCTGAGTCATGGGGGCATTGTGCGCTTCCGCAGGGCTGGCCGGAAAGCCCGTGTCGTGGTAGCCAGTCCTCTCTGCCCGCCGCCGGCCACCAGTCTCCCCCGGTACACCTAACAAACGCCCGTTAGGCAGATTTGCTATGCTGGGGCCACACATGACCGTATCCGATTCCAACGCTCCGGCGTCGGCCGTTCCCGCCTGGGCCGACGCCCTGGCCCGGCTGGCGGCCGACCGCGCCCGCGTCCAGGCCGGGGGCGGGGCCAAGGCCCAGGCCCGGCAGCACGACAAGGGCCGCCTGACCGCCCGCGAGCGCATCGCGCGCCTCGTGGACCCCGGCACCCCCTTCGACGAACTCCTGACCTTCGCGGGCTGGGACATGTACCCCGAGGCGGGCGGGTGTCCCTCGGGCGGCGTGGTCACGGGCATCGGCCTCGTCGCCGGGCGGCCCTGGATGATCATCGCCAACGACGCGACCGTCAAGGCGGGGGCCTTCTTTCCCATCACGGCCAAGAAGGTGATCCGCGCGCAGACCATCGCCCTGGAAAACGCGCTGCCGGTGGCGTACCTGGTGGACTCGGCGGGCGTGTACCTGCCGATGCAGGACGAGATCTTTCCCGACCAGGACGACTTCGGGCGGGTCTTTTACCTCAACGCGCGGATGTCGGCGCTGGGCATTCCGCAGGTCGCGGCGATCATGGGCAACTGCGTGGCGGGCGGGGCCTACCTGCCGGTCATGTGCGACACGGTGATCATGACCGAAGGGTCGGGCCTGTACCTCGCCGGGCCGGCCCTGGTGCGCGCGGCCATCGGGCAGGTCGTGGACTCCGAGGAACTGGGCGGGGCCGACATGCACGCGGCCATCGCCGGCACGGTGGACTACAAGGAGAAGGACGACGAGGCGGCGCTGCGGCGGCTGCGCGCCCTGGCCGACCTGTACGCGCAGGGCGACCTCGCCCCCTTCGCCCGGCGGCGGCGCGAGGTGGTGCCCGCCCCGGAGCGCGACCTGACCGAACTCGTGGGCTTCGACGGCGCGAAGCCCTACGACGTGCGCGAGCTCATCGCGGCCCTCAGCGACGGCGGCCCGGACGGCCAGCCGGGCTTCCACGAGTTCAAGGCCGAGTACGGCGAGACGCTCGTGTGCGGCTTCGCGCGGGTGGGCGGCTACCCGGTGGGCTTCGTGGCGAACCAGCGCACCGTCATCAAGAAGAAGCTCAAGGCCGGGGGCGAGCCGGGGCTGCGCTCGCGCATCGAGGTCGGCGGCGTGATCTACGGCGATAGCGCCGACAAGGCTGCGCGCTTCATCCTCGACGCCAACCAGGCCGGCGTGCCGCTGATCTTCCTGTCGGACGTGACCGGCTTCATGGTGGGCCGCGACAGCGAGCAGGAAGGCATCATCCGGCGCGGGGCCAAGCTGGTGAACGCCGTGAGCAACAGCGTGGTGCCCAAGATCACCGTGATCACAGGCGGCAGTTTCGGGGCGGGCAACTACGCCATGAACGGCAAGGCCTACGGGCCGCGTTTCCTGTTCGCGTGGCCCAGCGCCAAATACGCCGTCATGAGCGGCAACGCGGCGGCCAAGACGCTGCTCGACATCCAGCTCGCGGCCCTGAAGCGCGCGGGCCACGAGCCCGACGACGAGGAACTCGCCCGCCTGTACGCCGAGGTCAAGGCCAAGTACGACACCGAACTCGACCCCCGCTACGCCGCCGCCCGCCTGTGGGTGGACGAGATCATCCCGCCGCAGCAGACCCGCGAGCGCCTCATCCGCGCGCTGGAGGCCTGCGCCCAGAACCCCCGCCAGGAGGAGTTCAAGGTGGGCGTCTTCCAGGTCTAGCCCCTTGCGTTTCGCCGCGTTCCTTCCCCGACCTTTCCCCGGAGGCCCACCATGACGAGCACCCTGACCCCCCCCACCAACCCCAACGTGACCCCCCAGAGCGGCGACCAGCGCACCATTCTTTCGGCGCTGCGCGGCTTCCTCAAAGACCGCGTGGAACCCGGCGCGGCCGAGCGTGACCAGACCGGCGAGTTCCCGCACGACATCGTGCGCGGGCTGGGCGAACTGGGCATCATGGGCGCGCAGACGCCTGAAATCTACGGCGGCTCGGAGCTGGACACGGCCACCTTCGCCATGATCATCGAGGAGATCGCGGCGGTGGACGGCAGCCTGTGCCTGACGGTCGCCTCGCACAACTCGCTGTGCCAGGGCCACATCCTGATCGGGGGCACCGAGGCCCAGAAGCGCAAGTTCCTGCCCGACCTCGCCAGCGCGCGCAAGCTCGGCGCCTGGGGCCTGACCGAACCCGGCAGCGGCAGCGACAGCGGCGGCATGACCTCGCGCGCCGCCGAGCAGCCGGACGGCTCGTGGGTCCTGAACGGCTCGAAGAACTTCATCACCCAGGGCAGCGTGGGCGGCACCTACGTCGTGCTGGCGCGCACCGACCCCGCGCGGGAAGGCCGGGGCAAGAACGACGGCATCAGCGCGTTCGTGTTCAACCGCGACGAGGTGCAGGGCTTTTCCATCGGCCGCAAGGAGGACAAGCTGGGCCTGCGCTCCAGCGACACCGCGCAGCTCATCTTCGAGGACATCCACCTGCCTGCCGGCGCCCTGCTGGGCGAGCGCGGCAACGCCTTCAAGGACGTGATGCGCGTGCTGGACGGCGGCCGGGTGGGTATCGCCGCGATGGGCCTGGGGCTGGGCCGCGCCGCCTTCGAGTACGCCGCGCGCTACACGCTGGGCCGCGAGCAGTTCGGCAAGCCGATTGCCCACAACCAGAACCTCGCCTTCCGGCTGGCCGACCTCGACACCCGCCTGGAAGCCGCCCGGCTGCTCATCCGCAAGGCCGCCGACCTCAAGGACGCGGGGCAGAACTTCACCGTGCCCGTCGCCCGCGCCAAACTGTTCGCCACGACGGTCGGTGTCGAGGCCTGCGACGAGGCGATCCAGATGCTCGGCGGCTACGGCTACATCAAGGAGTACCCCGTCGAGCGGTTCTGGCGCGACAACCGCCTGACCCGCATCGGTGAGGGCACGGACGAGGTGCAGCGCCTGGTCATCAGCCGCGACGTGCTCCGGCGCTTCGCGGACTGAGCGTCGGGGGCGCGGGGGACCGGATTGGCACCGGCATCCGGTCCCCCACGCTCCCTTCAGTCCACGACCCGCGCGTACTTGAAGGTGTACTTCCTGGCCCAGTTCAGGGGCACGTAGGCGAAGCCCGAGTCGCCCCAGCAGTCGCCCCAGGAATTGCGCAGGACGAGGTAGCCGCCCGGCGTCCAGCGGCTCTGCGGCAGGTATTGCCTCGTCTCGGTCTCGTTCAGGTAGTCCACGAGCACGACGGCGTGATTGCTGTAGGGCGCGGGAGTGTCGTCGGTCGCGGGTAGCGGCGTCAGGTCGGGCACGAAGCCCGAGGCGTCGGGTTGCAGGTAGCGGGCGTCCACCGAGACGACCACCGGGGCCGTCCAGGAGGCCACCGCGTAGCTCTGGATGCGGGTCGTGTTGGCCGCCGCGTTGGCCGAGGTGGTCGGCGGGCGGTACCACGCGTCCACCTTGCCGCCCCAGTCGATGGGCTGCGCGGCGTACAGGTTGGTGTTGCCCGCGACGTTCAGGACACCGCAGACCTTGAAGCCCACCTTGACGCACACGACCGGGTACTCGTGACTCGTCTCGCTGCACCACGTCTGGACCTTGCCCGCGGCGTTGGCGAAGGTCGCGTCGTAGCCCTGGCAGACCCCGGCATAGGTCGGCCCACCCCACGAACTCGCCGCGTTGTAGTACCACGACGTTTCGAGCACCGGGCTGTAGCGGCGGTCGAACACGGCCTTGAAGGCGGCGATGGTGTCCTCGCCGTCGCTGGCCGCCTGGGCCAGCAGCGCGCCGTCCTGCCGGTTCACGTCGTATTTCACGAAGGCGGTGGTGGCCTGCTCGCTGAAGTTCCAGCGTTTGCCGTTCGTCGCCTGGGCCCTGCGGTCCTCCATGAAGGCGGTCAGGGCGAAGGCCCAGCACGTTCCCCGGGTGCCCTGCGACTTGACCGAGGTCCAGCGCGCGGCACTGGGCAGAAAGCCCGCGTAGTGGTACAGGCCAGTGCTGCTCCAGCCTTCGCAGCGGTTCTTGCGACCCGCGCGGTCGTAATACCCCTTGCCGAAGATGTTGATGGCTCCGTCCTCCTCGGCGGGGTTGTCCAGGGTCTGACCGGACAGCGCCTTCACCTCCCGCCCCGGCGACTTCAGGCTGCCGCCCACCCGGTTCATGGCCGTCTCCAGGCGGGCGCGGGCGGCCCTGACCGTGTCGAGGTCGGCCCCCTCCAGGCGCGCCGGGTCGGTCAGCTCGTAGGGGCGCAGGTCCACGCCGCCGCGCGCCGCCGCGTCCTGCAACGCGCGGTAGTCGTTGGCGTAGGCGGGACGCTGCACGGTCACGTCGGCCAGGGCGCGCAGCGCCACCACGTAGCCGGGCAGCTCGGTCACGGGCCTGTTGATCCTGACGGTGCCCGCGCCCCCGTCGCCGGGCATCTGGAGCAGGCTGGTGTCGCCCGGCGCGCCGCTCAGGTCACCCAGCGAGGCCAGCAGCGCCGGGTCCAGTCGCCCGACCTCGTCCTTCCAGGCGCCGGCCCGCCCGGCTGCCCCGGCGTCCTGACGCCGCAGTTCCTCCGAGGTCACGAACCGGAACTGCCCGCTGGCGACCGCGTCGGCCAGGCTGGCCGCGTCCACGGTCTGTGCCCAGCCGGGTATGGCGGCCTCGTCCACGGCCGGTCCCGCTTGCAGGGTCGCGCGCTGCTCGGCGCTCAGGCCGTCCCCGGGACCGGGCGGGGTGGCGCCGCCTCCCCCACTCCCCCCACCACACGCCGCCAGCACCAGGGCCAGAGTGACCGCCAGACCGCCCCACCGTTTCTTGTTCATGGTCTTTCCCCCTTGCCCGGCATGGTGCGTGGGGGTGCGTTGCGGGGGCGTTGCAGGAGGGCGAACCCAAACAGCAGGCCCCCTCTCACGCGGAAAGGGGGCCGGAGGGGGCGCAGAAGTGCTACGCCAGAATCTGACGGGGCGCGGCCTGCTCGCCCTTTTCGAAGGCGATGCCGTTTTCGCCCAGCACCACGCGCACTTCCTCGCTGCCGTTGCCGATGAGTTCCAGGGCCAGCGGGTCCTCGATCTCCTCCCGGACCAGCGTGCGCAGCTGCCGCGAACTGCCGACCGCGTGCTTGGGGCTGCGGGCCTTGAGCTTGCCGACCAGCCACGCGGCGATGGCCGGGTCGAAGGTGACGTTCAGCTCGCGGCTGGCGAGTTCCTCGCGCATCTCGCCCATGAGCTGCTGGGCCACGCGCACGAGTTCCTCCTCGCCCAGCGACTTGAAGCGGATCACGTCGTCGAGGCGGTCGAGGAATTCGGGCGTGAAGATGTGCCGCAACGGCGCGTTGTTGTCGGGCGTGACCGGCGAGAAGCCCACCGTGGGGTTCACGTTGAAGCCGGTGTTGCTCGTCATGATGATGATGGTGCGCCGGAAATCCACCGTGCGGCCCAGCCCGTCGGTCAGGCGGCCGTCGTCGAGCACCTGGAGGAAGGTGTTGTACACGTCCGGGTGCGCCTTCTCGATCTCGTCGAGCAGGATCACGCTGAAGGGCTGGCGGCGCACGGCCTCGGTCAGGCGGCCGCCCTGCTCGAAGCCCACGTAGCCGGGAGGCGACCCGATGAGCTTGGAGACGCTGTGCGACTCCTGGAACTCGGACATGTCCACCCGGATCAGCGCGCGCTCGCTGCCGAACAGGCTGCGGGCCAGCGCCTTGGCGAGGTGGGTCTTGCCCACGCCGCTCGGGCCGACGAACAGGAAGCTCGCGGCGACGCGGGTGCGCCCGCCCAGGCCCACGCGGGCGCGGCGCAGCGCCGAACTCAGGGCCTTGATGGCGTCGGGCTGCCCGTACACCTGATCCTGGAGGTTCTGGTCGAGGTCGCCGAGCTGCGCGGCCGTCTCCTCGCTGTAGATGCCGCCCATCGAGTTGATGACGGCCTCCATGTCCTCGCGGGTCACGACCGGCTCGCCGTCCTCGTTCTCGGCGATGGGCAGGCCCACGCTCATGTTCAGCCGGACGCGGCTGGCCGCCTCGTCGATGAGGTCGATGGCCTTGTCGGGGAAGTTACGCCCCGGCAGGCTGCGCTCGCCGATGCGCACGGCGAGTTCCAGGGCGTTGTCCGGAATCTGGACACCGTGGTGCTCCTCGTACTTGGGCCGCAGGCCGCGCAGGATTTGCAGCGTCTCGGCGGGGCTGGGCTCCAGCACGATCACCGGCTGGAAGCGGCGCTCCAGGGCGGCGTCCTTCTCGATGTAGCGGTGGTACTCGCCCGTGGTCGTCGCGCCGATCACCTGGATCTCGCCGCGCGACAGGGCGGGCTTGAGGATGTTCGCGGCGTCCAGCGTGCCCTCGGCGCCGCCCGCCCCGACCAGGGTGTGCAGCTCGTCGATGAAGGCCATCACCTTGGCGTTGCGCAGCTCCTCGATGATCTGGCGCAGGCGTTCCTCGAACTCGCCGCGGTATTTGGTGCCCGCGACCACGCCGCTCAGGTCCAGGCTGACCAGCCGCACGTTGTGCAGGTTGGGCGGCGTGCGCTTCTCGTGGATGGCCAGGGCCAGCCCTTCCACGATCGCGGTCTTGCCCACGCCGGGGTCCCCGATCAATACGGGGTTGTTCTTGGTGCGGCGGGTGAGGATCTGCGTGACGCGGCGGATTTCCTCGCTGCGCCCGATCACGGGGTCGAGCTTGCCCTCGCGCGCCCACTTCGTCAGGTCGCGGCCGTACTCGTCGAGGAAGGGCGTGGCGACCGGCTTGGCGGGCTTGCCTCCCCCTTGCTCGCCCTGCGCGAGGATGCGCCAGCGGATGGTGTCCACGTCCTTGGTGAGTTCCTGGAGGATGCGGAAGGCCACGCCGTCGCCCTCGCGGATGATGCCCAGCAGGATGTGCTCGGTCGAGGTGACCTGCGCGCCCAGGCCACGGGCCTCGCTGCTGGCGAGTTCCATGACGCGCCGGGCGCGCGGGGTGATGCTGGGGGCGTCGTTGAGGCGGTTGCCCTCGCCGCGCCCGATGATTTCCTCGACGCGGCGGCGCAGGCCGTCGAGCGAGGCTCCGAATTCCCCGAGGATGCCGGCGGCGGTGCCGCCTTCACGCATCAGGCCCAGCAGCAGGTGTTCCGGGCCGACCATCGCGTGGCCCAGGCGGTTGCCCTCCTCGCGGGCGTAATGAAACACCAGGCGGGCGCGGTCGTCGTATCGGTTGGTCATTTGGCTTCCCCCTGATGTGGGTGCGTGGCGGCGTCGAGAAGGGTTCCGTCCGGCGAGGCGGCGGGGCGTATCACGGCGTCCCGCCCCCGTTTGTCGCGGGCTGGGCCGAACCGGTCGGAGTGTGGCACGCCGTCAGGATAGCGCCGCCGCGCGGCCCGGAGCGCGCCTAGTCTTACCTTTGCGCTGAGCGCCGCGCCGACCTCGCGGCCGGACCCGGACCTCATTTCTGCGCCGCCGGGACGGGCGCGGCCGGGGCCAGGACCTCCAGGGCCGCGTTCAGGACCGTGTCCTCGCCGCGCATGGTCAGGGCGTTCAGGTCGCTGGGCGCCGCGAGGTCGGGCGTCACGCGCTCCGGCAGCGGCTGATCGTCGCGGCCATAGGCGCGCAGCACCGTCACCGCCAGCACGCCGCCGTCGGGCAGGTTCTGGAAGACCACACCGCTGTTGCCCACGCCCCGCGTCGTCTCGCCCACCACGCGCGCCCCGGCCCGCTGCGCGTACACGCTGAAGACCTCGGCGCACGAGGCCGTGTTCGGGCCGACGAGCACCGCCGAGGGACCGGTCCACACCCGCTGGTCCGGCGCGGCGAACAGGGTGTCGAGATAGCGGCCCTCCTCGCCGTCCAGGCCGGTGTAGGTGTACCCCCCCACCCGGAACTGCGTCTTGTAGATCACCGGGCCGTAGATGCTCGCGGCCGCCACGCACTGGTTCAGGCTGCCGCCGCCGTTGTAGCGCAGGTCCACGACCAGGGCCCGGGCACCGGCCGCCTGCGCCTCGCGCACCCGCGCCAGGAACTGCCGCGCCGAGTCGTCGGGCAGGAAGGTCGGGAAGTCGATGACCGCCACCTTGCCGTCCGCGCCCGCCCAGCTCAGGGTGGGCACGTCGCGGGCCTGGAGGCGGGCGGGGGTCAGGGTCAGGGTCTGTTCGGGCGCACCGGCCCGCTGCACCGTCAGCTCGATGGGGGCTCCGGCACGCTCCAGACGCACGAAATCGTTCGGGCCGACTGGGGCGTTCTGGCCGCCCTGCCTGCCCGCCGCCTGTCCCCCCACGGTCCCGAGCAGGTCGAAGCGCCGCAGGCCCGCGCGCTCGGCCGGGCTGCCGGGCGTCACCGACACCACCAGCAGCCCGCCCTCGGCGCGCACGGTGCGCAGGCCGGTGCGCTGCACGGCGAGGTTCTGCGAGATCTCGCGCAGGCGTTCGGCCCCCTCGGGATCACGCACGTTGGTGTGGTCGTCCCCGAAGGCCCCGAACAGGTCGCCCAGCACCGCGCGGCCGGTCGCGTAGTCGCAGGCGTCCCCCTGCGGCGCGCAGCGTTCCGAGAGCTTCTGGGCGTACTCGCCGGCCAGCAGGCTGAAATTCCGGGTGGCCCAGCCGTAGTAGCTGTCGTTCACCGCCCGCGTGGCCGCGCTGTAGAGGTCGGTGGCCGGACTGGCATGTGCCCCCCCGGCCAGAGGCAGGGCGAGCAGGGCCAGCAGGAGAGCGCGGCGCGGTTCAGGCACGGCTTCAGGCTAGCGCGCCGCCCCCCGGTGAAAGAGAGCCAAAAGGCGGATTTCGGAACCCGCGCCGGATGGACGGTGTTCGGCCCGCCCCCGGCCCGCCGGTCCTCAGCCGATCACTGTCCGCAGCACGCCCACGCCCTCGACCTCGACCTCGACCGTGTCGCCCCGCGAGAGCGGCCCGACGCCCTCGGGCGTGCCGGTCAGGACCACGTCGCCCGGCTCCAGGGTCACGTAGCGGGTGATGTACACCAGAATCTGGACCACGTCGAAGATCATGTGGCTGGTGCGGCCGTCCTGGCGCGTCTCGCCGTTGATGCGGGTCTGCACCCGCAGGTCGGTGGGATTCAGGTCGGTCTCCAGCCACGGCCCCAGCGGGCAGAAGCGGTCGGCCGCCTTGGCCCGGAACCACTGCAGGTCGGTCTTCTGGAGGTCGCGGGCGGTGAGGTCCAGCGCGCAGGTGTAGCCCAGCACGGCGGCCAGGGCCGTGTCGGGCTTGAGGTCGCGGGCGCGCTGCCCGATCACGAGCGCGAGTTCACCCTCGAAATGGAAGTTCTCGGTCCAGGCGGGGTACTCGACCACGCCGCCCGGCTCGGCCAGGGTGTTGGCTCCCTTCAGGAAGATGCCCGGTTCCTTCGGCAGTCCGCCCGTGTCGTTGCCCAGTTCGCGGATGTGGTCGAGGTAGTTGCGGCCCACGCACACGACCTTGCCCGCCTCGGCGGGGGCCAGCAGCGTCACGCGGCCCAGCGGGGCCGACGTGCCGTCGCGCGCGCCGCCCATGCCCTGCGTGAAGTGCACCGTGCCGCCCTCCAGCTGACCCCAGCGCGCCGATTCCTGATCGAGTACCCGAACGAGTTGCATGAACGCAGCATAGCCCGCAGGCCTGGCCCGGGCCGGTTCCGGCTGACGCGCACGTGACCGGCCGGGCCATGTTCCTCATGTGGGCTTCATAAGCCTGCAGGCTCCCGAGGGTAGGTTGACCGTGATGAAGCGCCCCTTTGTGTCCCTCGGTCTCCTGACCGGGCTGAGCCTCCTGGGCCCGGCCCAGGCGGCGCCGGTCAAGCTCAGCAATCTGCCCGTGTCGGTCGAACCTAGCGCCAAGCTGCTCACCCTCACCGACGCCGGGATCCGCAACGCCTTCCCCTCGGCGGCCGGCCGGCCCGACGCGGTCTTCATGACGGAGGACCGCAAGGTGAGTGTGGCCTTCGAGTGGCGCGACGGCAAACTCGCCCCCAACGAGGTCGAGAAGCTCGTGGCGCAGTTCCCCGGCGTCATCCGCGCGCAGGTGCCGGGCATCAAGACCCTCAAGGCCGGCCTCGTGCAGATGGGCGGCTCGCCCTGGGCGCAGTTCGTCTTCACGACGCCGGGCCAGGGCGACGACCTGCGCCGCGAACTGATGATGACCAGCGTCGGCGGGCGCGTGCTCGTGCTGACCATCGCCGGCAACGTCAAGGACTATTCACGCAACGAAGCCGTCATCCGGACCCTGACCAGCAGCGTCCGCCTGAACTGAACCCCGCTCCGGCGGCGCGGCAGGCGGCAATTGCGAGGGGAACCGGACTCGGTGCAGATATCTGCCCTTAGAATGGCCGAATGTCGCCCGCCACTCATCTCGAAGTGACCCAGCCCCGGCTGCTGCACCGAAGCGGCGGCCTGCGCTGTGAAGGGGCGAGCTGGCGGCGCAGGTCCGTCTTCGTCAAGACGCGTGAGAGTCACGCGCCCCACACCGTCCGGCGCTTCTGGCAGGAGGGCGAGATCGCGTCCCGCCTCTGCCATCCGCTGGTGGTGCCGCTGCTGGCGCGCACCCCGACCCAGCTCGTGTATCCCTGGATCGAGGGCCGGACCCTGCGCGACCTGCTTCAGGAAGGGCCTCTGAGCCCCGACGAGGCCACGTCCGTCGCCTGGGGCGTGCTGGAGGCCCTGGCGTACCTGCACGACGAGGGCATCACGCACCACGACCTCAAGCCCGAGAACGTGATGCTGGAAGGCGGGCGCGCCGAGGCGGGGGCGGTGCGCCTGATCGACTTCGGCATGAGCCACCTTCAGGACCTGCCGGACGGCGCGGAGCATCTGGCGATGGGCACGCCGCACTTCATGGCCCCGGAGCAGTTCGGGGGGGTGCGCGGCGACCCGCGCAGCGACCTGTACTCGGTCGGGGCGCTGCTGTTCGACTGCGTGGCGGGCGAGCCGCCGCACAAGGACGCCCTGGCCTGGCTGCTGGGCCGCCCCCAGCCCGCCCCGCAGCTGCCCGGTCCGGCGGCGCTGCACACCTTTTTCGGGCGCACGTTGCAGCGGGACCCCGCCCGGCGCACCGCCGAAATCCGCGAGTTGCAGGCCTGCCTGAACCGGGCGCGCGCACTGCTGAACCTGCCGCAACTCTCGTTGCCGGACGTGCTGGGCCAGCCGGGCGACGCCCTGACCTCTCTATGGGACTAGTCGCCTTCACCGGCAACCGCTTTCTGGCCGACGAGACGCTGCGCGACACCCTGGCGGCGCGTGGGCTGTCGCCCCGTGAGCTGCCCCGACTGGGCGGCGAGGACGTGACGGCCGAGCAGCTCGGGCCTCATCTCTCGCCGGGCCTGTTCGGGGACGGCGGCGTGATCGTGGACTTCGAGGGCCTGAAACCCGACAAGGCGCTGCTCGAACTGCTCGCCGGGGCGGGCGTGACGGTCGCCGTTCTCGACGAGGCCCCGCCCGCCACACGCCTCAAGGTGTACGAGAAGTCGGGCGAGGTGATCGCCTCACCCACGCCCAGCAAGCCCGGCGACGTGACCGGCTGGGTCGTGGGGCGCGCCAAGAAACAGAAACTGCCGCTGGACCGCGCCGCCGCGACGTATCTGGCCGAGGTCTTCGGGGCCGACCTGGCCGGCATCGCGGGCGAGATGAACAAGCTCGCGCTGCTGGGCGGCCCGCTGGGCCGCGAGGAGGTCGCGCGCGTGGTGGGCCGCGAGCCGCCCGGCGACTCCTTCGCCATGCTGGGGGCCGCGACGGCGGGCCGCCCCAGCGAGGCGCTGACGCAGTTGCGCCGCCTGCTCGCCTCGGGCGAGGACCCCTTCCGGCTCATGGGCGCGGTCGTGTGGCAGTACAGCCTCATCGCGCGCTGCGTGGCGCTGCTTCAGGAAGAGGGCCGTGTGACCGAGGCCGCCGCCGCCACGCGCCTGGGGGCCAAACCCTACCCGGTCAAGAAGGCGCTGGAGGTGGCCCGCCGCCTGAACGAGACCAGGATTCGCGGCCACCTGACCCGCATCCTCGACGCCGACCTCGCCATGAAGCGCGGCCAGGACGCGGACGCAGCCCTCGAGCGCCTGATCATCCAGCTCAGCGTCTAGGCGCGGAGGCGAACGCGGCCGGAGCCGGGCCGGGGAGCTGTCCCGGGCATCCGTCCGGCCCGGCTCCTTTCCATGGCCTGCTCTGCTAAAATTGAACCCAGTTCAAAACCAATCGCCGCCCGCACGGGGTGGCCTCAGGAGTGCTCATGGAGTTTACGCTGTCCGATGAACAACGCCAGTTGCAGCAGCTCGCGCGCGATTTCGCCCGCCGCGAGATCATTCCGGTGGCGGCCGAGTACGACCGCAAAGAGGAGCTGCCCTGGCCCGTCGTGGAAAAGGCCTTCGAGGTCGGGCTGCTCAACACGTCCATCCCCGAACATGCGGGCGGCCTGGGTCTGGGCATGCTCGACGAGTGCCTGATCGGTGAGGAACTCGCCTACGGCTGCATGGGCATCTACACGGTGCTGATGGCCTCGGAGCTGGGCATCACGCCGCTGCTCGTCGGCGCGACCGAGGAGCAGCAGAAACGCTTCCTGGGGCCGATGACCGAGAAGACCAGCCTCGCCGCCTTCGCGCTCTCGGAGCCGGGCAACGGCTCGGACGCCGCGAACATGCAGACCACGGCCGTCCTCGACGGCGACGAGTGGGTCATCAACGGCACCAAGATGTGGATTTCCAACGGGGGCGTGGCCGAGATCACGGTGGTCTTCGCCACGACCGAGCGCGGCGGCGGGCACGCGGCGACGGTGGCCATCGTGGTGCCCAAGGACGCGCCGGGCTTCTCGTACAACAAGATCGGGCACAAGATGGGCCAGCGCGCCTCGCTGACCTCGGAACTGGTGTTCGAGAACGTGCGTGTGCCGCGTGAAAACCAGCTCGGCGGGCTGGGTGACGGCTTCAAGATCGCCATGAAGACCCTCGACAAGACGCGCATCCCGGTCGCGGCCGGTTCGGTGGGCATCGCCCGGCGCGCCCTGGACGAGAGCGTGAAATACGCCAAGGAGCGCGAGGCCTTCGGCAAGCCGATCTCCAGCTTCCAGGGCGTGAGCTTCAAGCTCGCGGAGATGGCGATGGGCATCGAGACCGGCCGCCTGATGTATCAGAAGGCCGCGTGGCTGGTGGACCAGGGACAGCCGCACGGGTTCGAGAGCGCCATCGCCAAGGCCTACTGCTCGGACATGGCGTTCAGCGCCGCCAACGAGGCGATTCAGGTCCACGGCGGCTACGGCTATGTGGGCGAGTACCCGGTCGAGAAGCTGCTGCGCGACGTGAAGCTCAACCAGATCTACGAGGGCACCAACGAGATTCAGCGGGTCGTCATCAGCCGGACCCTGCTGAAGTAGGGCGGGCTCGGGGCGGGCGGGAATCGTCCCTCCGGCGGACCGGCGACCTGGAGTCGGGCCATATGGGGAACGGCGGTGGGGCTGATGGCCGGGTCACGGTCCCGCCGATCCAGAACCGGCTCCCGCTGGGCCGGGCAGCGCTTCCTGGGCGGCTGCGGCATGCAGGCCCCGCTGCCCTCTCTGCCGCTGTTCACACTGCGGTGCTTCGGGGCAGTGACAGTCGGGGCTCTTCTCCTCCATCGAGGTGCCTGCCTTCCGCTCCGACCGGTTTGTCGGGACAGGCCGGCCCCGATGACGTGCCGAACGACTGGGCATACCCTGCCCGGCCGGCACAGGCCAACTGACCCGCCTTGACGCCCTCCCGAAGATCCGGGGGCGTACGCCGGGGCGCGTGATCCACGCCCCCGGACGTCAGAAGATGCGCGGCCTGGGTTCGATGTCCAGCGTGTTGTCGTTGTCCGTCTCGTCGGCCCAGACCTTCATCTGGGTCAGGCGGGCGCTGCCGAAGGTGGTCGAGAAGGCCACGTCGGAAGCGTCGCGGCCCTGCGCGATGAGCACGCGGCCGGTACGCGGCTTGTTGTGGCGGGCGTCGAATGTCCGCCACTCGCCGTCGAGGAAGGCCTCGAACCAGGCGTGGAAGTCCATCGGCACGGGGTCGGGCACGATGTCGATGTCGGGCATATACCCGCACACGTAACGGGCCGGGATGTTCAGCGCGCGGCAGAAGGCCACGCCCATGTGCGCGAAATCGCGGCACACGGCGCGCCCGCTGTCGAGCGCCTGCTTGGCACTGGTGCTGGAGTTCGAGCCGTAGCCGTACACGCACTGGTCCTGAAGGTGATCGCAGATGGCCTGCACCTGCGCCCAGCCCCCCTGGATGTGCCCGAACCGCTCCCAGGCCTCGGCGCTCACGAGGTCACTGTCCACGTAGCGGCTGGGCAGCAGGTAACCGATGGTCTCGTCGGGCAGTTCCTCGACGCGCATCTTGCGCAGGCCCGGCAGGACCGGGTCGGGCACGCGGCTCACCTCCGCGATGAGGTCGTGACCGATGGTGAAGGTGCCCGGCTGGGCCAGGATGCGCCATACGAGGTTGCCGTGCGCGTCGGTGTAGGTGTGGATGCCCTGCGCCGCGCCCAGGGGCCGCTGGTCGATGATGCGCTGACGGGTGCCGGTCGCGCCGAGACGGTCCTGGGGCTGCACGACGAACAGCATGGGGGTCGGAAAGGGAACATCGAAAGTCAGGGAAAAGCCTGCACGAACACGAACGGGGCGGTCAATCGGGGCAGTCTCTGGATCGTGCGGGGCCATACCCCTACAGTGTGAGGCTTTCGGAGCGCGCCTGCGTGTGATGCCTACTTCACCGCCGGGGCGTGAACCTTCCTTGAGACTTCGCCCGGTCCGGCGCGGCGGCTCGCATATTAGGCTGCGCCCATGAACCGCCTCGCCCAGGAATCCAGCCCGTATCTGCGTCAGCACGCCGAGAATCCGGTGGACTGGTGGCCCTGGTCGCCTGAGGCCTTTGAGGAGGCGCGGCGCCGCGACGTGCCGGTGCTGCTCTCGGTGGGCTACTCGACCTGCCACTGGTGCCACGTCATGGCGCACGAGAGCTTCGAGGACGAGGCGACGGCCGCGCAGATGAACGCCGGCTTCGTGAACATCAAGGTGGACCGCGAGGAGCGGCCCGACATCGACGCGGTGTACATGGCCGCCACGCAGGCCCTGACCGGCCAGGGCGGCTGGCCCATGACCGTGTTCCTGACGCCCGACGCCGAACCCTTCTATGCGGGCACCTACTTTCCGCCGCGCGAGGGCCTGGGCATGCCCAGCTTCGGGCGGGTCCTGGGCAGTGTCAGCGGCGCGTGGACCACGCAGCGGGACAAGATGCTGGGCAACGCGCAGGCCCTGACCGCCCACATCCAGGAGGCGAGCGCGCCGCGCCGGGGCGAGGACCCGCTGCCCGACGGGGCGACCGGACTGGCGGTCGAGCACCTGCGCCGCGTGTACGACGCCGACCTGGGGGGCTTCGGGGGGGCGCCGAAATTTCCCTCACCCGCCACGCTGGACTTCCTGCTCACGCAATCGGCCGGGCGCGACATGGCGCTGCACACCCTGCGGCGCATGGGCGCGGGCGGCATCCACGACCAGCTCGGCGGTGGCTTTCACCGTTACAGCGTGGACGCGCAGTGGCTCGTGCCGCACTTCGAAAAGATGCTCTACGACAACGCGCAGCTCGCGCGCACGTTGCTGCGGGCCTTTCAGGTCAGCGGCGACGGGGCCTTCGCCGATCTCGCCCGGACCACCCTGGGTTACCTCGAACGCGAGATGCTCTCGGCCGAGGGCGGGTTTTTCAGCGCCCAGGACGCCGACACGCCGACCGATCACGGCGGCGTGGAGGGGTTGACCTTCACCTGGACTCCAGCCGAAATCCGGGAGGTGCTGGGAGCAGGCGGGGACACCGACCTCGCCCTGAGGGCCTACGGCGTGACCGAGGAGGGCAATTTCCTTGACCCGCACCGGCCGGAATACGGGCGGCGCAACGTGCTTCACCTGCCGACCCCCGTGAGCCAGCTCACCCGCGACCTCGGACCGGACGTGCCCACGCGGCTGGAGGCGGCCCGCGCCCACCTTCTTGCCGCGCGGCAGGCCCGCACGCAGCCCGGCACCGACGACAAGGTACTGACTTCGTGGAACGGGCTGGCGCTGGCCGCCTTCGCGGACGCGGCGCGGGTGCTGGGGGACACGCAGCTTCTGGAAGTGGCCCGCCGGAACGCCGACTTCGTGCGCCGTGAGCTGCGACTGCCGGACGGCACGCTGCGCCACACCTACAAGGACGGACAGGCGCGGGTGGAGGGGCTTCTGGAGGACCACGTGCTGTACGCGCTGGGGCTCGTCGCTCTGTTCCAGGCGGGCGGCGACCTCGCGCACCTGCACTGGGCGCGCGAACTGTGGACCGTGGTGCGGCGCGACTTCTGGGACGCCGAGGCCGGGGTCTTCCACAGCGCGGGCGGCCGGGCCGAGACGCTGCTCACCCGGCAGGCGCAGGGCTTCGACTCGGCCATCCTCTCGGACAATGCGGCGGCGGCGCTGCTCGCGCTGTGGGTGGACCGTTACTTCGGCGACCCGGAGGCCCTGGACATCGCCCGGCGTACCGTCCAGAGCTTCGCGGGCGACATGCTGGCGGCCACCGGCGGCTTCGGGGGACTGTGGCAGGCGGCGGCCTTTCTGGAGGCCCCACACACCGAAGTGGCGATCCTGGGCACGCCGGCCGAGCGAGCGCCGTTGGAACGTGCGGCGGCGCGGCACTTCCTGCCCTTCACGGCCCTGGCCTTCACCGGGTCGGGCGGCGACCTGCCCGTGCTGGAAGCGCGCCCGGGCGGCGGACAGGCCTATGTGTGCGTGGACCGCGCCTGCCAGCTTCCCACCCACGACCCGGCCACGCTGGAGCGGCAGCTCGGGGGGCTGGGCGGGGGCTGAGGCCGGGAGAAGGAGGCCTTCAGTCCAGCAGGATCAGCCGGGGGTCCAGGTCGCGGCGAGCTGCCCGTTGGTGATGGTCAGGGTGGTGAAGGCCGAGCGGCCCCCGGTCAGGTCAGCGCGGGCGACCACGCTCTGGCCGGTCTTATCGCACTTCAGGGTCGATTCGAGGCTGGTGAAGCGGGTCGCGCGCGTGTTCAGCAGGGTATAACCGGCCGTCTTGGACAGGTGCAGGCTGCGCCCGGCCAGCAGGCCGTCGGGCGAGGGGTCCGAGGGGCTGGCGCCGTCGTATCGCAGCCCCACCGAGTCGCCGAGGGTCTGGTCATCCTTCCAGGGAATCGCCGGGTCGCTCCAGGTCACGCTGCCGCAGGCCGCGATTACGGTGGCCGGCACCGTCACCGTGACGGCCTGGACACTGGGGCCGCTCGTCTGGAAGCAGCCGGTGAGGAATGGAAGGGTCAGCAGAGGCAGCAGACGTCGCATGTCCGGACCATAGCTGAGGCGTATGAGACCTGTGCCACACTTGAGACTCATCCGTTTCCGGAACGGAGGGGAAGGGAGGCGAGATGAACCCGACCGTGCTGCGCGTGCTGATCACTCTGCTGGTGCTGATCCTGACCGGACTGGGGCTCTATACCCTGGCCTACGCCTTCGGGCTGGGCCGCCGGGGCCAGGGCGCGGCGCAACTGGGCCTCGCGGCGGCGGGCCTGCTCGCCCTCAGGGCGACGTGGCGGTTGCCCCCAGCCGGGTTATGCTGGACGCAGCGGCGCTGGTGGCCCTGGCTGCTCTGACAGGCTGGCGGTTTCTGACCACTCTCCTTCCTCTTTACGCCCTGAACAGAATCGACTCTGATACACTCGTTCGGTGACTTCCGCGCCCTCAGATTCCCCGCTGCTCTCACAGCTCAACGAAACGCAGGCGCAGGCCGCCGACCACTTCACCGGCCCCGCGCTGGTAATCGCGGGCGCGGGGAGCGGCAAGACGCGCACGCTGATCTACCGCATCGCCCACCTCATCGAGCATTACGGCGTGCATCCCGGCGAGATCCTGGCCGTGACCTTCACCAACAAGGCGGCGGCCGAGATGCGCGAGCGCGCCAGTCACCTCGTCCCCGGCGCGGGCGACCTGTGGATGAGCACCTTCCACAGCGCAGGCGTGCGTATCCTGCGGGCCTACGGCGAGCACATCGGCTTGAAACGCGGCTTCGTGATCTATGACGACGACGACCAGTCGGACATCCTCAAGGAGATCATGGGGAGCATTCCGGGCATCGGCCCCGACACCACGCCCCGCACCCTGCGCGGGATTCTGGACCGCGCCAAGAGCAACCTGCTGACCCCCGACGACCTCGCCCGCCGGGGCGACCCGTACATCTCGGGGCTGCCGCGCGAGGTGGCGGCCGAGGTCTACCGCCGTTACGAGGCGCGCAAGCGGGGCCAGAACGCCATCGACTTCGGGGACCTCATCACCGAGACGGTGCGGCTGTTCCGGGAAGTGCCGGGCGTGCTCGACAAGGTGCAGAACCGCGCGCGCTTCATCCACGTGGACGAGTACCAGGACACCAACAAGGCGCAGTACGAGCTGACGCGGCTGCTCGCCTCGCGCGACCGCAACCTGCTGGTCGTCGGGGACCCCGACCAGTCGATCTACAAATTCCGGGGCGCCGACATCCAGAACATCCTCGACTTCCAGAAGGACTACCCCGACGCCAAGGTCTACATGCTGGAGCACAACTACCGCTCGAGCGCCAGCGTCCTGAAGATCGCCAACAAGCTCATCGAGAACAACACCGAGCGCCTGGACAAGACCCTGAAGCCCGTGAAGGCCGAGGGCGCGCCGGTCGCCTTCCACCGCGCGACCGACCACCGCGCCGAGGGCGATTTCGTGGCGCAGTGGATCACGCGGCTGCACGGCGAGGGCCGCCCCCTGACCGAGATGGCCGTGCTGTACCGCACCAACGCCCAGTCGCGCGTGATCGAGGAATCGCTGCGCCGGGGCCAGATTCCGGCCAAGATCGTGGGGGGCGTGGGCTTCTACGACCGCCGGGAAATCCGCGACATCCTGGCCTACGCCCGGCTGGCGATCAACCCGGCCGACGACGTGGCCCTGCGCCGCATCATCGGGCGGCCCAAGCGCGGCATCGGCGACACGGCGCTGGAGAAACTGATGGGCTGGGCGCAGACGCACGGCCAGACGCTGCTCGAAGCCTGTGCCCGCGCCGTAGAGGACAACATCCTGGACCGGGGCGCGCAGAAGCCGGTCGAGTTCGCCGCCCTGATGAGGGCCATGAGCGAGGCCGCCGAGAACTACGAGCCCGCGCCATTTTTCCGCTTCGTGATCGAGACGAGCGGGTATCTGGACCTGCTGCGCCAGGAGGGGCAGGAGGGGCAGGTACGCATGGAGAACCTCGACGAACTCGTGAACGCGGCTGAGGAATGGTCGCGCGAGAACGAGGGCGGCGTCCACGACTTCCTCGACGACGCCGCGCTGCTGTCGAGCGTGGACGACATGCGCACGAAAAAGGAGAACAAGGACGTGCCCGAGGAGGCCGTGACCCTCATGACCCTGCACAACGCCAAGGGCCTGGAATTCCCGGTGGTGTTCATCGTAGGCACGGAAGAGGGCCTGCTGCCCAGCCGGGGCGCCCTGACCGAGGGGCCGGGGGCCATCGAGGAGGAGCGGCGACTGTTCTATGTGGGCATCACGCGGGCGATGGAACGCCTGTTCCTGACGGCGGCCGAGAACCGCATGCAGTTCGGCAAGACGAACGCCGCCGAGGACAGCCGTTTTCTCGAGGAGATCGGCGGCGAGTTCGACACCATCGACGCCTACGGCCAGAATGTCGAGTACCGTGCCAAGAGCTGGAAGACCTACCGCCCGACCGTTCCGGCCGCGCCGCAGGGTGGGGGCTACAGCAGCCCCGTCAAGAACACCAGTCCCATGACCTCCGGCATGGCCTACCGGGGCGGCGAGAAGGTCAGCCATCCCAAGTTCGGCGAGGGTCAGGTGCTCGCGGTGTCGGGCATGGGCGAGCGCCAGGAGGTCACGGTGCATTTTCCCAGCGCGGGCACGAAAAAGCTGCTCGTGAAATTCGCCAACCTCAGCAAGGTGTAGGCCCGGCGGGACAGCCGGCCTGTCCGGCCTCCCCCGCCCCGGCCTCTGCCCCGGCCCCGCCTACCGCCGGGCGCGCTGCGTGAATGCCGCGTAGCGTTGCAGGGCGTCCCAGCCCGCGCCGCTGTCCATCACCTCGCGGGCCTGCTCGACCCCTTCGCGGATGCTGCCTACGCGCCCGGCGGTGCGCAGGCCCGCCCCGGCGTTCAGCGCCACGATGTCGCGCTGCGCCGGCGTGCCGCCGCCCGTGAGCAGGGCGCGGGTGATGCCGGCGTTCTCGGCGGGCGTACCCCCCACGATGGCCTCGCGGGGGTGCAGGCCCACACCGACCTCCTCGGGGTGCAGGGTCCGGTCCACGACCACGCCGTCACGCAGGCCCGAGACGGTATTTACCCCGCTCACCGTGAATTCGTCGAGGCCGTCGCCGTTGACCACCGTCGCGCCCTTGGCGCCCAGCAGCCGCAGCACCTCGGCCATGACGCGCGTGAGGGCCGGACTGAACACCCCGACGACCAGGTGCGTCGCCCCGGCCGGATTGGAGAGCGGCCCCAGGATGTTGAACACCGTGCGCGCCGCGAGGTCCGAGCGCACGGCCGCCGCGTGCCGCAGGGCCGGGTGGTAGTTGCGCGCGAACATGAATCCCACGCCCAGGGTGTCGATGGCGTCCACCACGACCTCGGGCGGGGCGTCGAGATTCACGCCCAGGGCTTCGAGCACGTCGGCGCTGCCCGAGCGGCTGCTCGCGGCGCGGTTGCCGTGCTTGGCGACCGGCACCCCGGCCCCCGCCAGCACGAAGGCGGTCGTCGTACTGATGTTGAAGGTGTGCGCGCCGTCACCCCCCGTGCCCACCACGTCCAGCAGCACGTCGCGGGGCTGCACCCGCACCTGCACGGCGTTCTCGCGCATGGCCTGGGCGAAGCCCGCGATCTCGCCCGGCGTTTCGCCGCGCACCCGCAGGGCCGCCAGCGCCGCCGCGAGGCGCACGCCGCTCAGCTCGCCCGACATCACGTCGCGCATGAACGCCGCCGCGTCCTCCTGCGAGAGCACCTCTCCGGCCATCAGTCGGGCGTGGATCATCGTTGGCCCTCCCGGCGCTGACGGACGATCTCCAGGAAATTGCGCAGCATGGCCATGCCGCCCTCGGTGGCGATACTTTCAGGGTGGAACTGCACGCCGTAGACGGGGTAGTCGCGGTGGCGCAGCGCCATCACGATCTCCTCGTCGGGGTCGGTGGTCCAGGCGGTCGCCTCCAGTTCGGGGGGCAGGTCGCGCACGACCAGCGAGTGGTAGCGCGTGACGGTCACGCCGTCGCCCAGCCCCGCGAAGAGGCCGTGGCCGTCGTGGCGCACCGGACTGGTCTTGCCGTGGACCGGCTGCGCGGCGCGGCCCACCCGCGCGCCGAAGGCCTCGCCGATGCTCTGGTGGCCCAGGCACACGCCCAGCGTCGGATACTGCGGCCCCAGCTCCCGGATGACCTGCACGCTCAGGCCCGCCTCGGTCGGCGTGCAGGGACCCGGCGACACCACGATGGCGTCGGGGTTCAGCTCGCGCACGTCGTCCAGCGTGAACTGGTCGTTGCGCCAGATGGTCAGGTCGCAGCCCAGCTCACCGAAATACTGCACGAGGTTGTAGGTGAAGGAGTCGTAGTTGTCGATGAGCAGAAGGCGCAGAGGGGGCGGGGCGGAGGGGGATGCAGTCATGGCAGGGTCTCCTGAGGGGCTGGGGGAACGGACGGGGATGGGACGCTCGGCAGTCACAGGCCCCCCGCCGCCAGTTCGACGGCCCGCATGAGGGCGGCGGCCTTGTTGCGCGTCTCCTGCTCCTCGGCGGCCGGGTCGCTGTCGGCCACCACGCCCGCCCCGGCCTGGATATGCACGCGGCCGTGCGCGATGACCATGGTGCGCAGGGTCAGGGCCATGTCCATGCTGCCGTCGAAGGCGATGTACCCGAAGCTGCCCCCGTACGGTCCCCGGCGCACCGGCTCCATCTCGTCGATGATCTCCATCGCGCGGATCTTGGGCGCGCCCGACACCGTGCCCATCGGCAGCACCGAGGCCAGGGCGTGCAGCGGCGTCTGGCCTTCTCGCAACTCGCCCGTCACCCCCGACACGATGTGCATGACATGGCTGTAGCGTTCGATGGAAAAGGCGTCCTGTACCCGCACCGTCCCGA
Source organism: Deinococcus gobiensis I-0 (assembly GCF_000252445.1). GTDB lineage: Bacteria > Deinococcota > Deinococci > Deinococcales > Deinococcaceae > Deinococcus > Deinococcus gobiensis. The sequence continues at coordinate 1,571,571 of NC_017790.1, read as the reverse complement.
AACGGCTCACGCGGCCCAGGTCGTTGCGGCCCAGGTCCACCAGCATGAGGTGCTCGGCGCGCTCCTTCTCGTCGGCCAGCAGTTCGGCGGCCAGGGCGTCGTCGGCCTCCGGGGTCGCGCCGCGCGTCCGGGTGCCGGCGATGGGCTTGGTCACGACCGTGTGCCCGTCGCTGCGCAGCAGGCTCTCGGGGCTGCTCGCCACCAGCGTCACCCCGCCCTCCTGCGAGCCCCCCAGGTGGAGGTAACCCAGGTAGGGGCTGGGATTCACGCGCCGCAGCGCCCGGTACAGCGCGAAGGGATGCAGCTCGCCCAGGTCGGCGCTGAAGCGCTGCGACGGCACGAACTGGAAGATGTCCCCGGCGCGGATGTACTCCAGGCCCCGGCGCACCACGTCCATGTAGGCCTCGGGGGTGTGGTTGCTCGTGAACTGCGGCGCGGCGGTCGGCGTGCGGCCGGGCACGTCCCCGGGCAGCGGGCCGCGCAGGCGCGCGCTCAGGGCCTCGACCTCGGCCTCGGCCTCCTGCGGCGTGGCGGCGGTCGCCACGGCGACGAGGCGGTGCTTGAGGTGGTCGTACACCACCATGCCGCGCGGCGCGATGAACAGCGCGTCGGGCACGTCCAGCTCGTCGGGGTTAGCGTCGGGCAGCGTCTCGTAGGCGCGGATGATGTCGTAGGCCGCGTAACCCACCGCGCCTCCCACGAAGGCGGGCAGGCCGGCGGGCAGCGGCACGCTCCGGGTCGTCACGGCGTACAGCCGCGCCAGGGGGTCGGCCTCGGGACCGGCGAAGTCGCCGAACACGCCGCTGCTGCGCACCTCGCCCGCGCGGTACACGAACCGGCCCTGCGCCCCCACCCCGATGAACGAGTAGCGCCCCAGCTTCTCGCCCGCCTCCACGCTTTCGAGCAGGAAGGAGACCTCCTCACCCTGCGCCACCTTCAGGTACGCGGTGACGGGCGTGTCGAGGTCGGCGTTGAGTTCGCGTACGGCGACGGCCTGGGGGACCGGGGCGGCGGCCGGCGGGACGGAGGCTGGGACGGCGGATTCAGTGTGGGTCATACGGCTCCTCTGGCGCGGGGCGGGGCGGCGAGCAGGCAGAAAAAAAGCGCCCGGTGGGAATTCCACCTGGGCGCGGTCCGGTCGTGCGGCAACGGCAATCAGTCCCAGGCGAAGCTGGGCCACCACCACGCGGCATTGACGGTCCTGAACACGGTCATGGCGCGAGCATAGCGCGGGGCGCGGCCCGGCTCAAGCGGGGCGGTCTACGCACCCGGCTGCTCGCTGGCGGCGTAGAACAGCAGCCCGATCAGGATGAGGTCCAGCGCCCAGCTGCTCGGCCGGCGCAGCCGCTCGTCGGTGCGTGCGCGCCACAGTTGCAGGCCCAGCCGCACGACCAGCAGCGCCCCCACCAGGTAGGGGCTGGGAGGTGGCCCCCCGCTGACCAGCGGCCACAGCAGCAGCAGGGCCAGGACCACCAGCAGCCCCAGGCTCAGCATGGTGGCGGGGTCGGGCCGACTCCGGGGCCGGTCGGGACCGGTCAACGTTCCTCGCTCAGGACGGTCGCGGCCGGCTCCAGCACGAGCACGCCGTGAGGGGGCAGATTCAGGCGCAGCAGTCCGGTCTGGCCCTGCCAGCCCTCGTCCGTCGCGGTCAGGTCGCCCTGCACGGTGCCGAAGCCCCCGAAGTCCAGGTCGTCGGTCGAGAGCAGCAGCCGGTACTCGCCCGCCTGCGGCACGCCCACCGGGTAGGCCTCACGGTACACCGGGGTCAGGTTGGCGACGATCAGGCTCCAGGCGCTGCCCCTGGGATCGCGGCGCACGTAGGCGTACACGCTGGTTTCGGTGTCGTCGGCGGCGACCCAGAGCATGCCCTCGTCCTCCAGATCTCCCTTGTGCCAGTCGGGGCGCTCGCGGTACAGCGCGTTCAGGCGGCGCACGAGGTTCATCACGCCCCGGTGGTCGGGCTGGTCGGCCATGAACCAGGGCAGCGACTCGGCGTAGTTCCACTCGGTGCTCTGGGCGAACTCCTGGCCCATGAACAGCAGCTTCTTGCCGGGCGTGCTCCACATCGTCGCCAGAAAGGCGCGGTAGCCGGCGCGCTTCATGTACCAGTCGCCGGGCATCTTCATGACCGCCGACTCCTTGAGGTGCACGACCTCGTCGTGGCTGATCGCCAGCATGAAGTTCTCGGTGGTGCGGTACACGTTGAAGAAGGTCAGCTTGTGGTGGTCGTACTTGCGCCAGAGGGGGTCTTCCTCGAAGTAGGCCAGCGTGTCGTTCATCCAGCCCATCGCCCACTTGTAGTCGAAGCCCAGGCCGAACGGCGTCGGGGCCGTCACGCCCGGGAAGGCCGTGCTCTCCTCGGCGACCATCATGCAGCCGGGGGCCATGTGGTGCGCGACCTCGTTCAGGCGCTTGAGAAAGGCGATGGCCTCCAGGTTCTCGCGCCCGCCGTGGACGTTCGGCACCCAGTCGGTGCGCGAGAAGTCGAGGTACAGCATCGAGGCGACGGCGTCCACCCGCAGGCCGTCCACATGGAAGTCCTGGAGCCACTTGAGGGCCGAGCCGATCAGGAACATCACGACCTCGTTGCGGCCGTAGTCGAAGATGTAGGTGTTCCAGTCGAAGTGGAAGCCCTTGCGCGGGTCGGCGTACTCGTAGAGCGGCGCGCCGTCGAAACTCGCCAGCGCGAACTCGTCGGTCGGGAAGTGCCCGGGCACCCAGTCCACAAGCACGCCGATCCCCAGGCCGTGCAGGTGGTCCACGAGGTACTTGAAGTCCTCGGGGCTGCCCATGCGGCTCGTCGGGGCGTAGTAGCCGGTGACCTGGTAGCCCCACGACCCGTCGAAGGGGTGCTCCATGACGCCCAGCAGCTCGACGTGGGTGTAGCCCATGTCGGTCACGTACTCGCCCAGACGGTGCGCGAGGTCGCGGTAGTTCAGGAACCAGCCGTCGTCGCCCTTCTGCCACGAGGGCGCGTGGCACTCGTAGATGCTCACGGCCTCCGCGAAGCCCTGCGCGCGCTTCTCCATCCAGGCGGCGTCGGTCCAGTCGAAGGGCTGGTCCCAGACGATGCTGCTCGTGTTGGGCCGCGTCTCGAAAAAGCGGCCGTAGGGGTCGGCCTTGTCCACCGTGCGGCCGTCCTGGCCCGTCACGCGGAACTTGTAGCGCTGGCCGTGGCGCGCGGCGGGCACGAAGGCGCCCCAGAACCCGAACTCCAGACGCTCCATCACGTTGTCGAAGCCGTTCCAGCCGTTGAAATCGCCCACCACGCTGACATACCGGGCATTGGGGGCCCACACGGCGAAGCGCACCCCCTCCACCCCGTTCTCGGTGGTCGGATGTGCGCCGAGCAGGTGGTCTGGCCGGACGAGGTCGGCCGTCACGAGCTGTTGCAGATGCCCGTGATCGAGAGGCAGGGGAAGTGTCATACCCGGAGTCTACCGGCCCTGCCCGAGCGCCCGCCCGCGCCGCTCCCGGACGTGAAAACTGTCTAAGGGCGCTGTCCAGACGGCGGCGCGGCGCGGCAGCGGCGGGGCTGCTAACCGGGCTGGCCGGGAAGGCGAGCCCGCGCCGCCCGGCCCGGCCCTGTGCTCAGACCTTGACGATCCAGCCTTCGGGCGCCTCGCGCTCCCCGAACTGGATGCCCACGAGTTCGTCGTACAGGCGGCGCGTGACCGGCCCGACCTCGGTCTCGCTGTAGAAGACGTGGAAGTCGTCACCGTGCTGAATGCCCCCGATAGGCGTGATGACGGCCGCCGTCCCGCACGCACCCGCCTCGCCGAACTGCCCGAGGTCGCCGATCGCCACGTCGCCCTCCTCGACCTCCAGGCCCAGGCGGTGCTCGGCGAGGTGCAGCAGGCTGTACTTGGTGATGCTCTCCAGGATGCTGGGCGACCGGGGGGTCACGAAGCGCCGGCCATCCTTGGTGATGGCGAAGAAATTGGCGGCCCCGACCTCCTCGATCTTGGTGTGGGTCGAGGGGTCGAGGTAGATCACGTCGGCGAAGTGGCGCCCGCCTTCCTGGGCGGCCTTGGCCTGCGCGCCGGGCAGCAGGCTCGCGGCGTAGTTGCCGCCCACCTTGGCCGCCCCGGTGCCGTTGGGCGCGGCGCGGTCGTACTGCGAGGTGATGAAGTTGTGCGGGGTCAGCCCGCCCTTGAAGTACGGCCCCACCGGCACGCAGAACACGCTGAAGATGAACTCGGGCGCGGTCCGCACGCCGATGTTGTCGCCCACCCCGATCACGAAGGGCCGCAGGTACAGCGCGCCGCCGGTGCCGTGCGGCGGAATGAAGCGCTCGTTGGCCGCCACGACCTGCTTACAGGCCTCGACGAACATCTCTTCGGGGACCTCGGGCATCAGCAGCCGGGCGCAGGAGCGGGCCATGCGCGCGGCGTTCTGGTCGGGACGGAACAGGTTGACGCTGCCGTCGGCGGCGCGGTAGGCCTTGAGGCCCTCGAAGCACTGCTGGCCGTAGTGCAGGGCGGTGCTGCCCTCGGCGATGTGCAGCACGTTGTCCTCGGTCAGCGCGCCGGGCTGCCACTCGCCGCCGCGCCAGTGGGCGAGGTAGCGCAGGTCGGTGCGGATGTAGCTGAAACCGAGTTCGTTCCAGTCGATGTCGGCCTGCTGCCGGGCCTGGACGGGATCGGGGTGCGTGAGGTCCATACGCCCGATTCTACCGATCCTCGGAAATATGTGGCGTGGGGTGCGCCGTCCTCCTCCGGCGACCCAGCCGCCTCACCCGCAAGGGGCAGGAGGCCGTACAGGCACCCGGCCTTCTTCCGATCGGAGATGATCAAGTGGCGCCCCCATGGGCGGCGTCAGCAACAGGGGCAGATCATTACGGTGCGTATCGCCGAGGAAACCGCCAGCAATGCCGGAGAAGACCGACATCGTCATGGGGGCTGATAGGGCCGTAATGACGTACGCATCACCTCCCGACGGGCTTGCGCCGGGCCACCTGGGCGATAGTGTGCGGGCCGCCTACAGGCGATATCCACCCCGCCTATCGCTTCCGGTCCTACGCGTTCGTACGTTCGACCGACGTGCCTGTTCAGACGGTTCAGTATGAGGTGGCTCTGACCTGTTGTGGGATGACGGCTCCCTGCGGTGGACGCGAGTTGCCGTTCTTCCAATCGCCGAATGACGAGGCGACCGAGTCGACCGCCACTTCCAGTGAGCAGGCGCATCTGCGTGTCTCCTCTCTACGGTTTCGTGGGTTCTTTTGAGTGATCTGGGGCATGGTAGGGAGTACGCCGTGGAGTGCCAAGAAGGCACAGGCAGGGCACTAGGGCACATGGAAGTGACCCCGCCCGAACCCTGCGCCACGGCGGAAGAGCGGGAATGCGGTGTCCGCGACCGTCTTGGCCGTATCGGTGACAAATGGACCGTCCTGGTCGTCGCGGAGGTGTCACCTGAATCCAAACGCTTCCGACAACTCCAGCGCAGCGTCCACGGCATCTCTCAGCGCGTGCTGACGCTCACCCTGCGCCGTCTCGAGCGCGATGGCCTGATCACGCGGACGGTGGCTGCCGCAGTGCCGCCACAGGTGACCTACGCCCTGACTCGGGAGGGGCTCAGCCTGTCCAGGGTCCTGCAGCATGTGGTCGCCTTGGCCGTATTCATGAGAAAAAGATTGGACGATATCGGCAGGCAGGGGACGAGCAGCATCCATAGACCTGACAGGCCCTTGAAGGGCGTCCGGCAGAGGTCGGGGACGGCATTTTCCTGTCCGGCACACCACCGGACGGATCAGGACTTCGTATAGGAGCTTCTCGGGAGTCTTGACCAGTGCCTCGTCGTCAAATCGTGAGGGCGCGTTCTCCTGCCACATCCAAACATGCCGCCTGCGCGGAAAAACGTCGTGCAGGTCGCGCGGGAGCACCACCACACCGGCGCGGTTTCGGAGGCCCGCTTCTTGCAGTTTGGGGGTCATCGCGAGGTGCCCCTCAGGACATAGAAGATGCCTTTCGAGATCGCCCGCCATGACCACCGGAGAGGGCAATCACGCTGCCCCACGGGGGAAGGACCTGCTGCACGCCGTGCCCCGGCACCAATAAGGTCGTTCGAAGACGCGGATCGGATCAGGAAGGCAGCTCCTCTGCCACAGCGTCCCTCCATCTCTGCGAGAAAAAACCTCACCAGCACGTTCTTCCGACGCACTTCAAGCACACGGCGGCGCACGTGACGCGGCCTGATCGCCGCCATGTCCCGTACCGCTGGCTCCGGCCTCCACCTGCCCCCGACCGGGGGGATGGGGGAGCAGAAAAAATTCAGGATCTCGTCACAACGGCTGCGTACTCTGGAGCCATGAAGACGACCTTCGCCCGCCTGACCCTGCTCCCCCTGCTGCTGGGCGCTGCCCAGTTCGCCTCCGCCCAGACGCCGGCCACCTCGGCCCAGAACAGCCCCGTACGCGTCACGGCGTCCAATCAGCTCGTGACCCAGGTCACCGTGGACGGCAAATCCACCGAGCGCCTGACCGAAGCGACGAACGCGCGCCCCGGGAACCTCCTGCAACTCAACCAGAAGGTGGACAACGTGAGCGCCGGCCTGGTCCGCGGCCTCGCGCTGAACATGAACGTGGACCCGGCGACCACCTTCCAGGCGGCGCAGTGCAGCGTGAGCGGCGTAACCACGCTCTTCAGCGCCGACGGCAAGACCTTCGCGCAGGCCCCGCTGAAAAAGACCGTGACGGTCACGGAAAACGGCCAGAGCGTCAAGAAGGAAGTCGTCGTGCCCCCCAGCGAGTACAAGGCCGTGCGCTGGCAGCTTCCCGACCTCGCGGGTGGCAAGAGCACCAACTGCTACATGCGCGTCACCGTGCGCTGAGCCCACGGCTGGAGGATGAGGCGGCGGGGGCGCGGGCCTCACGTCGCCTTTCCGCTTCCGGGCGCGCCCCGGAGGCCGGCCGTAGAATCGGGCCATGACCTCCGGTTCCTCAGACACGCCCGGCTCCGAACGGCCCGGCGCCCCCCGGCGGACCCGCGCCCGGCCCCCGATACCCTGGTCCTGATCGACGGGCACGCGCTGGCCTTCCGCTCGTATTTCGCCGTGCCGCCCCTGAACAACAGCCGGGGCGAGGCCACCAACGCCATCGTCGGGTTCCTGCGCCAGACCCTGCGCCTGATGCGCCAGCGCGGCAATCAGGTCATCGTGGTGTTCGACCCGCCGGTCAAGACCTTCCGGCACGAGCAGTACGAGGGCTACAAGTCCGGCCGGGCCGAGACGCCCAGCGACCTGCCCGCGCAGATCAACCGCATCCGGGCCGTCGTGGACGCGCTGGGGCTGCCGCGCCTGGAAGAACCCGGCTACGAGGCCGACGACGTGATCGCCACGCTGACCCGCATGGCCGAGGGCACCGGCATGCAGGTGCGGATCGTGACGAGCGACCGCGACGCCTACCAGCTCCTCGACGACCACGTCAAGGTGATCGCCAACGACTTCTCGCTCATCGGCCCCGCGCAGGTACTCGAAAAGTACGGCGTGAGCGTGCGGCAGTGGGTGGACTACCGCGCCCTGACGGGCGACGCCAGCGACAACATCCCCGGCGCCAAGGGCATCGGCCCCAAGACGGCGGCCAAGCTGCTTCAGGAATACGGCACGCTGGAGGGCATCTACGCCGCCGCGCACGCCGGCACCCTGAAGCCCGACGGCGCGCGCCAGAAGCTGCTCGCCTCGGAGAGCGACGTACAGTTCAGCCACGAGCTGTCGTGCATGGTCACCGACTTGCCGCTGAAGGTCGAACTCGGCGTGGGCCGCCTGCCCGGCGACCCGGCGCGCCTGGCCGAACTGCTCGACGAACTGGAACTGCACAGCATCAAACGCGACATGCTGGCTCTGGACGGCGCGGAAACGGCGCTGCCCGACACGGTTCACGACCGCGACGCGGCGAGTCAGCCTGATCCGGACGCCCCGGACGACGAGACCCCGGCCCGGCCCACCGCCGTGCCCCCGCGCACGGAGGCCTGGCGTACCCCGAAGCCGGGCGTCGTGTGGGGCTACGTGCTGTCGCGCGAGGACGACCTGACGGCGGCCCTGACCGGCGCGGCGACCTTCGAGGCGGCGCAGGGCGGCGGCATCGTGCGCGAGGCTCCGGCCACCGAACCCGACGAATGGGCCGCGCTGGCGGTGGCCGACCCGGCGCCGCTGTTCGGTGAGCTGACCCGCAGCGACAAGCCCCTGACCAAGACGCAGCAGAAAGCCGCCGAGAAGGCTACCCGCGACGCCGAGAAGCGCGCCGAGAAGCTGCGCCAGCAGTACCCGGCGACGGTGGACGAGGCCGAGTTCGCCTCGCAGGGGACCGTCACGGCCGCCGCCGCCAAGGCCCTGGCCACCCACCTGAGCGTGCGCGGCACGGTGACCGAGCCGGGCGACGATCCCCTGCTACACGCCTACCTGCTCGACCCGGCCAACACGAACATGCCGGTCACGGCGCAGCGCTACCTGGGCGAGGGCTGGCCCGCCGACGCGCCCGGGCGCGCGGCCATGACGGCGCGGCTGCTGGAAGCGCTGCCCGGGCAACTCGACGAGCGGCGGCTGGACCTCTACACAAACATGGAAAAGCCGCTCTCGGCCGTGCTGGCGCGCATGGAGGTGCGCGGCGTGCGGCTCGACAGCGCGTTCCTGCGCGGGCTGGCGGCTTCGGCGGCGGCGCGCCTGGAGACGCTGGAGGGCCAGATCCACGAGCTGGCAGGCGGCCCCTTCCAGACCCGCAGCCCCAAGCAGCTCGAAACCGTGCTGTACGACACGCTGGGCCTGGCGAGCAAGAAAAAGACCAAGCTGACCGGGCAGCGCAGCACCGCCGTCGCGGCCCTCGAACCGCTGCGCGACGAGCATCCCATCGTCCCGCTCGTGCTGGAATTCCGGGAGCTGGACAAGCTGCGCGGCACCTACCTCGACCCGCTGCCCAACCTCGTGAACCCGGCGACGGGGCGGCTGCACACCACCTTCGCGCAGACGGCGGTGGCGACCGGCCGCCTGAGCAGCCTGAACCCCAACCTCCAGAACATCCCCATCCGCTCGGACCTGGGGCGCGAGATCCGTAAGGGCTTCATCGCCGACGACGGTTTCGTGCTCGTCAGCGCCGACTACTCGCAGATCGAACTGCGGCTGCTGGCCCACATCGCGGACGACAAGCTCATGCAGCAGGCCTTTCAGGAGGGCGCCGACATCCACCGCCGCACGGCTTCGCAGGTACTGGGGCTGGACGAGGCCACCGTCACCGCCAACCAGCGCCGCGCGGCCAAGACCGTCAATTTCGGCGTGCTGTACGGCATGAGTGCCCACCGCCTGAGCAACGACCTCGCCATTCCCTTCGCGGAGGCCTCGGGCTTCATCGAGACGTACTTCTCGACCTATCCGGGGATCCGGGGCTACATCGACGCGACGCTGGAATTCGGGCGCACGAACGGCTACGTCGAGACGCTGTACGGCCGCCGCCGCTACGTACCCGAGCTGGTCGCCAGCAACCGCACGCTGCGCGAGGCGGGCGAGCGCCTGGCCTACAACATGCCGATCCAGGGCACGGCGGCCGACATCATCAAGTACGCCATGATCCGGCTCGACGAGCGCCTGGACGCCCTGGGCGCCCGCCTGCTCCTCCAGGTGCACGACGAACTGCTCATCGAAGCCCCCGAGGACCGTGCCGAGGAGGTCGCCCGCGTGACCCGCGAGATCATGGAGGGCGCGGCGAGCCTCAGCGTGCCTCTGGCCGTTGAGGTCGGCATCGGGCCGAACTGGTACGACACGAAGTGAGGGCATGGGGGCGGGCGGAAGGAAGGCCCCCTCCTGCGCCCGCCCACTGGCTCAGGCCTGCGCGCTCCATAACCCCTGGCGCTGGAGGGCCGCCTCCAGCGCCGGCTCGCGCTTCTCCATGCCGCCGCCGGGGCCGAAGTAGGCCCGCAGCAGCCGCGCCCAGTCGCCGGGTTCGTCCCGCCGCGCGGCGATGGGGTTCATGACCTCCACGGCGCCGCGCAGTTCCTCGGGCGTCGCGTCGCGGTAGGCGTCGGCATGCACCACCAGCGGCCGGGGCACGCGCGGGCGCAGGGGCGGCTGCTCGGCGGCCTGCCCGATGGTCAGGGCCGAGAAGGGCAGCACGCCCTGGGGCAGCGCGAGCAGGTCGATCAGGCCGTCGAGGTCGTTGAGCACCCCGCCGATCCAGCAGCCCTGGTAGCCCAGCATCTCGGCGGCCGTCAGCAGGTTCTGGCCTGCGAGCACCGCGTCCCCGATGCCGAAATGCACGGCCACGGCGGGCCAGTGGCCACCCTGGCTGCCGCTGGCCTCCAGGGTGCGCACAACCCGGCGCACGTCGGCGCACAGCACGAAGGCCTCCGAGGCGGTGGCGATATGGGGGTTGGTGGTCATGCGGGCCGCCTCGGCGCGCACCTGGGGCGACACGAGGTGAATGATGGAGTAGAGCTGCGCCGTCGCGTCGGTCGGGGCACGCTGCGCGGCGTGCAGCACGGCGTCGAGATGGTCGGCACTCAGGCGCAGCGGCGAGCCGTCCTCCTGGGTCACGTACTGGCGCACCGTGCGGTGACCGTCGAAGTAGGTGCGCACCTGATCGGCGCTGAGGCGGCGGAGGTCGGGAGAAGTCATGCCGCGCAGCATAGCGCTGGCCGCCGGGTCAGCTCCTGCCGTGGTCCGGAGCGCCGGGAGGCTCGGGGGCCATCCGGCGGGCGGCCTGTCGCCGCAGTTCCTCGACGATATGGTCCAGGGTATCGACCAGTGCGGGCGAGGGCACCTGATCCAGCGCCGTGAGCTGCGAGGTCGCCTCGGCGATGATCACCCCCAGGGTTTCGGCCCACCCGGCCGCCGCCGCCTGCTCGGCGCGCAGCAGCGCCTCCTCCATCCCCGACCCGAGGCGCTCGAACTCCCGCTGCTGCGCGGGGGTCCGGCCATACCGCTGGGCCTCGCCGAACAGCGAACGCAGCGCGCCGAGCTGCCCCTTGGCATCCTGTTCGATCTTTTGCAGCGCCGCCGCACTCACGAACACCACGGGCGTCGAGGTGATGTCCTTGAGGGCGCCCGCCAGCACGTCCTCCATGCCGGCGGCCAGTTCCAGCTGGGTATGCAGGGACGCGATGAGGGCAAGCCGCGCCGACGTCTCCTGGTCATCGGCGTCCTGCATCCGCTCCAGCGCCCAGGCCAGAGAGCGCAGCGCGGTGGACACGGCCGCCTGTTCGCGGCAGACCCGCAGCAGCCGCTCCAGGCAGGCGGCCTGTTCCAGCCCCGCCGCCCCCACGTGACGGCGGGCGGCGATGATCAGGTCCTGGCCGAGTGGGCCGGTTTCGCGCAGCTGTTGCAGGGCGAGCAGGGGGGGCAGGGAATTCGACACTGGTGTCCTTTGGCCCCGTCTGGAGGCGTGGCGCGGGGGCCGGAACAGTCTGGGAGGAAGAGGAAGGGAGCCCCGACCGGGGCGACCCGGTCAGGCTAGCAGGCGCGGCCCGGCCGCTTCCCACATGCCAAACCTTGTGTCAAGGCGTCGGCCACCGGGGGCCGCCTTCCGCATGAAGCCAGGGCCCACCCCCGCATTGACCCGGCGTTAAAGGTCCCGGGCAGGTCAAGGATCTTTAGGCGGCTCTCAGGCGCGGGGCACAGGCCCGGCCACATGCTGGAATGGCGGTCAGCTGGGCGCCGGGGTGCCCTCCCGTCCAGGGACACCCTCGCCATATCGGCCGTCCTGCGCGCGAGGCCCGGAGTCCGCAGCTGTCCGGAAGTCCCCTTTCCCTCCCGAGGAGCGTGTCATGACCCGACTGAACAAACCGAAAAGCAAGCTGACCTGGCTGTGGGTCATCCTCGCCCTGCTCGTGCTGGCCGGCGTTCTGCTGGGCCTGGATTACTTGGACATCGTGCAGCTGGGGCTGTACTAGGGCGGCTGAAGTGCCGCGGCCCGGCTTGAGGAGGGGAGCGGGACCACGCCTGAAGGCCCACCCGACCCCGAGCTGCGCCGGTTCTCAGACGCCCTGCGCCACCAGGTCTTCCAGGTCCCGCTCCTCCTCTTCCTCGTCGGCCAGCGGCGCGAAGAGGCGGTCGAGGTCATTGGTGGTGAGCTGCGTGGCGTCGCTCAGGCCCCCGTCGAGGATACCCTGCGCCAGCGAGGCCTTGCGCGCCTGGAGGTCGAGAATGCGTTCCTCGACGCTGCCTGCCGCGATGAGCTTGTACACGAACACCGGTTTGTCCTGCCCGATGCGGTAGGCGCGGTCGGTGGCCTGCTCCTCGGCGGCCGGGTTCCACCAGGGGTCGTAGTGGATGACCGTGTCGGCGGCCGTGAGGTTCAGGCCCACGCCGCCCGCCTTGAGGGTGATCAGGAAGACGTGCGTCTCGCCGCTCTGGAAGGCGTCGATCTGGCTCTGGCGGTCCACCGTCTGCCCGGTGATCTTGCTGTAGGGGATGGCGTGTTCGCGCAGCAGTTCTTCCAGGTGCCCCAGCAGCGTGGCGAAGCCGCTGAAGATCAGCACGCGGCGGCCTTCCTCGACCATCTGCGGCAGGTTGGTCGAGAGCCAGTCGAGTTTGGCGTTGCCCTGCACCAGCCGCGCGGCGTCGAGCTTGACGAGCCGGGGGTCGGTGACGGCCTGCCGCAACTTGAGCAGCGCGTCGAGGATGGCGATGGTGCTGCGCGCCAGCCCGCGCGCGCGCAGCTCCTCGCGCACCCGGCTTTCCATCGTGACGCGCACGGTCTCGTACAGGTCGCGCTGGTCGCCTTCGAGGGTCACGCGCACCGGAATCTCGGTCTTGGGAGGCAGCTCGCGGGCCACGTCACGTTTCTCGCGCCGCAGGATGAAGGGACGCACGCGGGCCGCCAGCGCGGCGCGGCGGTGCGGGTCGCCGCGTTTCTCGATGGGCGTGCGGTACAGCTCACGGAAGGTCTTCTCGTCGTGCAGCAGCCCCGGCGCCAGGAAGTTGAACTGCGACCACAGCTCGCCCAGATGGTTTTCCAGCGGCGTGCCGGTCAGCGCGAGGCGGTGGCGGGCGTCCAGGCTCCCGGCAGCCTTGGCGGCGGCCGTCTTGGCGTTCTTGATGTTCTGCGCCTCGTCGAGGATGACGTAGTGGAAGGCGTGCTGGCCCAGTTCGTCGATGTCGCGCGGCAGCAGCGGGTAGGTGGTCAGCACGAGGTCGGCGTCGGCCAGCTCCGCGAACTGCTCGCGGCGGTTCTTGCCGTGCAGGGTCAGCACGCGCAGGTCCGGCGTGAACTTGGTGGCCTCGGCCTGCCAGTTGCCGATCACGCTGGTGGGCGCGACCACCAGGGCCGGGCGGTCCAGGCGGCCCGCGACCTTCTCGGTCAGGAGGTGCGCGAGGGTCTGGAGGGTCTTGCCCAGCCCCATGTCGTCGGCCAGGATGCCGCCCAGCTCGTACTCGCGCAAGAATTGCAGCCACGCCAGCCCCTGGAGCTGGTAGGGCCGCAGCTCGGCGTTCAGACCGGGCGGGGCCTCGACTTCGCGGATGCCGCCGAAGTCGCGCAGCCGGCGCCCGAGGTCGAGCAGGCGCTCGGCCCCGATCCAGCGGGCCTGCACCGCGCCTTCGAGCTGCGCGAGGCGCGCCGCGTCGAGCAGCGGCAGCCGCAGCGGCCCCGAGGGCAGGTCGCGCAGGTTCAGTTCGACGAGCACGCTCAGGATCGAACGCACCCGCCCGGCGGGCAGCGGCACCCGGCGGCCGTCGTCCAGCGTGGCGAAGATGGTCTCGTCGTCGCTCAGGTCGGCCAGGGCGCTCTGGGTGAACAGCTCGGGCTGCCGGGCGATCAGGTCGGCGAGGACCGGCAGCAGGCTCACGCGCTGGCCGTCCACGACGATCCCGAGGTCGAGGGTGAACCAGCCGCCGCCCGTCTCGCCCGCCTCGCCGTACCAGTCGCTGACCTCCGCGAAGCGCAGCGGGAACTCGGGATGCACGACCACGTTGATGCCCGCCGCTTCCAGGTCCTCGACCCCCACGCGCAGGAAATCCAGCCACGCCTCCTCGCCGCCCAGGGTGAGCAGCGGGGCGATGTGCCCCGGCAGCGCGTATTCGGGAAAGGTCAGCTCCAGCGAGTCGAAGCCCGCCTGCGCGGTGCGCCGCATGGCCCGGCGCTCGCCGCGCGCGTCGCGGGGCACGCGCAGCAGCTCGCCCCCGCGCAGCACGGTCAGGGTCAGGTCGGGCAGCTCGGCGCCCAGGCCGCCGCTGCTGAGGCTGGCGGCCGGTTCACGGACCTCCAGGCCGCCGTAGGCGCGGCGCAGCTCGGCCACCGGCAGCGACAGGACCTCGGTCGAGAGGACCGGGCTGCCCGCGCCCGGCAGGGGCGGCACACCCGCCGCGCCGCCGGGGAGGCCCAGACCGTGCGTCACCGTGACCGGCACGTTGCGCCCCGAGAGGTGCAGCTGCGGCGTGAAGGGCAGTTTCTCTTCGCGCAGGTCGCGGCCCTGGGGCAGCGGCACGGGCAGGGGCAGCGCCGAACTCGCCATCACCTTGGCGAGCACGGTCGCCTGCGCGGGCGTCACGGTCGGCCCCGAGAGGAAGCGGGCGGTGCGCTCGGGCGGGCCGTCCACCTCGACCGGGGCCAGGGTGAGGCGCGCGGGATCGGCGGCCCAGGGCCGGGCCAGCGGCAGCACGACCGCGCCCGGCACGTCCGGCACGATCAGGGAGGGGTACTGCGCGCCCGACTCGTCGCTGAGCCAGCCGGGCACGCCGCGCAGGCTGGGCGCCGGAGACAGCGGCGAGGCCGCCCCGCCCCAGCACAGCCGCCCGGCCGCGAGCAGCGTCGAGAGCAGCAGCGCGGTCGCCGGGTGGTCGCTCAGGGCGTACAGGGTCTCTTCCCAGCGGCCCGGCGCGTGGGCCGGCTGGGCGGCGACCTCCAGCAGTTGCAGGGCGTCGGCGTCGCGCTGCACGAAGGCGGGCGCGGCCGTGATCTTCTTGGGCAGGGCGTAGCTCTCGGCCGCCGCGAGGTTGGGCACGCCCGAGATGAGCGGCACCCGCACGAGCTGCAGGGTCGCGCGCCGCACCTGGGCGGGCATCCCGCGCACCGTGACCAGCCCCACCCGCAGCAGAAAGCGCAGTTCGTACTGCCGCCCGCGCCCGCCGCTGGCCTCGGGCGACGGCTCGAAGCCCGCGAGCCACTGGCGCAGCCGGGGATCGAGCGATTCGGGCGAGGCCTGGGCCAGCGCGGCGGGCCGGGGCGTGTCGGGCGGATCGGTCGAGAGGACGAGCGCCGCGACGTGGCGGCAGCGGTAGCGCCCGCAGGTACACGAGGACTCCAGCAGCTTGGGCTCGGGCGGCATGCCGAGATCGGCGGCCGCGCGGTACTCGGCCCCGGCGTCCTGCACCGTGCCGCTGGCGCGCCAGCCGAGATCGGTCCACTCGCGCGTCACGTCGGACACCGACTCCTGGCGCAGCGCCAGGGCCTGTGCGGCCGCGTCCAAACCGAAGCCGGCGGGAAGGCGACTGAGTTTCAAGGCTTCACCTGCGCGGCAAGCATGGATTTGGCGGCAACAAACACATCCTGAAGTCTAGCGCGTTTGCGCCGCCGCCGCGCACGTCAGCCACACTTCGGCCGCTCGGCGGCCGCTCGGCCCCGCCGCCACCGGAACGGAGCGCCGCCCCGGTCACACCCGGCGCTCACGTCCGGCCCCGCCCCCGGCCCCGGGCGCTCTAGACTGCCGGGCATGACCACATCGTCCCGGCGTGCCTCACGCCGCGATCAGCACCGTGCGGGCGCCTCGGGCGCGCGGCGCAGTGCGCGCAACACGCTGATCGCCTACGCCTTTCTGCTGCCCTTCCTGGCGCTGCTGGTGCTGTACCACACCTGGCCGGTGATCTTCGGGACGTATCTGGCCTTCGCCCGGTACAACATCATCAGCCCGCCCGAGTGGGTGGGGCTGGACAATTTCCGCGAGCTGCTGCGCGACGAGCAGTTCTGGTCGGGGCTGCGCAACAGCCTGAAATACATCCTGGTGGTGCCGGTCATCCAGGTGCTGAGCATCCTGGTGGCGCTGCTGGTCAACCGGCCGATGAAGGGCATCGGGTTTTTCCGCACGGCGTACTACGTGCCGGTGGTCACGAGCTTCGCGGTCGTGGGCCTGATCTGGTCGTGGATGTATCAGCAGGAGGGGCCGGTGAACGCCGTACTGGGCGCGCTGGGGCTGCACCGGGGCGGCAGCCTGCTGAACAACCCGGCGACCGCCCTGTACGCCGTGATGTTCGTGACGCTCTGGAAGGGCATCGGCTACTACATGGTGCTGTACCTCGCCGGGCTTCAGAGCATCGCCCCTGAGCTGGAGGAGGCGGCCGTGATCGACGGCGCGACCCGCACGCAGGTCTTCTGGAACATCACGCTGCCGGGGCTGCGGCCGACCATCCTGGTGTGCAGCCTGCTCTCGACCATCAGCGCCATCAAGGTGTTCGAGGAAATCTACGTGATGACCCAGGGCGGCCCGGCCGGCAGCACCTACTCGGCGCTGTTCTACACCTACTCGCGGGCCTTCCAGGACTTCCGCTACGGGCTGGCCGCCGCCGCCGGGCTGATCATCGCGGTCATCAGCATCCTGTTCGGCCTGCTGAACTTCAAGCTGACGCGGGGGGGAAGGGCCGATGCGTAAATGGCAAAAAACAGCCACACCGTCTTTCCGGGCGGAGCGGGCAGCCACTGGCGGGCCGGACGGACTGGGCGGCTCCCCCGTGCTTGCCATGGAAGGCCAGGAATGAAGTCCAGCCTCTTCGACACCGTCTCCGGAACCCCCGCCCCCACCCAGGCGCACGCCCGCGCCGCCGCGCAGCTCAAGGCGCGCAAGAACCGGCGCGACCGCCTCGCCAACCTGCTGGCCTACGCGGTACTCATCGTGATCGCCCTGATCATGCTCTACCCCTTCTACTGGACCTTCATCACCAGCCTGGAGTCGAGCGGCAACATCTATCAGGCCAAGCTGCTGCCCGCCAGCCTCAGCCTGCGCAACTACGCCGAGGTGCTGAGCGGCACGACCGTACCCTTCTGGCGCCTGATCCTCAACAGCCTGATCATCTGCACGCTGGGGGTGTCGCTGACCGTCACGCTGGCGACCCTGGCGGCCTACCCGCTCGCCAAGATGCGCTTTCCGGGCCGCGACCTGATCTTCTACGCGATCCTGGCCCTGATGGTGCTGCCCAACGAGGCGGGATTGATCGTCAACTACATCACGACCATCAAGCTCGGGCTGCTGCAACAGACCCACCCGGTGCTCGACGCCCTGCGGCAGTACTTCGCGGTGGTGCTGCCGGGCATCGCCAGCATCGTGGGGCTGTTCCTGCTGCGGCAGGCGTACCTGGGCGTGCCCCAGGAACTCATCGAGGCCGCGCGCATCGACGGCGCGGGCGAGCTGACCATCTGGCGGCGCATCATGCTGCCGCTGGCGCTGCCGACCATCGTCGCCTTCTCGATCCTGGAATTCGTGGCGTACTGGAACAGCTTTCTGTGGGCGCGCATCATGCTGCCCGACAAGAACCTGATGCCGCTCTCGGCCGGGCTCCTCGAACTCTCGGGCACCTTCTCGACCAACAGCCGCGCGGTGATGGCGGGCGCGGTGATCACGGTCGTCCCTATCCTGATCGTGTTCGCCTTCGGGCAGAAGTACTTCATGAAGGGGCTGGAGGGGGCGGTGAAGGGGTGAGGGGCCTGTTCGCCGCAAAACAGAAGTTCTATGTCAACGCGCGGGCCATCATCGAGCGGGAAGGGCCGGAGGGCCGCGAACTCCTGCTCCAGCGGCGCGAGAAGGCGGGCGAGCCCCGCCGCCTGGAGTTTCCGGGTGGTCAGCTCGACCCCTACGAGGGCATCCTCGACGCCCTGAAGCGGGAGGTGCGCGAGGAGACCGGCCTGACCGTCACCGCCTTACTGGACGACGTGCGGCACCGGACCCACCGGGGGGAACGCGCCGACGTGGAGTGCCTCTCACCCTCGTTCGTGTACCAGACGACCCGGGGCCCGGTGGACAGCGTGGGCTTCTTCTTCCGCGTCCAGACCGAGGGAACACTCACGGCGCAGGGAGACGCGGCGGGTGGGCACGTCTGGTTGCCGCTGGCCGACCTGCGGGCGCGCTTCCTGACGCAGCCCGACGACTTCGACTGGCTGACGCAGGGAGCACTCGCCTTTTACCTGCGGGAGCCGGCATGACCCTCCCCTACCGCAGCGACCCGCGCACCTGGGACGTGATCGTCGCGGGGGGCGGCACCGCCGGGGCAGTTGCAGGCATCGCGGCGGCCAGGACGGGGGCGCGGGTGCTCGTCGTCGAGGCGCAGGGCAGCCTGGGCGGCACCGGCACGAACGCCTGGGTCACGCCGCTCATGCGCAACGTGTCGGGCGGCCAGAACCTCAACCGGGGCCTGACCGACGAACTCAAGGCCCGGCTGCGGGCGCGCGGCGACGGCGCGACCGACGCGGGCGGCAACGACAACTGGTTCAACCCCGAGGGCCTGAAATTCGTACTCGAAGAGCTCCTGCAAGAGGCCGGCGGCGAGGTGCTCTACCACACCCAGGTCGTGCAGCCGCTGATGGATGGAGGGCACATCGGCGCCCTGGTCGTCCACAACAAGGGCGGCCTCCAGGCCCTGCGCGCCGCCGTGTTCATTGATGCTACGGGCGACGCCGACGTGGCCGCGCTCGCGGGCGTGCCCTTCCAGGCCGGCGACGAGGACGGCGTGCATCAGGCCATGAGTCTGCGCTTCACGCTCGCGGGGGTGGACGTGGGGCGGCTGCGCGACTTCCTGAACGCGCACGGCCAATGGCAGGACTCGCCCGACTTCCTGCACTTCTGGATGGTGTGGGGGCGCAAGTCCAGCCTGGAAGGCCTGTTCCGGGAGGCGGTGACGGCGGGCGTGCTGGAGGAGCGCGACGGCGACTATTTCCAGGGCTTCAGCGTACCGGGGCGGCCGGGCGAGCTGTCGTTCAACTGCCCGCGCATCCGCGCCGACCTGAACGACGCCACCGACCCCTGGCAGCTCTCGACGGCGCAGACCGACGGCCGGGCGGCCATCACGCGGCTGCTGGCCTTCTGCCGCCGCTTCCTGCCCGGCTGCGGGGACGCGTACCTGGGCGTGGTCGCGCCGATGGTGGGCGTGCGCGACTCGCGGCGCATCGTGGGGGATTACACGCTGACGGTCACGGACCTGCTCGACTGCGTGAAATTCCCGGACGCCATCTGCCGCAACCACTACCCGGTGGACATCCACAGCGTCCGGGGCGGCGCGCGGCTGCTGCACGAGCGCGAGGGCAGCGCGCCGTACTTCGCGCCCGACGCCTGGCACGACATCCCCTACCGCGCCCTGGTGCCCCAGGGGGCGAGCAACCTGCTCGTGCCGGGGCGCGCGGCGAGCAGCACCTTCGAGGCGCAGTCGGCGATTCGCGTGCAGCAGAACTGCCACAGCATGGGCGAGGCGGCCGGCATCGCGGCGGCGTGGGCCGCCCAGGCCGCCCCACCCTCCGGGAGAGGCGACGTGCGCGCGGTGGACGTGGCGGCCCTGCAAGACGAACTGCGCCGCCGGGGAGGCCACCTCTGACGCCGCTCCCACCCGGCACCCTGGTCCTCGTGCGCCACGCGCGGGCGACCGGTCAGGCCCCGGGCGCGGCGCTGACCCCGGAAGGCGAGCAGGCCGCGCAGGTTCTGGCGACCCGGCTGGCGGGCCTGGGCCTGACCCGCGCCGTGAGCAGCGCGTGGGCACGCGCCGCCGCGACCGCCCGGCCGGTGGCCCGCGCCCTGGGCCTGGACCTGCGCACCGACCCGCGCCTGACCGAGCGCGTGCTGAGTGGCCCTGACCTGCCCTTCTGGCGCGCGGCCCTGCGCCTGAGCTTCGGGTGGCCGGGGCTGCGGTTTCCGGGCGGCGAATCGGGCCACGGCGCCCGCACCCGCATCCTGGCCGCGCTGGACGAGGCCCGCGACCCAGGCGGCATCACGCTGGTCGTCACGCACGGCAACCTGCTGGCGCTGGCGCTGGGGCTGGACTACGGCGGCTGGGCGGCCCTGCGCTCGCCGGACATATGGGTGCTCGCGCCGGACGGCCGCCCACCCTTCAGACTGGACCCATGACCCGCCCCTTCAACCCTGCCGACCCACACGCCACGCCGATGGCGGACGGCCACCCCTACCGCGTCGAGCGCCGTGTGCTGGCCGGCGTTCCCTGCCTGCTGGAACTGCCGCCGGAGGGCCAGCCCCTGCGCGGCCTGTGCGTGGTGTACCACGGTGCCTGGGCCAACAAGGAGGGCAAGCTCGGCGTGTACGCGGCCCTCACGGCGGCGGGGGTGGGCGTGGTGCTGCCCGACAGCGCCCTGCACGGCGAGCGGCAGGCCGACACCCCACCCGGCCTGAACGCCCGTGAGTACGTCTGGGAAAGCGTGCGCCGTACGGTGGCCGAGGCCCCGGCCCTGCGCGCCGCGCTGGACGAAGCCTTCGGGCCGCTGCCCGTAGACGCCGTGGGGTCGAGCATGGGGGGCTACGTGGTGCTCACGCTCGCGCACCTGGGGGGGCTGCGCCGCGCGGCGGCCCTCATCACCTCGGGCGTGTGGAAGGAGCCGGAGGTGGAGCGCCCCGAGCTGCGCGCCTTCCTGGAGGCGCACCGGCCCAACACCCACGCCGCCGGGCTGCCCCCCACGCCCCTGCTGCTGGCGAGCGGTGACAGCGACCCGACCTTCCCGCTCGCCGCCCACCACGCGCCCACGGCGGCGGCACTCGGGGCGGCCTACGCGGCGGCCGGGTGCCCCCAGGCCTTCACGGCGGCCACCTTCGCGGGCGTGGGTCACTACACCAGCCGCCACATGCGCGACGCGGCGATGGCCTTCCTGCGGGCAGAATAACGGCCGATGCGCCTGCTGCTCGTTCCGCCCGACACCCGCCCGCCCACGCTGGAGCTGCCCGCCGCCCTGGCCCGCATGACCGGCGCCGAGGTGCGCGTGCCCCCCGCACGGGCGCTGCCGGACTTTTTCACGCCCGGCGATCCGGCCGCGCTGGGCGACTGGCTGCGGACCGAGGCCGCCGGGGCCGACGCCCTGGTCGTGTGCCTGGAAACCCTGTGCCTGGGCGGCATGATTCCGGCGCGGCGGGTGGACGACCCGCTGGACACGGCCCTGGCGCGGCTGGAGTTGCTGCGCGAACTGAAGGCGCGGCACCCGGCCCTGCGCATCTACACATTCGGGGTGGTCG
Source organism: Deinococcus gobiensis I-0 (assembly GCF_000252445.1). Lineage (GTDB taxonomy): Bacteria > Deinococcota > Deinococci > Deinococcales > Deinococcaceae > Deinococcus > Deinococcus gobiensis. Next base: position 1,550,446 of record NC_017790.1, on the reverse strand, counting down.
TGCGGGTGGCCCACGACAACGACCCGCACGAGGAGAAGCCCTACTACGGCGAGTGGGGCCACGAGCTGCGCGCCTACAGCACGGCCTTCGACCGCCACGCCCGCCACGGCGAGGCCGAACGCGCGGCCCTCGACGACGCGCGCCGGGCCGTCCCGCCGGACATCCTGGCCGACTGGGTGGGCACGCGGGAGCGCAACCGGGCGCTGCACCTCGCGGCGCTGGACCTGCTCGCGGCGGGCACGCTGGAGCACCTATGCCTGACACTGGACGACACCTCCGAGTACGGGCTGGCCGCCTACGACCGCCGGCTGCTGGAGGCGCGCGCCGACGCGCTGGGGGTCTGGGCGCGCTTCGATACCTACCCCGGCGCGGACGAGGTGCCCTGCGCCCTGGTCACGCGGGCCGTCCGGCACGGGCTGCCGCCCGCGCGGGCCTGGGTGCGCTACAGCGGCACGCTGGGGGCCTCGGCCGGGATGATCTACGAGGACCGGCCGGCGGGCGAGCTGATCCGCGCGCACCTGCGCGCCGCCGGGTGCGTGCCCGCCGACAGCGTGGGGGAGGCCGACTTCGTGCTGGCGGTGAACACCCCGGGGCAGCGGCAGGCGAACGTGCAGCCCGACCTCGCCACGGTGGATACGCCCTGGCGACACCTCCCCGCCTTCGTGGACGCCGTGCGCGTCGACCTGGACGCAGGCCGGGCCGTGAGCCTCGCCGACATCGCCTACCCCAACGGGGCCGAGCGGCGGCTGTGGGGGCTGCTCCAGGCGCTGCCGCTGGCCCGGCTGGCCGGCTACGGGGCCTGGAACACGGCCGGCAACACCCTGGGGTCGGCCGTGGCCTTCGGGGCACTGGCCGGGCTGGTGCGCGACCGTGCCGGGCACGCCGGGGCCCTGTTCGGGCGGATGGTGGACGACGCGCTGTACCAGGCCTTCGTACGGCCGGAGGTGCGGGCCGCGCTGGGCCACCCCAGCCCCTTCGACCTGGGGGAGGCGCGGGCCGACGCCGAGCGCGAACTCCGCGCACGCCTGACTCCCCGGCTGGAGGCGCTGTGGTCCGCGCACTTCGCTGCCACCGGCCTGACCCTGCACACCGGAGAAGCGCATCTGGCCTGGCCCCGACTGTTCACGGGGGTCTTTCCCCTGAACGTGAGAGAAGCTGCGCCAAAAGGCTGACGCGGCGCTGAACTTCGGGGTGTCATGCTGAGGACATGTGGCGACGCGCTGCTCCCTGGCCCACGAGCGGACTCCTCTTCCTGCTGACGCTGGGGGGCTGGGCCGCCATGCTGGCCGGGCCCGGCGGGGGCGTGCAGGTCGCCAACCACAGCGGCGCGGTGCTGCGCGGCGCTGTGGTCTGTGCCCAGTCGTGCGTGGTCCTGCCTCCCCTGTGGCCCACCCAGACATGGCATGGCCCGCTGGACGAGGGCACCCGGCGCGTGGTCCTGAAGGTGTCCGGCCAGAGCGCGGCGGCCGACGCCGAGGCGGGGCTGCATTTCGTGGTCGGCTGGGGCGGCCGGGTCGTGGCCGAGTAACCGGACTGGTCGTATCCGGCAGTGTCTCGACCACCTTCCAGAAGAGAGCTGGGGAAGACTGCATTTGCAAAGCTGGTAGCCAGAACGCAAAGGCATCGTCGTCCGCACTCCATGAGCTGGATCGCCTTACGTCAAATATCGTTTCGATTCATTAAAATCCGTAGGGCTTTGATTGAATTCTCATTCCTCAAGCAAATCTGATTTCAGTCGGATATCAGAAATGCTGTTTACCTTCTCGCCATGAGAAATTTTGCACGTTCGAAGGCCGTCACCTCTATCAAGTTCCTGGCAGCTCTTGCCTTAGCAGGCAGCGCAGGCCATGTCGGCGCCGTCGGTGATCTGGCGCAGCGGGTCACAGGTGTCCAGGCAGCCAGAGATTACCGGGTCTATTCGAAACTTCTGTCGCTGGATCAGGCGAACAACTGCGTGGCAAATCAGCGCCTGATCGAAGAAAAGATCACTGGGGGCGCGTCGCCGTCAGGAAGCTCCAGATTTCAGGTCTTCACCTTCAGCGAAGGCGGATCGGTCACCGTGCAGCGCACCTGGTCTTCCGACAGCAACGGCCGCAAACTCGGGGGCGTGACCGTCCAGATCGCCTGCCAGTAATACGGATTCAGACTGGGTCGCCGCGTCCACGCTTCGGTACAGGCGGCCCCATACAGCGGTCAGGCGACCAGGAAAGTGGCGGGCGACAGGGACGGGCCTGCGCCGTCCCCTCGGGTGTTCGGGTATTCCGTCTCCCCCAGTAGCCCTGCCCACGCAACGGCCCGGGGAGGCGGCGGCGAGCCCTCAGAATGGGGGCATGACCCCGGCCGATCTCGTCTCCCCCACCGCCCTCCTCGCGCTGGACATCGGCGGCACCTCCATGCGCGCCGCGCTCGTCGAGGGGGGCCGCGTCACCGAGCGTCTTCAGGCCTCCACGCCCAGACCGGCCACGCCGGAGGCCGTCCTCGCCGCCGCCGCCGAACTCGCCAGCCCGCTCGCCGCGCGGGCCGGGGCGCTGGGCATCGCCTGCGCGGGCGCCGTGGCCGGGGGGCGCGTGACGGCCACGGCCACCCATACCTTTCCGGGCTGGACCGACATCGCGCTGCAAGACACCCTGGGCACGGCACTGGGCCTGAACGCCCGCGCCCTGAACGACGCCCGCGCCGCCGCCTGGGGGGAATACGCCGCCGGGGCGGGACGGGGCACGCAGGAATTCATGTTCGTGACGGTCAGTACCGGGGTCGGCGGCGGGCTGGTCCTGGGGGGTCAGTTGCACCTGGCAGGCAACGGCCTGGACGCCGAGCTGGGCTTCGTGTCGGTGCCGGCCGCGTGGCAACCCGGACACGCGGTGCCGGGGCTGCCCTACGCGCTGGGGCCGCTGGAATTCGAGACGAGCGGCACCGCCCTGGGGGTCCAGGCCGGACGGGCCGGCTACCCCGACGCCCGCGCCCTGTGCGACGCGGCCGAGGGCGGAGAAGCGCCGGAGGCCGAGGCCGCCTACGCCCACTCGGCGGCCCTGGTCGCCTGGAAGATCGCCGACGTGGCCGCGCTGCTGGGCGTGACGCGGGTGGCGCTGGGCGGCAGCGTGGGCCTGCGGGCGGGCTACCTCACGCGGGTACGCGGCGCGCTCGCGGCCTTCCCGGAGCGCTACCGGCCCGAGGTCGTCCACGCCGAGCTGGGGGCCGACGCCGGCCTGATCGGAGCCGCGCTGTGGGCCGGGCGCGAAGCTTTACAAACGGCAGGTGCAGGGGGCCGTCCGGCGACCGAACTCACGCCCTGAAACGCCGAAAAAAGGCGTCCGACAGCGCCTCTTTGCAGGGTCGGGCGGGCGTGTTAGCCTCGCGGCACATCCAGGGAGGCAACAATGTCAGACACGCTGATGGCGGGGTTCTTGCCGTTCGAGCACGAACCGTATTTCGATTTTGCCCGCGCGGAGGTGGCGCAGGCGCAGCGCGCGGCCTTCAGACAGGTCCGGGAGCAGTACGTGGGCCGCACCTTCGACCTGCTCATCGGCGGCGATCCGGCGCAGGGAAACGGCACCTTCGCCGTGTGCAACCCGGCCGTGCCCGGCGAGGCGCTGTGGCACTTCCAGAACGCGACCCCCGCGCAGCTCGGGCAGGCGGTGGCGGGCGCGCAGGCGGCCTTCGAGACCTGGCGTTTTTCCGACCCCTTCCAGCGGGCGAGCATCTTCAAGCGGGCGGCGGAGCTGCTGCGCGCCCGGCGACTGGAATTCAACGCCGTCATGACGCTGGAGAACGCCAAGAACTGGGCCGAGGCCGACGGCGAGGTCGCCGAGTCGGTGGACCATTTCGAGGTCTTCGCGCGTGAGGCGATGCGCTGGGCACAGGGGAAGGCGGTCTACCCGATGCCCGACGAACACGTCACGACCGTGTACGAGCCGCTGGGCGTGGTGGCCGTCATCAGCCCCTGGAACTTCCCGAGCGCCATTCCGCTGGGCATGGCCTTGGGGGCCCTCGCGGCGGGCAACACGGTGGTCTGGAAACCGGCGGCCGAGACGCCGCTGAGCAGCCTGCTGATGATCGAACTGCTGTTCGAGGCGGGGCTGCCCCGGGGCGCCGTGCAGTTCCTGACCGGCAGCGACGAGGTGCTGGGCGACCCACTGGTGGACCACCCCGGCGTGCGGATGGTCGCCTTTACCGGCAGCAAGGAGATCGGCTGCCGCATCATGGAGCGCGCGGCGAAGGTGCAGCCCGGTCAGCGCTGGCTCAAGCGCGTGATGGCCGAGATGGGCGGCAAGGACCCGACGGTGGTGTGCGCCGACGCCGACCTGGAGGCGGCCGCCCAGGGCATCGTGGCGTCGGCCTTCGGGTACGCGGGCCAGAAGTGCAGCGCATGCAGCCGCGTGATCGCCGAGCAGAGCGTCTATGACGGCCTGCTGCGCCGCGTGACCGAACTCGCCGCCGAGCTGCGCCCCGGGCTCCCCGAGGACAACGCCGCCGTGGGGCCGGTCATCCATGCGGCGAGCGCCGAGCGCATCCGGGGGTATATCGCCCGGGGCCGCGATACCGCGCGCCTGGTGCTGGGCGGCGGCGGCGAGGGGGCGTTCGTCGAACCGACCATCTTTGCCGACGTGACGCCGGATGATCCTCTGTTCCGCGAGGAGATCTTCGGGCCGGTGCTGAGCTTCACCCCGGCGCGCGACTGGGAACACGCCATCGAACTGGCGAACGACAGCGAGTACGGCCTGACCGCCGCCTTCTACAGCCGCGACCCGCACAAGCTGGCCGAGGCGCGGCGGCGCATACACGTGGGCAACCTGTACCTCAACCGCAAGTGCACCGGAGCGCTCTCGGGCACCCACGCCTTCGGCGGCTACGGCATGAGCGGCACGAACGCCAAGGTGGGCGGCCCCGACTACCTCTTCTGGTTTTTGCAGACGAAGACGGTGGCGCAGCGGTACTGAGGGTGGCGTGGGCGAGGGAAAGGCGACCTACCTCGCCGTGCCCTCCCCCCGCAGCCACGCCCACGCCGCCCCCTCCTCACGGAAAAAGCGGATCTGGGGGTGCGCGACATGCTCGCGGGCCAGCTCGGTGAAGCGCTCGCCGTGGGCGGCCGGGTCGGGGACGACGAAGGCCACCGCCAGCCGGTAGGTCGCGCACTTCTGGAACAGCTCGCCCAGCAGCCCGGTGCGCAGGTCGAGGAAGGCCGGGACGAGGTCGTCCTCCCGCAGCAGCACGCCCTCCAGACCCCAGGCCGCCCCGATCAGCCCGGGAATGTCCGCCGCCGCCCGCAGGATCACGCCCAGGTCCGACACCGCCGCCACGTCCCGCATGAAGAGAACCTTACCCGCCCTCCCGCGTGCCCGTCTGCGAAACTACCTCCCATGAGCGATCCCGACCGACAACTCGCGTCCCAACTGGCCTTCGCGCGGCTGCTGCCCCGGCTGTTCCGGGGAGGGCAGGCCTTCGTGGGGGTCGAGGCGGCCCTGAGCGGCCTGAGCGACGAGCAGGCGGCGGCGCGCCCGGAGGGCCTGCCGCACAGCGTGGCCGGGCTGGTCGCGCACGTGAACTGGTGGAACCGCTGGATGCTCGACATCATCGAGATGGGCCAGGCGCTGCCCTACCCCGCGCACGCCGCCGACACCTGGCCGGAGGTCGGCGCGGGCGACTGGGGCCGCGTCCGCAACGACTTCTACGAACTGCTCGCCCGCATCGATACGCACGCCGCGCGCCCCGACCTCGCCAACCCGGTCAACCACGAGGAGACCATCGGTGAGCTGCTGGCCGACTTCGCGCTGCACACCGCCCACCATTTCGGGCAGGTCGTGACGGTGCGTCAGGCCCTGGGCGCGTGGCCCCCCCCCGGCGGCGGCGACACCTGGTAGACCGGTCCCCGGTCGCCGCCGCGCCCTGATTCCCTGGAGCCCCCATGTCCAACGTCTTCTACCGTTCCGCCAAACCGTATCCCGTTGCCGTGCGTGCCGAGGGGGTGTTCCTGTGGGACGACGAGGGGCGGCGCTACCTCGACGGCAGTTCGGGGGCGCTCGTGGCGAACGTGGGGCACGGCCGCGCCGAGGTCGCGCGGGCGATGGCCGAGCAGGCGGGGCGGCTGGCCTTCGCGCACGGCTCGCAGTTTTCCAGCGACGTGCTCGAGGAGTACGCGGGGCGACTCGCCCGGTTTCTGGGCCTGCCCAGCCACCGCCTGTGGGCCGTGTCGGGCGGCAGTGAGGCCAACGAGAGCGCCATCAAGCTCGCGCGGCAGTACCACGTTGAGCGCGGCGAGCCGGGGCGCTACAAGGTCGTGACGCGCGTGCCGAGCTACCACGGGGCCAGCCTGGGCGCGCTGGCGGCCTCGGGCATGGGCGCGCGGCGTGAGCTGTACACCCCGCTGATGCGGCAGGAGGCCTGGCCGAAGCTCGCCCGGCCCGACCCGTCCCTGAGTGGCGAGGCCGACGCCGAGCGCCTGCGCGCCGTGCTGGAGGCGGCCGGGCCGGAGACGGTCGCCGCCTTCCTGTGCGAGCCGGTGGTGGGGGCCTCGGACGCGGCGCTGGCCCCGAACCCCGGCTACCACGCCCGCGTGGCCGAGATCTGCCGCGAGTACGGCGTACTGTTCATCGCCGACGAGATCATGTGCGGCATGGGCCGCTGCGGGGCGCCGCTGGCCGTGTGGCCCGGGAACAGTGGGCACCGGGAGGACCCGACCCCCGACCTCGTCGTGCTGGGCAAGGGGCTGGCCGCCGGGTACGCCCCGCTGGCCGGCGTGATGGCGAGCGCCGAGGTCTACGGGGCGGTCATGGACGGCTCGGGGGCCTTCAAGCACGGCTTCACGTATGCGGGCCACCCGGTCAGCGTGGCGGCGGGCGGCGCGGTGCTGGACATCCTGGAGCGCGAGGGGCTGGTCGCGGCGGCGCGGGTGCGCGGGGCACAACTCCTCACCGGCCTGCGCGACCTCCAGACCCGGCACCCCCAGGTGCTGGAGGCGCGCGGCCACGGCCTGCTGCTGGGGCTGGTCCTGGGCGACCCGGCGACCGGCGAGGCGTACCCGGCCCCCGGCGTGGCCGAGCGCGTGGCCCGCGCGGCAAAATCGCTCGGTCTGCTCACCTACCCCGGCAGCGGGGCGCTGGACGGCGTGCGCGGCGACCACCTGCTGCTGGGGCCGCCGCTGAGCATCTCGGAGGCCGAGGTCGCGCAGCTGCTGGAGCTGCTGGACAGGGCACTGGGCGACCACTGAACGGGGGCCCGAGTTCGGCGTCGCCCCGGTCCGGAGAGCCCGGGTCCCCCCTGACCGCGCGGTTTCCAGATCGGGCCCGTCCGTCCGCTGTCTCCTATTTCCGCCGTTTTTCCGCCTGCACCATCCCCACGAACTGGGCGAGGCGGGGCGCGCGGTTCCAGCGCTTGCGGTCGCCCGCCACGCGCCAGACCCACTCGACGCCCAACTTGCGCGTCCAGTCGGGGGCGAGCTGCGCCGTGCCCGCCAGTACGTCGATCACCCCGCCGCAGCCAATGGCGACCGGCGTGTTCAGGATCTGCCGCCAGTACTGGTTGAAGATCTCCTGGCGGCCCGCACCCATCGCGGTCAGCAGCAGGTGGGCGCCGCTCGCCCCCACGAGTTCCGCGACGCGCTGGTCTTCGTCGGTGCCGAAATAGCCGTGGTGGATGCCGGCCACCTGGATACCGTAGTCCCGCACGGCGTTCTGGGCGGCCTGCTCGGCCACGCCCGGCTTGGCCCCCAGGAAGAAGACCCGCAGGTCGGCCCCGTGGCGCTCCATCAGGCCCTTGACGATGTCGAAGCCCGGCGCACGGGGCACGTCCACCCCCGCGAGCTGCCGGGCCGCGTATACGATGCCCACACCGTCGGCCGTGACGAGGTCCGCGTCCTGCATGGCCCGCACGAACTCGGGCTGCGTGCGCGACTGCACGATGAATTCGGGGTTCAGGGTCACGACGGTGTGCGGCGCGCGCGTGGCCGCGAACATCCACCCGCTCAGGCGGTCGAGGGTCTGCGGCAACGTGATGACGTCGAGGGGCAGGTCGAACAGGGAGAGCCGCGCCGGGGGGGAAGAAGCGGTCATGCTGACCGGACTATACCGCGCGCCCCGGACGCCTCCGCCGCGCTGGGGGTACGCCGTTGCCGCCGCGCCGCGTAGGGCATACTGCGGGCATGTTGCCGGGTGCCTTCAGTGCTTTGCCTATGGACGCGCAGTCCCACCTGTCGTCATCGGGCCGGGTCGGACGCTGGACACGGGGCGAACTGCTGTTCCACCCCGAGGACCGGGCCGAGACCCTGTTCCTGATCCTGCACGGCTCGGCGCGGCTCTACCGCCTGGGGGCCAACGCGCGCGAGGTCACCCTCGACGTGCATGGCCCCGGCGACCTGCTGGGCGTCTCGGCGCTCGTGCCGGGCGGGCACTACGGCATGTACGCCGAGGCGATGGACGACACCGAGGCGCTGCTGCTCGGCCAGGACGCCCTGGGGCGCGCGACCCGCAGCACCCCGGCGCTGGGGGTCGCCCTGACCGAACAGATGACCCGCCAGACGCGCAGCGTCCAGGAGCGGCTCTCGGGGCTGGTCTTCCTGGAGGTCTCGCAGCGCCTCGCCCTGGCCCTGCTGGGGCTCGCCGAGCGCGAGGGCGGGGACGACTGGAGCGGCGGGACCCTCGCGCTGCGCGAGCGTGTCTCGCACCAGGACCTCGCCCACGTGGTGGGCAGCACGCGCGAGACGATCACCAAGCTGCTGGGCGATTTCCGCACGCGCGGCCTGCTGGACCTGGGCTACCGGCGCATCATCCTGACCGACCGCACGGGACTGGAGCGCGCCGCGCGCGAGCCGATGCGCTGAGGCGGGACGGCCCGCTGCCGCGCACGCCGGACATGCGCTAAGGTACGGCCCGCTGCGTCCGGCACAGGCGGGGGCGGGCGGGGAGAACAGATGGCGCGGAACATTGCAGCGGAATATCGGCGGGGCGGCATGGGCGACTTTTTCCGGCTGGCGGCCGGCGACTTGGAGACGGCCCGGCGGGAGACCCGGCCGGACGTGGACCGCGCCGCACTCGCCGCCGCGCTGCGCGCGTACCACCGCGATCTGGGCACCCTGGACCGCGCCGCCGAGGCTGCCCTGGAGCGGCTCGCGCACCCCGGGTCGCGCGTGGTCGTGACCGGACAGCAGGCGGGCGCGCTGACCGGCCCGGCCTACAGCGTCCATAAAGGCGCCGGGGCCGCGCTGCTGGCCCGCTCGCTGGACACCGAGGACGCCCCGGTGGTGGCGGTGTACTGGGTCGCCAGCCAGGACCATGACGCCGAAGAGGTCGCTTCGACCACCCTGCTCGACTTCTCGGAGACGCTTCGCCGCCTGACCCTCGACGTGCCGGCGGGCGTGCCGGTCGGCCGCGTACCCTGGCGCGCCGAGTGGACGGCGCAGGTGCACGCCCTGCTCGACGCCTTCGACGCCCCGGCCGAGCATGTCGCCAGCGTGCGCGCCCGTTTCGAGAAAGCCGTGGCGGCCGGCGGCAGCTACGCCGACGTGTTCGCCCGACTGATCCATGGGCTGCTGGGGGCTGCGGGGCTGCTGGTCCTCGACCCGATGCACCCGGCCCTCGCGCAGCTCATGGCGCCGGCGCTGGCACGCGAGCTGGCCGACCCCCTGGCGTCCTCGGCACGTATTGAGGACGCCGCCGAGCGGCTGCTGGCCCAGGGCTTCACGCCGCAGCTGCGCCGCCCGGCCGGGGCCACCAACCTCTTCGTCGAGGAGGAAGACGGCCAGCGCCGGCTTCTGCGCCTGGAAGGCCGCACTTTCCGCAGCGAGACGCGCGCGTATACGCAGGAGGACCTGACCGCGCTGCTGGACGCCGACCCCACACGGCTGACCCCGGCGGCGGGCCTGCGCCCGGCCGTGCAGGACGCGCTGCTGCCCACGCTGGCCTTCGTGGTCGGCCCCGGCGAGATCGCCTACGGGGCGCAGCTGCGCGAGGTCTATGCCCTGCACGGCCTGCAACAGCCCCTGCTGTGGCCGCGCCTGAGCGTGACGTGGCTGGAACCCAACGTCACGCGGCTGCTCGCCCGTCTGGGGGCCAGCGCGGCCGAAGTGCAGGCCGACCCGGCGGGCGTGCTGGGCCGTGCCCTGGCCCGCGAACGCGGCGCGGCGGCCCTGAGCGCCGCACGCCTGGACACCCTGACGCGCGAGCTGGACGCCCTGACCGGCGAAATCGCCGCGCTGGACCCCACCCTGGTCGGCGCCGCCGAGCGTACCCGCAGCCGCACCGTGGGCCGCGTGGCACACCTTCAGAACCTCGCCGCCGCCGCCCTGGCGCGGGCCGAAAACGACCGCAGCGGGCAGCTGACTCGCCTGCAAAAGCACCTGCTGCCCAACGGCGTGCCCCAGGAACGCGAGATGAACTTCCTGACCTACCTGCTCAAGCACGGCGATACGCCGCTGCGGCTGCTGCTGGCGCTGGAGCCGGACTGGTCGGGCAGCGTCGAGATTCCCTGAAGCCGGCTGGCCCACCCCTGACCGTTGACTGTCCTGTAGTCTGCCCGGAGAAGCGCCAGTCCGCCTGACAGCGGCTCCCCCTTCATGGCCTGCCCGGAACCCGATCTGTTCCTTCTCTCGGCTGGGACAAAGCGGACAGCTCTGGGAATCTCGCCGCCCTCTACTACACCGCCTGACCAGCCCATTCGGTCACAAGACAGACGGCGAGCCTCCGCGCCGAACGCTATAAGGCCCCCATGCCCCTCACCGACTTCCGCACGCTGGGCCGCTCTGGACTGATCGTGACTCCCCTGTGCCTGGGCACCATGACCTTCGGCGCGCCGCGCTGGGGCGCCTCCGACGAGGAGGCGCGGGCCATCTTCGGCGCATATGTGGACGCGGGCGGCAACTTCTTCGACACGGCCGACACCTATGCCAAGGGCCGCAGCGAGGAAACGCTGGGCCAGTTGATCGCCGAGCGCGGGCTGCGCGACCAGGTGGTGGTCGCCACCAAGTTCACCTGGAACGCCGTGCCGGGCGTGCCGACCACCGGCGGCAACAGCCGCAAGAACATCCGCCGGGCGCTGGAGGGCTCGCTGCGGCGCCTGGGCACCGATTTCGTGGACCTGTACTGGCTGCACCACTGGGACATGGTCACGCCGGTCGAGGAAGTCCTCCAGACCCTGGGCGACCTCGTGCGCGCGGGGGACATCCGGTACTTCGGGTTCTCGAACGTGCCCGCGTGGTACGCCGCGCAGGCCGCCACCCTCGCGCAGGTCCACGGCGGACCGGGGCCGGTCGCCCTGCAACTCGAATACTCGCTCGTCGAGCGCGGCCCCGAACGCGAGCACGTGACCGCCGCGCGGCACTTCGGGCTGGGCCTCACGCCCTGGAGCCCGCTGGCCGCCGGCTTCCTGACCGGCAAGTACACCCGCGAGGAGCGCGGCGAGGGCCGGCTCAGCGGGCCCAACCCCTTCGGCGACAGTAAGTTCACGGACGCCAACTGGGCGGTGCTGGACACGCTGCGCTCGGTCGCCGCCGAGGTGGGCCGCCCGCCCGCGCAGGTCGCGCTGGCATGGCTCTCGGGGCAACCGGGCGTGACCGCGCCCATCGTGGGGGCCAGCCGCCCCGAGCAGCTCGGGGACCACCTCGCCGCGCTGGACCTGCCCCTGAGCGGAGAGCAGCGCCGCAGGCTGGACGAGGCGGGCGCCCCGCCCCCCAGCCTGCACACCCCGCAGATCCGCCGGGCCGTCTTCGGCGGGGCCGGGGTCCGGAACTGGGACGAGCAGCAGACGGGCGGCTGAGTTCGGGCGGCCCAAGGCAGAAGGCGCAGGCCCGTGCCCCCGCCTTCCGTTTTCTCCTGTTTCCGTTCTACGCGCTGACCCACTCACGCAGCACCTGTTCGAGGTGCGCGTCGTCGAGGTCGCCATTCTCGCCCAGCGCCTTGATGTGGTCGGTGACGCGGCGCAGGGCGTCCTCGCCGTAGTGCAGGCCCATCTCGCGGGCCTTGTAGGCGATGGCGTGCTTGCCCGTCACCTTGCTGCCCGCCTGGATGCGCCGGCCCACCCCGAACACGCCGGGCGGAATCGCCTCGTAGGCGCCGGGGTTGAGATAGATCGCCTTGAGGTGCATGCCGGCCTTGTGGTTGTAGGCGAACTCGCCGGTCAGGTAGTTGTTCCAGGGAATCGGCAGGTCCACCATCCGGGCGATCATGCGGTCGAGTTCGGGCAGCAGGTCGAGGTTGTACTTGTCGATGAGGCCCTGCGGATCGAAGGTGAACATCCGCGCCAGGAAGCCCCCCAGCGGCGTGATGCCGTTGCGCTCACCGATCCCCAGGATGGTCGTGTCGATGTGGGTCGCCCCCGCCTCGATGGCCTCGTAGGCGTTGCTCACCGCGCAGCCGGTGTCGTTGTGGCCGTGGAACTCGATGCCGCAGTCGGCGTGGATCACCTTGCGGACCTCGCGCACCAGCGTGTAGACCTGCCGGGGCGTGGCGACCCCCACCGTATCGGCCAGACCCACGCGGTGAACCCCCATGTCCGATACGGCGCGGTACACGGCCATCAGGTCGGCCTCCTCCGAGCGGAAGGTGTCCTCGGCCGAGAAACGGATCTGGAGGTCAGGGCGGTTCTCCTTGATCCAGCCGATGACGCCCTGCGCCGTGTCCACGATCTGGTTGATGCTCTTGCCGTGGCTGAACTCGCGCAGGAAGCTGCTGGTCCCGAACAGCAGGTCCAGGCCGTCCACGCCGGTATCCACGGCGCGCTGCACGTCGTCCATGTGACAGCGCACGTGGGTCAGGAACTTGGACTTGAGCCCCAGGCCGGTGAGCTGCCGGATGTCGGCCTGGGTCTGGGCGCTGACCATCGGGGTGGTCACCTCGATGAACTCGACCCCGAAACTGTCGAGCGCGCGGGCGATCTCGATCTTGTCGCCGGTCTTGAAGTTGCCGCGCGCGAACTGCTCGCCCTCCCGCAGGGTGGAGTCGATGATCGCCCAGGAGCGGGCCGGGAGCAGCGGTGCAGGTACGTCAGTCATGTCAGCCTCGACCCGCAGTGTGTCGCACCGCCTGATAAATGTCAAGGAAAAGCGTGTAATTCTTTTCAAATGTAATTCACGTGAATGGTCGGGGTGTGGGGTGGCAGCGACCCGTGCAGCGGGCGGGACACGGCGTCACCCCCCCGATCCGCTATGCTCTGCGGTGCATGACGCGACTTAGCAAAGCGGCCCCCGGCCCTCTTCAGAAGCTGTGGAAGGAACTGCTCGAACCCATCGTCTTCGCGGTGGTCATCACCCAGTTTCTGGCGACGCTGGTCGGCGTGGACGGCAACAGCATGATGCCCAACCTGCGCAACCGCGAACGGGTGTTCGTACCCAAGTACGAGACCTGGCTGCACAAGGCGGGCGTCGGCAATTTCAGCCGGGGCGACATCGTGATCTTCAAGCCGCCGAGCAGCGCCGTGACCGAGCTGCCCAACCTCAACCGCAACTTCCTGGGCCTGTGGAACTACCGGCCCTTCCTCATCAAGCGTCTGATCGGGCTGCCCGGCGACCGCATCAGTATTCAGGGCGGCGAGGTCACGGTGAACGGCACGCGCCTCGATTCGAGCTGGACCACCGACTACTGGCGCGAGCAGGGCTGCTGGGACACCCAGAGCGACCTCGCCAACAACGCCGCCTCCGGCCGCGCCGGGGTGGTGCAGCCCGCGCAGGAGATCACCGTGCCGGCCGGCCACTACTTCGTGATGGGCGACAACCGTACCGAGAACGGCAGCGAGGACTCGCGCATGTTCGGCCCCGTCGAGCTGCGCGACATCGCCGGGCGCGCGGCGGCTGTCGTGTGGCCCATCATGCGCAAGGCCAACGCCAAGTACGACTGCGCCAACGAGACGGTCGCGGAACTCAGCGGCCCCAATGTCCTGAACTGGCGCGTCCTGAACCGCCCTGAGGGCTTCAGCGCCATTCCGGCTCCCAGCGGCCGATAAGGCACGGGAAAGCGGCGGCCGGGACACATTCCCGGCCGCCGCTTTCCCGTGCTCCGCGCTGTCAGTCCTCTTCTTCCTCGGGATCGTCGCCCTCACCGAGCACGGTGATCTCCACGCTCTCCTCGGTCACGCGGTACTCGCCCTCGGCCGCGATGTAGTCGGCGGCCATGCGCAGGGTTTCCTCGACCCAGCCGTAGTCGTTACTCAGGGTCGCCACGCCGATGACTTCCCAGTCGTGGGCGTCCAGACCGTCGAGGCGGGCGACCGTCAGGGGAAAGCGCACCTTGAGCCGCTCGACGACCGGGCGCACGATGGCGCGCTTCTCTTTGAGGTTGCTGACCCAGGGCATCTCGACCCGAACGGTCAGGACACCCACATACCCGAGCGCCACCCTAGAGCATCCCCGCCAGGAACCCCTGCGAGCGCACGGCCCGCACGAGGTCCATGACCGTGTGCTGCGAGGGGTCGTAATGCACTTCGATCTGGCCGTCGTCGGGGGTGGCGCGGCTCACGCCGGGCAGGGCCAGAAGCGCGGCCGACACCCGCTCGCCGGCCTCGCGGTTCATGCCGCGCACCCCGAGCAGCACGCGGGTGGGACGGGGGGAGGGAGGAGTGGTCATGGGGGGCAGTATAGGCCCCGCGCCCCCCGTGCCAGAGCGAATCCCGCCGCTTTTCGGCCGCCTATTCGGGGCGCAGGCGCTCGCCCGGCGCGGTCTGCGCGCGCGTGCCCAGGTGTACGACGCCGTACTGCCCCACCACACGGGCCTCTTCGGCGCGGGCGGCGTTTGCCAGTTCGGCGGTCAGGGGCAGGTGAATCTCGTAGACGGCCGTGTCATAGGCGCTCTTGACCACGGCGTGCAACAGGCCGCGCGCCGCCTCGTCCACGAGTTCGGGGGTCAGGCCGGGGGCCAGGGCCAGAGTGCGCACGAACACCAGGGGCCGGTCGCCCTGCCACACGCTCTGGGCGAACACGAAGCCGCGCAGCCCGCCCTCGCCGTCGGCCACGAAGGAATGCTCGCTGCGTTCGTAGAACTTCAGGGCAGGCAGGCTGGTGCTCAGGCGGCTCTCGCGCTCGCGGTCCGGCAGGGTGTCGAAGGCCGGGTCCAGCGCCCGCTGCGCGGCGAGGTCCAGCGCCGCGAGCGCGTCATAGTCGTGTTCGGTCAGGGTACGGAAGCGCAACATGGCCGCAGGCTAGCAAGCGCCGGGGGGCCGGGGCGAGCGCCGCGCTGGTCAGGGCCGCGTGTTCAGGTCCGTGCCGAACTGTTCGTTGAAGAACACGGCGAGGCGCTGGGCGAACCGCTGGTGCGCGAAGGAACTGGGGTGAACCCCGTCGAGGCTGAACGACCGCCCGAAGGGCGCCGCCGCCGTGGGAATCAGCGGGCGACCCGGCAGGCTGTCGAGGACCGGGTTGACATCGAACACGGGGACCCCGTTGGCCGCGGCCAGCTCACGGATGACGCCGTTGTAGCCCTCCACGATCTGCTGGGCCTGCGTGTATTCCGCCGCCGTGAGGGCGCTGGGCGAGGTGCAGGACAGCGGCTTCTCGCGGCTGGCCCCCGCGATCACCGCGCTGCCGAAATACACTTCCTTGCCCTGGCAGCTCTGGTCCACCACGCCGGCCAGCCGCAGCAGCCGCACCGGAATCAGGGCAGGCACCCGGGTCACGTCCGGAATGGTCATCACCACGAGGTGCTCGACGCCGCCGCTCAGCAGGCGGTCGAGCAGCGTGGCGTAGGCCTGCCGGAAGTCGGCCAGCGGGGTGGACCGGCTGGGGTCGCCGCGCAGGGTGGGCAGCAGCACGTCGTTGTTGCCGATCCACAGCGTCACGAACAGGGGGCGGCGGGCCAGCGCGGCCTCGATCTGGGTGGTCTCATGTCCCAGGATGACGCGGTAGAGGTCGGCGTCGTAGAGCTGCGGGTCGGGGTCCTTGACCTGGGTGTCGGTGCTTTCCAGGACGTCGGCCACCTTCGCGCCGGGCACGGCGACCACGGGCGACACCACGCCGGGCGTGCGCAGCGTGCAGTTCCTGGTGCCCTGGACGCCGACCGGCGGCGGGCAGCCGGGGTCGTTCACCTCGGGCATGGGGATGTCTAGGCCGCCACGCTGCCCCAGCAGGCGCGCGTAGGAGGCCCGCTGCGACTCGGCCGTCAGCCCGCCCGACTGGAATCCGGCCGTGATGCTGTCCCCCATCGCCACGTAGCGGGTGAAAGGCGTGGCGTCTGCGCGGCTGCCCTGGGTCGGGGCGGGCGCGCAGGCACCGAGAAGCAGAAGGAGGGTCGCCAGGGTCCGTTTCATGTCTCAGGCCTCCAGAAAACAGGGAACGGGCTGTGGATCACCGGCCGTTCATGTGCGCCGAGCATACCCTGCCCCCTCACCCCGTTCCGTACCAAATCCGGCCTCCAGCCACTCAGGATGAAAGATCGGTGAGGACCGGCTGACCCGTCACCTTACCCCGACCCGTCTTCTGCGCGGGCCAGGGCTATCTGGCGCCCGTCTGCGCCGGTCCGTGCGGAGCAGCGCCTCCTTCGCTCTTTTCCTCATCCAGAATGAGCTGCACGAACACCAGATCGAGCCAGCGGCCGAACTTACGCCCGACCTGGGGCATGTGCGCCACCGGCACGAACCCGAAGCGCCCATGAAAGCGCAGGCTGCCGGCGTTCTCGGCGTCTATGCCGCCCACCAGCACATGCAGGCCCATGCGCCGCGCCTCGGCGATCAGGGGGGCCATCAGGGCCGTGCCCAGGCCGCCGCCGCGCACGCCCTCGCGGATGTAGACGCTGTGTTCGGCGGTGCCGTCGAAGCCCGCCTTGCCCCGGAAAGGCCCGAAGGTCGCGAAGCCCACGACCTCGCCCGCCTCCTCGGCCACCAGGACCGGCCAGCCGCCCGCCTCCTTCTGCCCGAACCACTCCTGGCGCGACTCCAGCGTCACGGGTTCGAGGTCGTAGCTGGCGGTGGTGTGCAAGACCGCGCCGTTGTAGATCTCCAGGATGGCGGGCAGGTCGTCGTGACGGGCAGGGCGCACTTGAGGCATGGGCCGCAAGGTAGAGCATCGCGCCGCCCCCGGCACAGGGCCGCGCCTCCTGCCCGCCGGGTCAGAGCTTGAGGTCGCCCTCTTTTTTCCCGAATTTCTCCTCCAGGAACCGCTGGTGGGTCAGGAGATCGTCGCCCCCCGCCCGCAACGCCCGCCCCAGGATGTCCTGCGTGGCGTCGAGCAGCAGGTCGAGCTGCTCGCGCAGGAGGTCGCGCCCCGTCTTGCCGTCCTGGATGGGCCGGCTGGCCGCCAGGGTGGGGGGCAGCCGCAGGTAGGCCTGCACGGCGCTGGGGGCGTACTCCTCGCGCACGGCCCGGGCGAGGTAGGCCGCCTCGCTGCTCTGCTGCCCCATACCCTGGAGGTAGGTGAGCGCCTCCCGGGTGCGCAGGTTCAGTGCCGCGAGCTGCGCGCGGGCCTCGCCGGGCAGCCGCTGGTCATGCAGATACGCCGTGAGCGGATCGGGCGGATCGGCCGGCGCTGGGGGCGGGGCGGCCGTCTCCTCCTCCTGGCGGCGGCGCTCCCGGCGGGCTTCCCGGCGCGCCTCGTGGCGTTCCCGGCGGCGGCTGGAAGCGCCGGCCTCCACCCGCTCGCGTTCGTCCCCGCCCAGGTGGGGCAGCGTCTCGGCCTCGGTGTCGCCGGGCAGGGCCGTGCGGCCCATGAAGCCTCCTCCCAGCGCCTCCGGCACGGATCCGCGCGGCCCGTCCCGGGTCAGGGCCGGCAGGGCGGACGTGAAGAACCATACCGCCGCCATGATGAACAGGGGAAAGACCAGCCAGGAGGCCCCGGCCGCCATGAAGGCCAACCCGGCGACCAGGGCGGCGACCAGGGCGGGCCAGCGCCCGAGCCAGCGCGGCCCGAACGCCTCCGAACCGAAGTAGCCCAGCAGCATCCCGGCGGCCGGATGCACGGCCCAGTCGGCCCCCAGGAAGGCCGTCACCAGCACCGCGAGGGCAGCCAGGACCAGGGGCCGGGGATCACGGCCCAGCGAAGAAAAGAGCACCCGGCCGTAAAAGGCCAGGGCGAAGACGGCCAGAAGGCTGATCATGAGCGGAGCGGAGTGGGGAGAAAGCGGCGTCGCATACGTCAGGTATACGCCCTGGACCCGGCCGGGGTTGCGGGTCGGGAGACGGGGGAAGGCAAGCCGGCCCAGACCGGCAGGCGCCGGGCTACGCTGTGGGCGTTCTGCCCACCTGCCGCTCCAGCGCCGCCTTTCGCCCACTTCCGTTCAGGAGGGTCCACCATGCCGCACTGGGCCGACACGTTCTACGACTTTCAGGAGAGGCACACCGGCTGGTACAACGCCCCGGTCCACGCCAGTCATCACCGGCGGGCCGAGCAGCTCCGGGCCACCCACGGGGGCACCCGGCTGCTGGAACTCGGCTCGGGCGGCGGGCAATTCGCGGTCGCGGCGGCGCTGGCCGGGTACGAGGTCACTGCGCTGGACCTGCGGCCCGGCGGCGCAGCCCACGCCCTGACCCTGGCGGCGCAGCACGGCGTTGCCCTGGAGGCCGTGACCGGCGACTTCTATGCCTTCAACCCGTCCGGGGCCTTCGACCTGATCGTCTCCTGGGACGGCTTCGGGATCGGCACGGACGCCGACCAGCGGCGGCTTCTGCGGCGGCTGCCGGGCTGGCTCGCGCCAGGGGGCCGCGCGTTGATCGAGGTCTATATGCCCCTCTACTGGGCGCGGCACGCCGGGTACACGCGCGAATGGTCCACGCCGACCCGCCTCGTGCAGACCTACGGTTTCGATGCCGAGACCAGCCGCCTGACCGACACCTACGCGGTCGGGGACGAGCCGCCGCAGACCCAGTCGCTGCGCTGCTACGCACCCGCCGACTTCCGGCTGTTGCTGGAGGGCACAGGTCTGACCCTGCTGGACATCCGGCCCGGGGGGACCTGGAATCCCGTCACGGAAATCTGGTCTCCGGAGGTACCGGTGGCCGAATGCATGCAGTGGGTGGCCGTGCTGGCCGGCACATCGCCCTGAGCGCCGCCTACGTCCCCTGTGAAGGTTCGGCCTCACCCAGCCCCAGGCTCAGTGTGACCTCCGCGCCCTCGTGCAGCGCCTCTGCGCGGCGTATAGCCGCCCGGACCGGCACGAGGTACCCGCCCTGACGGGGAAAGAGCGAGGTCGTCCAGACGCTCGCCCCCAGCTGGACCCGCACCGGCACGACGCCCCAGCCGTAGCTGAGCAGCCGGGCCACCTCGCGGACCTGCGCGGCCTGTTCGGGAGGGACCGCCACGAAGTAGTAGGGGGCCGGGCCACGCCACTCGATCAGCGGGCCGCTGAAGGTCAGCTGCATGACCGGAGTGTAACGGAGCGGCGCGGCCCTCCAGAACACAGGCCGGGCACCCCTCCGTGGAGTGCCCGGCCCGGTGTCCCTTTCGGGATTACTTGCGCATGCTGGGGTTCAGGACCTTCTTGCGCAGACGGATGTTCTTGGGGGTCAGCTCGACGAGTTCGTCGTCGCTGATGTACTCCAGCGCGTCTTCGAGGGTCAGGCGGCGCGGGGGGGTCAGCGTGAGGGCTTCGTCGGCCCCGCTGGAGCGCACGTTCGTGAGCTTCTTGTTCTTGCAGACGTTGACGTTCATGTCCTGCTCGCGGGCGTTCTCACCGACGATCATGCCGATGTACACCTCGGTCGCCGGATCGATGAAGAACGAACCGCGGTCCTGGAGCTTCCAGATGCTGTAGGCGAAGGCCGGGCCGTCTTCCATGCTGACCAGCGAACCGTTCTGGCGCACCTTGATCTCGCCGGCCCAGGGCGCGTAGCCGTCGAAGATGTGGCTCATGATGCCTTCGCCCT
Source organism: Deinococcus gobiensis I-0 (assembly GCF_000252445.1). GTDB lineage: Bacteria > Deinococcota > Deinococci > Deinococcales > Deinococcaceae > Deinococcus > Deinococcus gobiensis. The sequence continues at coordinate 1,530,682 of NC_017790.1, read as the reverse complement.
GCGTCATGGACAGGAACTGGGTGCGGAACCCGAACAGCGCGCGGCTGGGAATCTTGAACTCGATGCGGGTGCGGGTGCCCTGGGGCTCCATGTTCACCATCTGGCCCTTGCGCGAGGCCAGGACACCGATCACGGTGCTGGCGTGCTGCTCGGGCACGTCCACCACGAGGTGCTCGACTGGCTCGTGCTTCTCGCCGTCGATCTCGCGGATGATGACCTGCGGGCTGCCCACCTGGATCTCGTAGCCTTCGCGGCGCATGGTTTCGAGCAGGATCGAGAGGTGCAGCTCGCCGCGGCCCGAGACGATGAACTCGTCGGGGCGCACTTCCTCGACCTTCAGCGACACGTTGGTCATCACTTCGCGCTTGAGGCGGTCGTTGAGGTGACGGCTGGTCACGTACTTGCCGTCCTTGCCCGCGAAGGGGCTGGTGTTCGGCTGGAAGGTCATGCTGACGGTCGGCTCGTCCACCGTGATGATGGGCAGGGCCTCGGGGTCGGCGAGGTCGGCGATGGTCTCCCCGATCTGCGCGTCCTCGATCCCGGCGAGGGCCACGATGTCCCCGGCGCCCACGGTGTCCACCTCGATGCGGCGCAGGCCCAGGTGCGTGAAGGGCTGCACGACACGGGTCTTGGACATGGTGCCGTCCTTGTGCATCAGGTTGACGAATTCGCCCTTCTTGACCTGACCGCGCTGTACGCGGCCCAGCACGATGCGGCCCAGGTACTCGCTGTAGTCGAGGTTGGTCACGAGCATCTGGAAGGGGGCTTCGAGGTCCACGACCGGCGCGGGGATCTTCTCGAGCACCATCTCGAACAGTTCCTGGAAGTCGTCGCGGGGGTTGTCGAGCTCCTTGAAAGCCTTGCCCTCACGCGAGATCGCGTACAGGATCGGGAAGTCGAGCTGGTCGTCGTTGGCGCCGAGTTCGGCCATCAGGTCGAAGGTCAGGTTGACGACTTCCTCGGGGCGGGCGTCCTGGCGGTCAATCTTGTTGATGACCACGATGGGCTTGAGGCCCAGCTCCAGCGCCTTGCGCAGCACGAAGCGGGTCTGGGGCATGGGGCCTTCGGCGGCGTCCACGAGCAGCAGGCAGCCGTCCACCATGCCCAGCACGCGCTCCACTTCCCCGCCGAAGTCGGCGTGGCCGGGGGTGTCCACGATGTTGATCTTGACGCCCTTGTATTCCACGGCCGTGTTCTTGGCCAGAATGGTGATGCCACGTTCCTTTTCCAGGTCGTTGCTGTCCATGGCGCGCTCGGCGATTTCCTCGCCGTGGCCGAGCTTGAGGGTCTGCTTGAGCAGGCCGTCCACCAGCGTGGTCTTGCCGTGGTCGACGTGCGCGATGATGGCGATGTTGCGGTATTCCATAGTAAGTCCGTCCTTTTCTCGCCTGGACATGCCCGGTGGCCTCTGCTCCTGGGCGGGAGAAGGCGGTCGCGCGGCGTCCAACCGGCAATGAAGCTTGCAAAACAAAGCCCGCCGCACAAACCTCCGTGGGCGGGACACCCAACCGGAGATTCTATCAGAATCGGGGCGAAAAAGGTTCAGGGCCGTGTCACGTTCCCCCGGCGGCGACCGGACGGGCAGGCCCCGCTATCCTGGCGGCATGCAACTCGCCCCCTACATCGACCACACGCTGCTCAAGGCCACCGCCACGAGCGCCGACATCCGCCAGCTGTGCGCCGAGGCGCGCGAGCACCAGTTCTACGCCGTATGCGTCAATCCGGTCTTCGTGCCGCTGTGCGTGGCCGAGCTGGAAGGCAGCGGCGTGAAGGTGGCGACCGTATGCGGTTTCCCGCTGGGCGCCGTGAGCAGCGAGCAAAAAGCCCTCGAAGCGCGCCTGAGCGCCGAAGCGGGAGCCGACGAGGTGGACATGGTCATCCACATCGGCGCGGCGCTGGAAAACGCCTGGGACGCCGTGGAGGCCGACGTGCGCGCGGTGCGCCGGGCCATCCCCGAGCAGGTCCTGAAGGTGATCATCGAGACCTGCTACCTCAGCGACGACCAGAAGCGCGGCGCCACCGAGGCGGCCGTGCGCGGCGGAGCCGACTTCGTGAAGACGAGCACCGGCTTCGGGACGGGCGGCGCGACCCTGGAGGACGTGCGCCTGATGCACGGGGTCATCGCGGGCCGCGCCCAGATCAAGGCGGCGGGCGGCGTGCGCAGCCCCGCCGACGCCGAGGCCATGATCGGGGCCGGAGCGACCCGCCTGGGCACGTCGGGCGGCGTGGCCCTGGTGGCGGGCGGAGGCCAGACTGGGGAGGCGCAGCACCGTGGCTACTGAGCTGCCGGTCGTCCTCGCCTCGGGCAGCCCGCGCCGCCGCGAGCTGCTGGGCAACCTGGGCGTGGCCTTCGAGGTCGTCGTGAGCGGCGAGGCCGAGGACAGCACCGAGAGCGACCCCGCGCGGCTCGCGGGCGAGCTGGCCGACCTCAAGGCCCGCGCGGTGGCCGCCCAGCGCCCGGAGGCCGTGGTCATCGCCGCCGACACGGTGGTCGCGCAGGGCGCGCTGCTGCTCGCCAAGCCGGAGAGCGCCGAGGAGAATGTCGCCTTCCTGCGCGAGCTGTCGGGCCGCACCCACCAGGTCTACACCGGGGTCAGCGTGATCTCGCCGGCCGGGCAGTGGTCGGGCGTCGAGCGCACCGACGTGACCTTCCGGCCCCTGACGGACGCCGAGATGACCTACTACGCCGCGACCGGCGAGGGGCTGGACAAGGCGGGCGGCTACGGCCTCCAGGGCATCGGCATGGCGCTGGTGCAGCGGCTGGACGGCGACTCCTCGAACGTGATCGGTTTCCCGCTCGCCCTCGTCATCCGGTTGCTGAGGAGCGCGGGGGTGCCGGTGTTCGGGGAAGGGGCTCAGGAGGCGTGAGGAGGGCGCGGGGCCTTAGGCTCCGTCCTCCCCCCTGCCCTGCCCTCTGATCGCCTGGAAGCTGCGCCGCAGCAGCGCCCCCGCCTCGGCCGCGCGCACCCCAGGCGTGACGCGCGGGGCGTGGCCCCAGTGGGCGGCGAGCACGTCGGCCACGCCGCCCAACGCCCCAGCCTTGGGGTTGGCCGCGCCGTACACGACGTGCCCCACCCGCGCCTCGATGGCCGCGCCCAGGCACATCGGGCAGGGTTCGAGGGTGACGACCAGGGTGCAGTCGCCCAGGTATGCCCCGACCGCCTCCGAGGCCTCCCGCAGCGCGGCGAGTTCGGCGTGGCGGGTCATGTCGCCGTGTTCACGGCTGGTGTTGCGCCCGCGCCCGACGACCCCCCCGGCCGCGTCCAGCACCACCGCGCCCACCGGCACCTCGCCGGCCCCGGCCGCCTCGTGGGCCAGGGCCAGGGCCTCGCCCATCGCGGCGTGCAGGGGGTCGGGCACGGCCCCGGCCGCCTCGCGCGCCCCGGCGGCCCACAGCGGCGAGGTCAGGCCCACCCACTGCACCGCGCCCCCGGCGTCCACGGCCAGCGGCACGCGGTCGCGCTCCGCACGCGGCACCTTCGCGTCGGTCAGCACGTCGCTGAGCTTGCGCGTCCCCCCCGGGAGACGCAGGCGGTCGCCGGGCTGCCGGGTGCGGCGCGTCCAGCCGGAGGGCAGCGCGAAGTCCGGCCCGGGCCACGCCAGCGGCCCCAGGTGCAGCCGCCCACCCGTCACCGTGACCTCGCGCGGGCCGGGCAGGGTCAGGTGCCGCGTGGTGCCCGCGCGCAGGCCCTCCGCCAGCGCCCCGACGTGCAGGCCGTGGTATTCCAGCCCCGCGGCGCGGAGTTCGGCCGCCACATGACGGCGCAGCACGGCCGGGGACTGGCGCTCCAGCGGGGCGTGAGCGCTCAGGGCGGCCGCCTGGGCGCTCAGGGCGTCGTCGTCCTCGGCGTTCAGGCGGCCGAAGTGGGCCAGGGCCTCCTCCACCGCCGGAAAACGGGCGCGCAGCACCGGCATGACCTCGCAGCGCAGCCACGCGCGGGTGTAGGCCGGGTCGGCGTTCGTCGGGTCCTCGCGCCAGTCCTGCCCCAGTGCCCGCAGGAAGGTTTCGAGGTCGGCGCGCGGCGCGTCCAGCCAGGGCCGGCGCACACGGCCCCACACGGGCGCGATCCCGCGCAGCGTGGCCTCGCCCCGCAGCAGGCCCCACAGCACCGTCTCGGCCTGGTCGCGGCGGGTGTGGGCGGTCAGGACCAGCCCCGCGCCGTGGGCCCGCGCCGTGCGTGCCAGGAAGTCGTAGCGCACGCGCCGGGCGGCCTCCTCGACGTTCCAGCCCCGCCGGCCGGCCACGGCCCCCACGTCCACCCGCGCGGTCCCGAAGGGCACGCCCAGGTCGGCGGCCAGCGCGCCCACCCAGGCGGCGTCCTGCGCCGACTCCGGCCGCAGCGCGTGGTCGAGGTGCGCCGCGACCGGCCGCGCCCCCACGAGCACCAGCGCCCGCAGCAGCGCCACCGAATCCGCCCCACCCGACACGCCCACGGCCACGCGCTCGCCGGCGTAGGGCCGCAGGGGATCAAGCAGCCGTGGGGCTGGGGGGGCAACAGGCCGCGCGTTCACGGGGGCAGTGTAGAGCGGGCAGCGCACGGCGGACTTCCGGCTCCATGCTCTACAGTCGGCCTCATGGCTCCGCGCGTCGGTCAACCCGCTCCCCCCTTCGAGGCCCGCAGCGACGACGGCCGGGCGCTGAGCCTCGGCACGCTGCGCGGGCAGTGGATCGCCCTGGTCTTCTGGCCCGGCGCGCAGGGCCCGGCCTGCCCGGAGGCCCAGGCCTTCGAACGGGCATGCCCGGAATTCGGAGCGCTCGGCGCGGTCCTGGTGGCCGTGAGCCGCGATACCGAGGCCCACCTCGCGCAGCTGCGCGACCGCTGCGGCCTGGGCTATCCCCTGCTGCCCGACAGCGCGCAGGTGGTCGCGCGGGCCTACGGGGTGGGCGGCTTCCGGCTGTGGCCGGAGCGGTGGCTGGGCCTGGGGCGCCGCGAGACCGGGCAGACCTTCCTGATCGACCCGCGGGGCCGCCTCGCCGCGCACTGGCCCCGCGCGGACGCGGCCGGACTGCCGGAGGTGCTCGCCCAGATCCGGCAACGACAAACCCCCGCGTAGGGCGGGGGCAGTCTGGGGCCGGGCCGGGTTCAGATGTTGAAGCCGAACATGCGCATCTGGCGCTTGCCGTCGTCGGTCATCTTGTCGGGACCCCATGGCGGCGTCCACACGAACTCGACATTCACGCTGCTCACGCCGTCGAGGCGGCCCACGGCCATCTCGGCGTCGGCCCGGATGAGGTCCTGTACCGGGCAGCCCACGCTGGTGAGGGTCATGGTGATGTCCACGAGACCGTCCGGCGCGATGTCCACCCCGTAAATCAGGCCCAGGTCCACGACGTTGACCGGAATTTCCGGGTCCTTGACGACCTTGAGCGCCTCGAGCACCTGCGCCTCGCTGGGCAACCCGGCCGCCGGGGCTTCGCCCGCCGCCGCAGGGACCTGCGTGTCGTCGCTCACTGGGCTTCTCCCTGGGTGGGCAGCCCCGCCTCGGCCCAGGCCTGCGTGCCGCCGGCGAGGTTGGTCACGTCGCCGTAGCCGTTGGCCAGCAGGTACTCGCCCGCGCGGGCGCTGCGGGCCCCGCTGCGGCAGATCATGACCAGCGGGCGGTCCTTGGGCAGCTCGGCGTACCGGGCCTCGAATTCGCTCAGGGGCAGCAGGGTCGCGCCCTCGGCATGGATCTGGTCGTATTCGCCCTGCTCGCGCACGTCCACGAGCAGCGCGCCGTCTTGTACCATCTGGTGACCCTCGGTCGGGTTCGCTTCCTTCATGTGCCCAGCATACCCGAGTGGCCCGGTCGGATTGTGCCTGCCTCTAGGTCGCCTCAAGGCGGGCCGTGCCACACTGCCGGCGTGCCACACGACGCCAGCCCCCGGCCCCCGGCCCTCACGCCCGGCCAGACCCTGATCGACCTGCGGGACGCCGCCGCGCGCCGGGCCGAACCGGTGCCTCACTCCGGCGACCGGCAGGTGCTGGTGCTCGGCCTGGACGTGATCGAGGACGGCGCACACGGCCTGACTCCGGCGGCCGGACCGCTGCTGGTCGTGTGTGAGCGCGGGACCCGCTCACAGCTCGCGGCGCGCTACCTGCGGGCCGACGGGCTGGACGCCCAGGCCTGGCCCGGCGGCTGGGCCAGCTTCGCAGCGGCGCTGAACGGCGACTGAGTCTCCGTCACCGGCAGCGCCACCCTCCCTCAGTTTCCGGGGTCCGGCGGGGTTCCGTCCACGAAGACGGTCTTCTGGTCGGTGTAGTGGACCTGCCCGGCCGGCGCGCCGCGCGGACGCCACACGTGCTTGATGCGGGTGTAGTCCACCGGCACGTTGCTGCTGCCGCGCGCCTTGGAGTGCGAGGCGGCCAGCCGCGCCGCGTACAGGATGTCGGGCAGGTCGAGGTCGCGCCCCCCCGAACGCACGAGGACGTGGCTGCCCGGATACCCCTGCGCGTGGAACCACCAGTCCATGCTCTTGCCGACGCGGTGCGAGAGGGTCGCGTTCTCCTTGTTGTTGCGCCCCACCAGCACCTCCAGCCCCCCCGGCGTGCGGAAGCGGGCGCCGTAGGGGCTGCGCTCGGGCTTTTCGGCCTCCAGGTCGGCCGACAGCCTCTCCAGGGCGTCCAGATCGGCGTGGTCCAGTTCGTCCACGCGGGCCTGGGCGGCGGCGAGTTCGGCGCGGATGTTCTCCTCCCGCTCGGCCAGCCGCTCGTAGACCTCCTCGCGGCGCCGGGCGCGCGTATACCGCTTCTCGGCGTTCTGCACGGCACTGAGCTGCGGCTCCAGGCTGACCGGCACCTCGCCGCTGCCGTCGAAGGCGGGCAGCAGGGCGCTGAGCGCGCCCGGCTCGACCGTGTGCGCGTAGGCCATGAGCAGGTCGGCCTCGGCGCGGTCCTGGGCCGCGATCTCGACGCCCTCTTCGGCGCGGGTCACGTCGCCGAGCTGGTTGCGCAGCAGGGTCACGCGCTTGTCGAGCGGCTCGCGCAGGGCCTTGCGCAGCGCCGCCGCCTTCTCGGCGCGGGCCGACTCGCGCGCGCCCTCGCTCAGGGTGCCCTCGCGGACGGTCGGGTCGGCCACGAGGCTGCGCAGGGCGTCGAGCGCCTGCGGCCAGCGCTCTCCGGGGGCCTCACCCCCCGGCAGCCCGCTGCGGCGCACGAGTTCGGCGCTCAGGAGCGGCCCCAGGCCGTCCAGCCGCTCGCGCCAGCGGCCCAGAGGCACCTGCGCCAGGCTGCGGGCTTCGGTCTCGCCCAGGTCGCGCGGGTCGAGCTTGTCGTAGGGCGGCGGCGGGGTGTACTGGCCGCCGCTGCGGACGGTCCGGAACCGGTTGCGGCTGCCGGTGATCTCGCGCGCCGCCAGGGTGATGCGCCCGGAGAAGCCCTCGCCCTCCTCCAGCACGAGGACGTTGGCGTTGCGGCCCGTCACCTCGAACACGATGCGCGCGGGCGGCTGATCGATGAAGCCCTCGGCCGCCCCGAAGTGCAGCGCCACCACGCGGTCGAGCTTGAGCTGCTCGGCCCCCAGCAGATCGCCGCGCACGCGGGCCGCGAGCAGGCGCTGGAACCCGTTGTGCGGGTCGCCGCGCAGCCGCTCGCGGCTGATGAACAGCGCGGGCTGGGGCGGCCGGTACGACAGCACGAGGTTCCCCACTCCCTCGATGAGCAGCGCCGAGGTCGTCTCGTCGGGAAAGGCCCAGCCTAGGGTGCGCGCCGGGAAGGACGGCCCCAGGTCGCGCAGGACCTGGGCCAGCATCAGGCCTTCCATCAGCGGGTCGCCGGCGGGGTGGCGGGCACGGCCTTGGGGCTGGGCAGGGGCGAGGGCGCGGTGACCGGCGTGGCCGCCGCCGGAGCAGTGTCCACCGCGCGGGCATAAGCGATCAGGCGCAGCAGTGCGGGGGCGTCGTAGGGGTCAGCGACCGCGTAGCCGTTCACGAACACGCTGGGCGTGCCCTGGAGGCCCAGGCGGTCGGCCTCGGCGAGGCCGGCGTCCACCGCCGCCCGGCCGCCGCGCGCCGCGAGACAGCCCTTGAAGGCCGTCAGGTTCAGGCCCGCCTTGCCCGCGATGGCCGTGAAGGCGGTCGCCGCGTCCCCCGAGAGCCACGAGCGGTCGGCGAACAGGGCGTCCTTGTAGGCCCAGAATTTGCCCTGGGCCGAGGCGCACTCGCTGGCCTCGGCGGCGGCGCGGGCGCGCGGGTGGATGGACTCCAGCGGAAACTGGTGAAATTCGATGCGCACGTCGGCCGGCAGAGCCTTTTGCAGCTCGGGCAGCGTCTGCGTCTCGAACTGCTGGCAGTAGGGGCACTGGAAGTCGCTGTACACGCGTAGCACGACCGGGCTGGCCGTGGCCGTGCGCGCCGCCTGCGCGGTCTTCACCGGGGCGAACTGCGCGGCCGGCACCTGCGCCAATACCAGCGACACGTTCAGGCGGCCCCCGGTCAGGCGGGCCGTCACCGTGAAAGGTTCCGCGTCCACCGTGACGCCCTGAGGCAGCCGCCCGGCCACGTCGCTGCGCTTCAGGAAAGCCTCCAGCGGCTCGGCGAGGCCGTCCTCGTAGCCGCTCAGGACCCCCAGCAGCTCGGCGGCGCGCGCCGCCCCGGAGGCGGGCACGCTGACACTGGCCCCGGCGAGGTATCCGGCTTTCTGACTGAGGGTGACCTGCGCGCCGTCCGTGAGGGTCAGCAGGCCGCCGGCGCCCACCTTCGCTCCCTGAAACGCGGGCGCGGCGCGCACCGGGGCCACCTGGCCCCCGACCTGGGCGTGGGCCGCGCCGGACAGGGCCGCCAGCAGACCCAGGGCGAAGAAACGTCGGGCAAAATGCGTCATATGCCCGGCATCTTACTGCGGCCATCCGGGCGGCCCCTTACAGAAAGACGGGGGAAAAGGCCCACCCGGACCCTCTCCCCCGCTCCCCTTCCACCGGGGGCCTTTACCAGAAATTGCCGATGCGGAAGTGGAACTTGCCGCGCGTGGCCTCGGTGTTGCTGGGGCTGAAGCCGTAGTCGAAGCGCAGGCTGGGCAGGCGGGTACCGCCGAGGCCCAGGTTGAGCTGCACGCCCGCACCGACGCCGTAGGCGCTGCTCATGGCCGAGCCGCTGTTCCAGGCCATGCCGTAGTCCGCGAAGACCACGCCGTAGACGCCCTGCGCCACGCTGCCGCTGAGGCCGAAGTCGTGGCGGTACTCCACGCTGGAGGTCAGGTAGTTCGTGCCGAAGAGCTGGCCGTCGTTCAGGCCGCGCAGCTCGCGCGAGGGCACCGGGTTGCTGCCCCCGATGTAGTAGCCGGTCCCGCTGGGGAAGCTGCCGAAGCTCGTGCCGGCGTTGACGCGCGCGGCCAGGGCGTCGCTGTAGCTCTCCGCGCCGAAGGAACGCGGAATCCGGCGGCCGAAACCGTAGTAGCCGCTGACGCCGGCCTCGGCGTCGGTCCAGCTCAGGGGGGCGCTGCCCGCCGCCCCGAAGTTGTAGGCCAGCAGGCCGTTGGCGCGCACGCCCCGGCCGGGGAACTCGGGGTTGTCGGTGTTGTCGTAGCCCAGGCTGCCGTCGAAGCGGGTGGTGCGGTTGTTCTGGGGCAGCAGGGCGGTCGCCTCGGCGTCGGTGGTCTTGCTCGTCTCGCCGTCACGCAGCCCTTCGAGGTAGTAGGTCTTGTAGTTGAAGGACGTGCCCACCGCCGCCGTGAGGTTCGGCGTGATGTTGCGCCCCAGGTTCAGGCTGAAGCCGGTGGTCCGCACGGTGTAGTCGCGCCCGGTGTCGACCTTGTTGCTGTCCAGGATGGCCTGGTTGCCGCCCACCGAGCTGCCGGCCCCGACCGTGAGGCTGGTGCGGTTGGTGCGGAAGTCCCCGAAGTTCAGGTCCAGCCAGGGGATCGTGTAGTTCACGTTGCCCGCGAGGTTCTGGCCCGCGTCGTTGCGCAGCGCCGTCACCGTGAAGCCCGCCGTATGCCCCAGGCCGAAGGCGTTGGGGAACTGGTAGCCGAGTTCGCCCGACAGGCCGGTCAGGCTGTCGTAGGCCGCCGAGAGCGAGAGCGGAATGCCGCGCGCGCCGCTTTCGCTGAGCTGGATGACGTAGGTGATGTTCTCGGGCGTCTGGGCGTCGCTGCGGGCATTGACGCCGGTCACGGTCACGTAGCCCAGGCGGCTGATGCGCCCCAGGGCGTCCTGGGTCTCGGTGAGGTTGAAGGTGCCGCCGGGCGTGGGGAGTTCGCGCAGGATCACGCGGTCCTGGGTGCGGTGTTCGCCCTGCCACTGGAGCTCGTAGCCCACGAGGCGCACTTCACGCAGGTTGAAGGTGAGCACGCCGTCTTTGAAGGTGATCGCGTCGCGGGTGCTGATCTCGTAGCCGGCCTTGCGGTAGGCGTCGCGCAGCGCCAGGAAGTCGTCCTGGGCCAGCTGGGGCGAGTACACGTCGCCCACCTTGGTCTTCACGGCCGCCGCGAGGGTGGCGGTGGGCACGCGGGTGTTGCCGCTGAAGGCGATGCTCTTGACCGGCCCGCTCTCGACCCCGGCCGATCCGAACAGCACGGTCACCTGCGCGGGGTTCTGGGGGTTGGGTTGCAGGGCGAAGCCCACCGGCTTGCCCGTACGGTTGGCCAGCGTGCGCACGTCCGACTGCAACTTGGCGAGCGTCAGGGGCTGCCCGGTCTGGGTCTGGAGACCGGTCGAGGCCACGTCCGCGCCCAGCGGCGAGAGGTCGATGGCCGAGACGCGGCTTTCCAGGACGCTCACCTTCAGGACGCCGTTTTGCAGCGAGATGCCCTGGGGGTTCAGGCCCGACTGCACGTAGCCGGCGGCGGTGTAGGCCTGCTCCAGCGCGTCGGCCGCCGCGAAGAAGGTCTGGCTGGTGAACTTGCGCGCGTCGTACAGCGGCTTGAAGATGGCGCTGATGGTCGCGGCGGGCAGCAGGGTGTTCCCCTCGACCTCAATGCGCGAGATGGGCGCGGTCTCGTCCACGACGAAATTCACCGTGACGGTGCCGTCGGTGTTCGTCTTGACCTCGCTGCTGATGCTGGGCACGAAGGGGAAACCCTGCTGGCGGTAGTTCTCGGCCAGCGCCTCCTTGGCCTGGTCCACGCGCTGGGTGTTCAGGGTGGCGCCGGGGGCGATGTTCAGCAGCTCACCGATGCTGCTCTTGAACTGGTCGCCGGGCAGGAAGGTCAGGCCAGTCGCCTCAACCGCGCTGATGGTCGGGTTGGGCACCACGGCGATGTTCAGCACGTCGCGGCCCGACACGGTACGCAGTTCGGCCACGGCCGACTTGAAGTAGCCGGTCGCCACGACGTCCTGCTCGACCTGCCGCAGGTTGACGCTCGAGAGCGCCGCGCCCGGCTGCACGTTCAGGCTGGCCCGCACGAAGTTGGCGAGCAGGTCGGTGGTTCCGGTGACGGTGATGTCCTGCACCGTGCCGGCCTGCTGGGCAAAGGCGGGGGCGCTGAGGGCGAGGGTCACGGCGAGCGTCAGGGGGTGTCGCATGAAGGAGGTCTCCTGGGGGGGTCCGGACTGGGATGATCCGAAAGGGGCCGGGCGAAACGGGCGGCGAAAAAGGAAGGCGGAACACGCGGCACGTTTGCCGGAAGAAAGGACCCTCGGGTCTGGCGGAGGCCCGCCGATTCGCCGGATTCCGCAGGGGAAGGGGCCGGCGGCCGGGGGGTGCGAGCGTCACAGTTGCCCACCGGGCACTGAGAAGGATGAAGTGCAGTTGATTTCAGGCTCACGCTTGCCACGTGCGCCGCAGAATCCTCAGCGTTCGCCGGTCTGCTGGGTCGTGCTCACCTCGCCGCTTCGGCCACCCTGGGGCGTGCCGTGCGCGCCGCTGCCGGTCATCATCAGGCCCAGTTCGGTCTCGGTGGCCTGGGCGGCGTCCATCTCGCCGGCGATCTTGCCCTCGTACATCACCAGGATGCGGTCCGAGAGGTTCATGACCTCGCCCAGGTCGGCGCTGATGAGCAGCACGGCGAGGCCCTGGTCGCGCGCCTCGACGATGCGGGCGTGGATGAACTCGATGGCCCCGATGTCCACCCCGCGCGTGGGCTGGCTGGCGACCAGGATCTTGGGGCCCTTGCGCATCTCGCGCGCCACGATGAGCTTCTGGGCGTTGCCGCCCGAGTAGCGCCCGGCCTGGAGCGAGGTGCTGCGCGGGCGCACGTCGTACTTCTCCGAGAGGTCGCGGGCGTTCTTCTCGATCACGTCACGGTTCAGGAAGCCCAGCCGCCCGGCGAAGGGCGCGCGGTCCTGCTCGCCCAGGATGAAGTTCTCGGCGGTGGTCATGTCCAGCACCAGCCCGCGCTCGTTGCGGTCCTCGGGGATGTGCGACAGCCCCGCCGCCTCGACCTCGCGCACGCCGCGCGCGCCCTTGCCCAGGTAGGTCACCGTGCCGCTCTGGTAGGCGTGCAGGCCGGTGATCGCCTCGACAAGTTCGCTCTGGCCGTTGCCCTCGACCCCCGCGATGCCCACGATCTCGCCCGCGCGCACCTGGAAGCTCACGCCGTCCACCGCGTTGCCGTGCTCGCCGCGCACGACCACGTCCCGCACGTCCAGCGCCACGTCGCCGGGGCGCGCGGGGGTCTTGGCGACCCGCAGGCTCACGTCGCGGCCCACCATCATGCGGGCCAGGGTCTCGGTGGTGGCCCCCTGGGCGGGAATTGAGCCGATCATCTTGCCGTCGCGGATCACGCTGATGGTGTCAGAGATGTGCAGCACCTCGTGCAGCTTGTGGCTGATGAAGATGACCGCGTTGCCGCTCGCCGCGTACTGGTTTTTCAGGAAGTCGAACAGCTCGTCGGTCTCGCTGGGCGTGAGCACGGCCGTCGGTTCGTCAAGAATCAGGATGCGCGCGCCCCGGTAAAGCGTCTTGAGGATCTCGACCTTCTGCTGGCGGCCCACCGGCAGGTCGCCCACCAGGGCGTCGGGGTTCAGGTCGAAGTTGAAGCGGGCGACGAGCTCGGCCACCTTCTTGCGCGCCGCGCCGTAGTTGATGGACGTGCCGGACTTGGGCTCGGCGCCCAGGATCACGTTCTCGGTCACGGTCAGGGTGTCCACGAGCTGGAAATGCTGGAACACCATGCCGATGCCGCGCGCGATGGCGTCGGCGGGGCTGGAGAAGGTCACGGTCTGGCCGTCCACCACGATCTCGCCGCTGGTCGGCGGCTGCGCGCCGTACACGATCTTCATCAGGGTGCTCTTGCCCGCGCCGTTCTCGCCGCACAGGGCGTGGACGCTGCCCCAGTCGACCGAGAGGCTGATGTCGTCGTTGGCCAGCACCAGCGGAAAGCGCTTGGTGATGCCGCGCAGCTCCAGCGCGGGGGCGCCGCTGCGCGGCGCGGCCGGCGCGGGCGAATGGGTAGGAACGCTCATGGCCCACAGTGTAAAGCTCCGGCGCGCGCGGCCCCACCAGCCTCCACTTGCGGCCGGGTCTTTCCCTCCACCGCCCCGAAACTGACACACTGTGAGCATGGACTCTTTATGGCTGGCCGTGACCAACCTGGGCCGGGACGAGGTCTTCATCGCGGTGCTGGCGCTGTACACCCTGCTGGTCAATCCGCGTGGGGGCCGGCACCTGGGCGTCGCCTTCGCGCTGAGCTACCTCGTGAACAGCGCCCTGAAATACGGCCTGAACCTGCCGCGCCCCTTCACCGACGATCCTTCGGTGGCCTCGGAGGCGGCCAGACGGACCGCCCTGGGGCCGGGACTGCCCAGCGGGCATACCCAGATGGCCGCGACCCTCTGGCTGGGCATGGCCGCGCAGATGCGCCGGGGCTGGTTCTGGGGCGTGGCGGCGGCGCTCGTGGCCCTCATCGGGGCGTCGCGCCTGCTGCTGCACGTACACTACCCCTCCGACGTGATCGTGGGCCTGGGGCTGGGGCTGGGCTTCGCGTTCCTGGCCGCCGCCCTGCCCTTTCCCGAACGGGGGCTGGGGCGGTGGCTGCCGGCAGGAGTTCTCGTGCTGATCGCCGCCTTCCTGCCGGCGGGCACGCCGCGCGAGTACGGCACGGCGCTGGGCCTGCTGGCCGGATTCTGGGCCGCGCGCCCCGATTTCGCGCCGCCGCGCGACTGGGCCGGCCGGGTGATCGTCGGGGTGGCCGGGCTGGCCATCGTCTTCGCGGCCTACTTCGTGCTGGGCGCGCTGCCGCAGAGCTTCAAGGACATCGGGCTCGTGCGGGCGCTGCGTTACGCCGCTCTGGTGCTGGTCGCGGTGCAGGTCGTTCCGCTGGCGCTGCGCCGCTGGCTGCCCGTGCAGGAGGCCCCGGCCGTCCCGGTGGCGCCGGCAGCCCCCACCGGCATCCGCTGAGGGCGCGCACAGGAGCAGGCGGCGGCCACCCCAGCTCCGGGTGGCCGCCGCCTGCTTGAACTGCTCCTCAGTCGAGGGTGAAGTCGATGACCGGCGGCGCCGCCGGGGTACGGGCCGGGGCCGGCGCGTCGCCGGCATCGGCGGCCTGTCCGGCATCGGCGGCCAGCGGGGCGGCCGGGGCCGGCATGGAGGCCACCTCGCTGGGCTTGACCCAGCGGGTGCCCAGCACGGCCGGGCCGACCGGCGCAGCGGGCCGGGCCGGGGCGGGCGGGTTGGCGGCGCGGTGGGCGGCGTGCAGGATGGTGTCGACATCCAGCCGGCTCAGGACGCCTTTTTGTTCCAGGGTGCTCAGGATCGCCAGGGCCAGCTTGCGGGCGTACTCGCCCTCGTTGCGGGGCGGCGGCGTGGGGACAGGGCCGGTGGTCATGGGCCACCAGCGTAGCGCGCGCCCGCCCGCCGGGGGTGAGGGGCCGGAAGCCGCCCCGCCCCGCCGCGTCCCCACAGCAGGAACATGCGCCCAGGCCAACAATTTGTGAACGCAAGAGTGATATTCTTGGGAAGTCTGACATGGTGGCCTAAGGAACGAGTCCGTATGGCCCCCGCTTCCCCGACGCTCTGAGAGTACGGACCGTGCCAGGCGCAGCGGTGAAGTGGGATTTTGAGGAGGACCGAGGAATGTATAAGGGAAGAGAGGGGCAGTGGGCCTTCTTGCTCCACCGCTTGTCCGGGCTGGCGATTCTGCTGTACCTGATGCTGCACGTGCTGAGCATCGGGTCGTTCCTGTTCGGTGAACGGGCGTATATGGCGATCCACGAACTGTACGACTTCTGGGCCTTCCGCATCGGCCTGGTCGGGGTCGTGGGCGCAGTGGTGTACCACTCCTTCAACGGCCTGCGCATCATCGCGATGGACATGACCGGCTTCGGCGTGGCCTACCAGCGCCAGATGTGGTACGGCGTGCTGGTCGTCAGCGTGCTGGCGACCGCCTACGCGGCCCTGCGCCTGTACCCGCGCCTCGTGGGGGGCTACTGATGATCCGCGCCCGAACCTTTATGGACGCCCGCCAGCAGGCACATTCCAACGCCGAACTGAACTGGTGGATCTTCATGCGTATCAGCGGCCTGATCCTGATGTTCCTGGTGCTGGGGCACGTCTACATGACCTTCGTGCAGGTCAGCGAGTCCGACGCCACCTTCGACGCGGTGGTCAGCAAGCTGGGCAACCCTGCCTGGAAGCTGTACGACTGGCTGATTCTGGGCCTGGCCCTGCTGCACGGCGGCAACGGCGCGCGCTACGTCATCGACGACTACGTGCGCTCCCGTCCCAACCGCGCCTGGGTGCGCAACACCTTCTTCACCGTCCTGGCACTGCTGTTCGTGTTCGGTACGGTGGGCCTGTTCGCCATCTGAGCGCAGGCCGCAGCACCCTTTTCGCTTTCGTAATTCGTTGCATCCGTTACGGCGGAGACAGACGAACCGTGATTTAAAGGAAGTCCTATGCATCATCGTTATGACGTTCTGGTTGTCGGTGCGGGCGGCGCGGGCCTGATGGCGGCGCTGTACGCGGCCAAGGGCAACGTGTCGGTTGCCTGCATCAGCAAGCTCTACCCCACCCGCTCGCACACCGGCGCGGCGCAGGGCGGCATCGGCGCGGCCCTGGGCAACGTCGCCGAAGACCACTGGGAATGGCACATGTTCGATACGGTCAAGGGCGGCGACTACCTGACCGACCAGGACGCGGCCGAGGTGTTCGCCAAGGACATCATCGACGTCGTCTACGAACTCGAGCACATGGGCCTGCCCTTCTCGCGCACGGCCGACGGCAAGATCGCCCAGCGCAAGTTCGGGGGCCACACCCGCGAGTTCGGCAAGGCCGCCGTCGAGCGCAGCTGCTACGCCAAGGACCGCACCGGCCACATGATCCTCCAGACGCTGTACCAACAGAACGTCAAGGCCGGCACGCTGTTCTTCAACGAGTTCCACGTCACCGACCTCCTCATCGAGGACGGCCGCTGCCGGGGCGTCGTCGCCTACGAACTCTCGACCGGCGAACTGCATACCTTCCACGCCAAGGCCGTGATCCTGGCGGCGGGCGGCTACGGGCGCATCTTCAAGATCACGTCGAACGCCGTGACCCTGACGGGCGACCTCATGAGCATCTACTACCGCAAGGGCCTGCCCCTCGAGGACATGGAGTTCTACCAGTTCCACCCGACGGGCCTCGCCAAGCTGGGCATCCTGGTCACGGAAGGCATCCGCGGCGAGGGCGGCATCCTGCGCAACGAGAGCGGCGAACGCTTCATGGAGCGCTACGCGCCGACCATCAAGGACCTCGCGCCGCGCGACATCGTCTCGCGCAGCATCATCACCGAGATCCGCGAGGGCCGGGGCGTGGGCCGCGACAAGGACGCCGTGAACATCGACCTGACGCACCTGCCGCGCGAGGTCATCGAGGGCAAGCTGGCCGAGATCACGGACCTGGCGCGCACCTACCTGGGCCTGGACCCGGTCAAGGACCTCGTGCCGATCCAGCCGACCGCCCACTACGCGATGGGCGGCATTCCCACCGACCTCAACGGCCTGTGCCTCTCGGACGGCAACGGCGGTACGGTCGAAGGGCTGTACGCGGCCGGCGAGCAGGCCTGCGTGTCGCTGCACGGCGCCAACCGCCTGGGCACCAACAGCCTCGGCGACCTCGTGGTGTTCGGCCGCCGCGCGGGCATCTACGCCGCGCAGTACGCCCGTCAGGTCGAGTTCGCGGACCTGCCCGACGATCCCCAGGCCGAGAGCCGCGACCTGTTCGACTCGCTGCGCCAGGGCACCGGCAAGGAGAACGCCGCCGTGATCCGCAAGGAGTTGCAGGAGTCGATGATGAACAACGTCGGCATCTTCCGCAACGGCCCGGACATGGAAAAGCAGGTGGACATCCTCAAGGACCTCAAGGCGCGCTACCGCAACGTGACGGTGGGCGACCCCAGCAAGCGCTACAACAGTGAGCTGATCGAGGCGATGGAACTGGGCTTTGCCCTAGACTGCGCCGAGGCCATGACCGCCAGCGCCCTGAACCGCACCGAGTCGCGCGGCGCGCACGACCGTGAGGACTTCACCGAGCGCAACGACGTGGACTGGCTCAAGCACACAATGGCCTACAAGGACCTGGACAAGCCCGGCAACGTGGTCATCGGGTACAAGGACGTGGCGCTCAAGGGCTTCACCCGCGCCTTCGAACCCAAGCCGCGCGTGTACTGAGCGCCTTCTCTTTTCCTCCGCACCACCTTCCGTAAAGGACGGTTTCTGAAATGCCTGAAGTCTATCCCCCCACCACCTCTGGCCAGTCGGCGCCGCAACCCGGCGTGTCGATGCTCAAGGTCAAAGTCAAGATCCTGCGTTTCAACCCGGAGACCGACAAGAAGGCCCACTGGGAAACCTACGAGGTCGAGGCGCAGCCCGGCGACCGCATGCTGGACGTCATCCACCAGGTCAAGTGGTTCATCGACCCCAGCCTGGCGCTGCGCCGGTCGTGCATGCATGGCATCTGCGGCAGTGACGCCATGCTGATCCAGGGCCGCAACCGCCTGGCCTGCAAGACCCTGGTGCGCGACGTGGTCAAGAAGAGCGGCGACACCGTCACCGTCGAGCCGATTCGCGGCCTGAAGGTCGAGAAGGACCTCGTCGTGGACATGGAGCCCTTCTTCGACTCGTACAAGGCGATCATGCCGTACTTCATCAACGAGTCGCCGGCCCCCGCCACCGAGCGCATCCAGTCCGAGGAACAGGCCGAGCGCATGGCGCACTCCTCGAACTGTATCCTGTGCGCGTGCTGCACGACCTCCTGCCCGATCTTCTGGGTCAATGGCAGCTACATCGGGCCGGCCAGCATCGTGCAGGCGCACCGCTTCATCTTCGACAGCCGTGACCAGGCGACCCACCAGCGCCTGAACATCATGAACCAGAACACGGGCGTCTGGCGCTGCCGCACCGCCTACAACTGCACCGAGGCGTGCCCCCGCGACATCCCGATCACCCAGCTCATCGAGGAAGTCAAGCGCGCCGTGATGTACCAGCAGGCGTAAGCCGGACAGAGAACGCGGCGCGGAGGCTCCAGGCCTCCGCGCCGCGTTCTTTGTGCAGAAGGACAGCGGTTTTCAGGTGCCCGCTCCGCTTGATTCAGCGTCGCTGGGGATCACCCGCGACGACTCCGAATGCCGCGATCAGAATTGCAGGGCGTACTTCGCGCCGTCGCTGCCGGTGCAGTCCCCGATACCATGCTCGGCCGTATCCACCGTCAGGGTGCAGGTCAGGGTGCGGGGCGACGCCCCCAGCGTCCGGGCAATGAGGTTGCCGGTGCGCGAAGTCACGGCCGCCGCGCCCGGGGCAGGCGTGTCCAGGCGGGTGCCCCAGCCCAGCGCCCCCTCGTCGCCCAGGCGGGAGCCGCCCCCGAAGCCCAGACTCAGGCCCCAGCCGGCGGGCAGGGGCCCGACCACGCCGCCATTGACGATGGTGGTGCGGCCCGTGTAGGCCAGCGACCCGATGCGGACGACCACGTTGTCCCCTGCCGACCCGTTGACATAGCCGGGGCGCAGGGTGCCGCGCGTGAAGCTGACGGTGCCTTCCTCACCGGTCTGGCCGTTGACGATGCGGCCCGTGACGGGTCCGGTCAGGGTCGGCGCGCAAGAGGCCAGGAGACAGGCGGCAGCGGCGCTCAGGAGCAGGGGGACACGCTTCTTCATGGCCCCCAGTGTAGGGGGGCGGCCCGGCCGGGCGGTGAGGGCCGTCCTCACGCCCGCACCATCCCCGCCCGGCCCGGGCTTCAGGTCAGGTGACTGCTCGTCACGACCTCGTGCATCTCCAGCACGTTGGGGCCGCTGAAGGCCTCGCGGGGCAGCGAGCCGCTGCGGGCGTGCCCCTGGCGGAAGGCGTCGCTCTGGGTCCAGGCCTCGAAGGTCTCGCGGCTCTCCCAGAAGGTCAGGACGACGAAGGGCTCACCTTCCTTGGTGGGGCGCAGCACGTGGTTGGCGACGAAACCCGGCATGCCGTCCACCAGCCCGGCGCGCTCGCGGAAACGCTCGGCGAACTGGTCGTGGTACTCGGGCTTGACATAGATACGGTTGGCGACGGTGATCATGGGGTTCCTCCCTGACGGGTCTCGAAGGTATGGACAAACTCTTCCTGCTCGGCCGTCTCTATCGTACCGGGCCGCGTACGCCGGACGAGCGCCACCGCCTCCGTGGCCCCCAGTCCGCCCTGCACGAGCAGGCAGGCGGCAGTCAGGCCCGCGCGCCCCAGCCCGCCCCGGCAGTGGACGACCACCCGGCGGCCGTCGAGCAGGGCGTCCATCAGCTCGTCGAGTAGCGCCCCGAAGGCGGCGAGGTCGCGCGGCACCTCCCGGTCGGGGATGGGACAGGGAGCGAGCACGATGCCCCGGCGCCCGGCCTCCGCGTGGTAGTCCCCCATGTCCAGCAGCTCGAACTCGAAGTCCTCGATGAGCGGCGCGAGGACGTTCACGCCTTCCCGGGCCAGCACGCCGAAGTCCTCGGCCATGTCGCGGGTATGCATGACGCCGGGGTGCAGCAGGCTCACCCCCCGCTTGCCCGGCGCGAAGGTCAGGCCCAGTCGCCCCGGCCACAGCGAGGTCTCGACCCAGTCGATCCGCAGCGGTCCGCTCACGGGGTCACCGGCCCCCCGGCCAGCCAGCGCGCCGCGTCCAGCGCATGGTAGGTGATGATGGCGTCGGCCCCGGCGCGGCGCATGCCGGTCAGGGTTTCGAGGACCGTGCGGCGCTCGTCCATGAAGCCGAGCTGCGCGGCCGCCTTGACCAGCGCGTACTCGCCCGAGACGTTGTAGGTGACGAGCGGCAGGTCGAACTCGTCGCGCAGCAGCTTCAGGACGTCGAGGTAGGCCAGCGCCGGCTTGACCATCAGGTAGTCGGCCCCCTCGGCCACGTCCAGCCGGGCCTCGCGCAGCGCCTCACGGTAGCCGCCCGCCGGGTCCATCTGGTAGCTGGCGCGGTCGCCCACGCTGGGGGTGCTGCCCGCCGCGTCGCGGAAGGGGCCGTAATAGGCGCTGGCGTACTTGACCGCGTAGCTCATGACCGGCACGTGCCCGAAACCCGCCTCGTCCAGCCCGGCGCGGATGGCCGCCACCTGGCCGTCCATCATGGCGCTGGGGGCCACGACGTCGGCCCCGGCACGCGCCTGCGAGACGGCGGTGCGCGCCAGCAATTCCAGCGTGGGGTCGTTGTCCACGGTCCACTGGCCGTCACCCACCTCGCACAGCGGCCCGCAGTGGCCGTGGTCGGTGTACTCGCACAGGCAGGTGTCGGCGATGACGGTCAGCTCGGGCAGCGCCGCCTTGATGGCGCGGGTCGCCCGCTGGATCACGCCGTCCTCGTCGTAGGCTCCGCCGCCGAGCGCGTCCTTGGCATCGGGAATCCCGAAGAGGATCACCGAGCGGATGCCCAGCGACAGCGCCGTGCGCGCCGATTCGACCGCGCTCTCGATGCTGTGGCGCATCACGCCGGGCATGGTGGCGACCGGCGTGTCCGCCTCCTGTTCGTGCACGAACATCGGGTGGATGAGGTGCGCGGGCGCGAGCGTGACCTCGCGGGTCAGGGCGCGCAGCGCGGGGGTGCGGCGCAGCCGACGGGGCCGCTGGGCAGGCAGGGGAAGGCTCATGCCTGCAAGGCTAGCGCGGGGCGGCGGGACAGACGCCGGCCGGGGCGACAATGGTCCGCCGGAGCCGGCCTGTCAGTCCCGGAACCGGAAGGGCCGCTCCTCGGCCTCGGGGGGCAGGCGGTCCTCCCGAGTGAACAGCAGGGGGAGCGCGCCACCCAGGCCATCCGCACGGGGCTGGAAAAGCGCCGTACTGGTGTGCTCCGGGGCTTTGCGGAGGCCGGTCAGCGCGGCCCGGATTCTGTTCAGGAACGACATGAACCAGTCTATCCGGGCCGGCTGCCGGGCGTCAGCCCTATTTCCCCTCCCCGATCAGCGTCAGGCCCAGCAGCGCCGGGTTGGCCCCCTTGCCCTCGCTGACGAGGGTAACGGACTTGATGACGGCCTCCGGGCGCGGGTTGGTCCATTCGAGGACCGGCACGGCGACCGCGAGGCCGTCGCGGGTCTGGCCGCTCCAGCCGGGGGCCGGAACCATGCTGGTGGCCTCGGTGTCGGTCCAGGCGCGGATGTGGCGGCCGTATTCGAGCGGCTGGGTGACGCGGCGGCCGTCGGCGTACTCGATCTCGTAGCGCCCGACGACCTCGCGGTTCAGGGCGGCGGGCCAGCCGGTCGTGTGCAGGAAGGCCAGGGCGTCGGCCTTGCGGCCCACCTCCACCGTGACGCGCTCGGGCAGGTCCTTGGCGGCGGCGCGCGACCCGCGCAGCATCACCGCGCCCGAGACGCTGAAGGTATACGCCCCGAGACGTACGGTCCCGCGCGGCAGGCCCCGCAGGTCGGTGTCCGGCCCCTTGAGAATCCAGCCCTTGCCGCCCTCGTCGGTCAGCGGGCGCGTGACCAGCGGCGTCAGGTCGGCCAGTTGCCCGGTCTGGGCGCGGTAGGCCGTGGGCTGGTAGAGGTCGCGGTACAGGCCCTCGGCCCCGGTCAGGGCAGGGGCGGCCGGATTCCAGAAGGCGGCGGCGCCGCGCACGTAAGCCACGCCCTGGTTCGCCGCGCCGTCCCAGATGCTGGGGTTGCCGAAATAGCCGGTCCAGCGGGTCTGGATCATGCCGGCTGCGCCCGCCTGCACGCTGCCCTTCGCCAGCGCCTCGGCGTTGCCGGGGTCGGCCCAGCTCGCGCCCAGGACCGGGAAGCCCAGCCCTTTGATCTGGCCCAGCAGGGCGCTGCCGGTGCCGGGGATGTAGTTCCAGTACGCCACCTGGATGTCCTTGGGCAACTGGGCGGGCAGGGTGCCGATCACCGCGTCGGAAAAGGCCACGTCGTGCCACATCATCGTGCCGACGTTCAGGGCCTTCAGTTCGCCGTGCAGCCGCAGCACGTCGTCCACGAAGAGCTTCTCGAAGCCCACCGCCTTGCCGTTCGCGCGCGCCGGGAAGCGGTCGCGGCTACGCACCTCGTCGTGGCCGATATGCACGACCTTCGGGCGGAAGGTCTCGACCACCTCCTTCAGGATGGGCACGACCACCCGCGAGTAGGTCGCCGGATTCAGGGTGTCGTAGGCGTAGGGGTCTTTCGAGTCGGGGTCCTGCACGAGGTCGAGATTCTTGCCGCCGTAGAACATCCACCCGGCGTGGCCCAGCGTCTCGACGAGGGGAATGGGTTCCAGGCCGTAGCTCCGCGCCAGGTCGGCCACCCGCCGCGCCTCGGCCTTGGTCGCGCCGCCGGGGTGCGCGAAGCCGCCCGCGCGCGCCGTATCCCACTGCACGTAGTTGCTCATGACCAGAACGGCGTTGTATTTCAGCGCCGCGAGCATGGGGATCAGGCGGTCGTTGACGCCCTGGCCAGAGCCGTCGAGGTAGATCATGGCGACGCGCGTGGACAGGCCGGGGCGGTCGCTGACGCGCGCGAAGCGCAGACCCCCGGGCGTCAGGAGCTGGCGCAAGGTCTGCGCGCCCGCGTAGGCGCCGCGCGCGTCGGCCCCGACCACGTAGGCGCCGCCCGCCTCCACCCACAGGGCGTAGCCCTCGGGGCCGCTGGCGCTCAGCCCGGCCGCCTTCACCTTCGCGGCCAGGGCGGGATCGGCCAGTGTGCCCACCGTCACGGCGACCCCGGTGCCGGCAGCGTCGGGGAGGTTCTGACCCAGGCGCGTCTGCCACTCGGCGCGCAGGTCGCGGGCGGCCCAGCCGAGTTCGGGGGCCGTGCCGACCACCTTCAGGCCCAGGCCCGCCAGGGGCAGCGTGCCGGCCGGGAAGCTCGATTGCTGCGGCGTGGGCACCAGCGTTCCGGCGGGCACCCCGGCGCGGGCCTGGGCGGTCGGGGTCAGCGTGACGGGAGCCGCCTGCGCCGCGCCGACCAGCAGGGCCGCGAGCAGGGGCCGGAAGGACAGGTTGTTCATTGTCCGCCATTGTGTCGCGCGGGCGCGGGGGGCGGGTGAGGGCCGGGCGCACAGCCACGGGGGCGGCCGGGTCTCCCCCGCCGCCCCCCCCGTCCTGCATGCTTCTTACAGGCTCGCGTTCCAGGACTTCACGATGTCGTCGAGCGCGGCCTTGACCGTCTTGGTGCCGGCCATCGCGGCCTCGATGTTGTCCTTGAAGACCTTGTTCAGCTTGCTGGCGTCGGGGTACACCAGCGTCAGGTCCTTGGCCTTCTTCAGTTCGGTGCTGGCGACCAGGCGGCCCTGGCTCACGGCGTCGCTGCCGCCCTGCTTGAAGAACTTGTCGGTGCTGGCCTTCACGGTGCTGGGGAAGGTCGTCTTGGTGACCTTCGAGAAGGCGAGCTGGTTCACGTCGTTGGTCAGGAACAGCGCGAGCTTCTGGGCGGCGGCCGGGTCACGCACGCCCTTGGGGACGGTGAAGCCCATCAGCCCGGTGTGGATGACGTTGCCCGCGATGTTGATGGGATAGGGCGCGACCTTCGTCTTGGCATAGACGTCCTTGTTGTCGTTCTCGACGCGCAGGATGAACTGCGGCCCCGTGATGAGCATGCCCAGCTTGCCGGCCGAGTACAGCTCGGTGGCGGCCGTATAGCCCCGGCGCATGGTGTCCTCGGGGATGTAGCCCTTCTTGTAGAGGTCCACGTACTGCTGCACGAGGGCGACGTGCTGCGCGCTGTTGAACACGGCCTTGGCCCCCGACTTGTCGAGCACCGGCAGCCCCGCTTCCTGGAACAGGTAGAGCATGTTGATGCCGTTGATGTTCGGCATGAAGCCGTACATGCCGGTCTTGTCCTTGATCTGCCTGGCGGCGGCCATCAGCGTCTGGATGGTGCGCGGGGGGCTGTTGGGGTCCAGGCCCGCCTTCCTGAAGATATCGGTGTTGTACGCGACCACCTTGGGCGACCAGTACCACGGCACGCCCACGACCTTGCCGTCGATGGTGAAGGTCGAGAGGGTGTTGGCGAAGTACAGCTTCTTCTGCGCGTCGGTCAGGGTCATGGGCGAGAGCGCGCCCTGCTCGGAGAGCTTGACCACCATGTCCGACGACAGGTTCACGGCGGCGGGGGGGCGGCCCGAGGCGACGGCGGCCAGGAGTTTTTGCTCCATCGCGTTGGCGGGCACGTCCACCCACTTCAGCTCGACGTTGGGGTTCTCCTTCTCGAACTGCGCGACCAGCCGGTTCATCTCGTCGTTAAACAGCGGCGCGAGGCTGATGGTCCAGAACTCCATCTGGGTCTTCTGGGCGGCGGCGGTGCCAGCGGCGAACAGGGCAGCAGTGATGAGAAACTTCTTCATGTCTTCTCCTTCATGGGGGGCCTATGCGGGGGGATGTGACCGTCACTGTAGCGCGCCCCTGCCCGGCTGCGGCTGAGAATCCGTTCCCGGCGAACCCGATGCTCTAGGCTG
Source organism: Deinococcus gobiensis I-0 (assembly GCF_000252445.1). Classification (GTDB taxonomy): domain Bacteria; phylum Deinococcota; class Deinococci; order Deinococcales; family Deinococcaceae; genus Deinococcus; species Deinococcus gobiensis. The sequence goes on along the minus strand of NC_017790.1, from coordinate 1,505,980 downwards.
GGCCACGTGACCACAACTGAATTCGGACCGCTTCCCGCCCCCGGCGCGCTGACGATGGTGGACATCCCCGGTCCGGTGCTGGACGCCGGGACGGCCGAGCATCTGCGGCGCTACGGCGTGGGCGCGGTGTGCCTGTTCGGCAAGAACGTGCAGTCGCCCGAGCAACTGCGGACCCTGTGCGCCGACCTGCGCGCGGTGCTGGGCGAACACGCCCTGATCGCCCTGGACCACGAGGGCGGGGCCATCCTGCGCCCGCACTTTTGGCCCTTCGTGCCGAGCGCCATGGGCCTGGGCGCGGCCGACGACCCCGCCCTGACCGAGGAGATGAATGCCGTCCTGGCGCGGCAACTGCGCGCCGTGGGAATCAACTGGAATTTCGCCCCGGTGCTCGACGTGAACGTGAACCCCGCCAACCCGGTCATCGGGGAGCGGGCCTACGGCGCCGACCCGGAGAAGGTCACGCGGCAGGGACGCGCGGCGCTCGCCGGGCACGCGCGCGAGGGGGTCGCGGCCTGCGTCAAGCACTTTCCGGGGCACGGCGATACCTTTCAGGACAGTCACCTGACCCTGCCGCGCGTGGACAAGGCGCGCGCCGCGCTGGACGCGGGCGAGCTGGCCCCCTTCCGCGCCCTGCTGGGCGTGACCCCGGCGATGATGACCGCCCATATCGTCTACCCCGCGCTGGACCCGGAACACCCGGCGACCCTCTCGCGGCCCATCCTGACGGGGCTGCTGCGGGACGAGTGGGGCTACGGCGGCGTGATCGTCACCGACAGCATGGGCATGCAGGCCATCGACGCCAACTACGGCCGGGGCGAGGCGGGCGTGCTGGCCCTGCGCGCCGGGGCCGATCTGGTCATGGCCCTGGGACAGCGCGCGGCGCAGGAAGAAACCCTGGAGGCCATCGCCGCCGCGCTGCGGGCAGGCGAGCTGCCGGACGCCGGGGTCAAGGCCGGGCGGCTGCGCGCGCTGGCCGAGGGGTACCCGTCGCGGGACCTGCCCCTCCCCGACCTCGCGGCCGACCGCCCCGCCGTCATAGAGGGCTGGGCACGCGGCCTAACCGGCTGGCGTCATCCAGTGGCCCCGCCCCCCGGCTCGCGCATCCGGCTGGTGGCCCACCGCACCCCCGTGCGTGAGAACGTCAGCGAGGCGGGGGCCGACGCAGAGACGCTGGCCCGCGACCTGGGCACCGTCTATACGGTGGACCTGCACCCCTTCGACGCGCCGGAGGAACTCGACTGGGCGGCCCTGGCGGGGGGTGACGTGCCGGTCGTCCTGGCGACCACCTTCCGGCACCGGCAGCCGGCGCTGCGCGGCGCGCGGCCCGATCTGCACCTCGCGCTGTACAACCCCTATGCCGTGCTGGACGTGGACGCCCCGGCCGTACTGGCCTACGGCTTCCGGCCCGAGGCCCGTGCGGCGCTGCTGGGCTGGCTGCGCGGCGAGCGGGGACTGCCGGGGACCCTGCCCTTCGATTCCTGAAACCTAGTCCAGCTTGCCCGCGAACGTCCCTTCCCAGGCGTTCAGGATGCGGCCCTCGTTGACGAGCAGCACCGCCGGGTACTCCCCGATGCGCAGTTGCCGGGCGAACGTGGTCGCCTCCTCGCCGCGCCAGGGGGTCAGGCCGCCCGGCGCGGGGGCAGGCACGTCCTCGGCATTGACCGCGCGGACCGGCAGGCCGCTCGCCAGCAGGTCGCGCCACAGCGGTCCCAGATCGCCGCAGTCGTGGGTGTAGACCACGACCACCTCGCGCGCCGCACTCTGCCAGGGGTGCGCAGGCAGGGTCTCGCCCAGGCGCACGCGGGCCTCGGCACTCGGCGCCCCCAACACCAGCAGCAGGCCCAGCAGCGGCGCCCCGCGCCCGGTCAGGCCTTTCACGCGCGCACCGGCAGGGCGCCGGGGATGGGCCAGGGGGCGGGCTGGGTGCGGTTCATGCGCCCGACTATGCCGCGCGAGCGTCACTGGAACGTGATCCAGCCATGAGAGCTGCCCGCCCTGGAGTTACCCTACGGTCCGCGCCCGAACGAGGCAAATCCCCGCCCAGGCACGCGGCCGGGCAGGGACAGAGAAGGGGGTCGTCTTCAGGGAGTGGAGGAAGCCGGGGACTTCGCCGGGGCCGTCTGCGTGCCGGCAGGCGGGGCCGGGGTACTGGCCTGGGTGCGCACCAGCTTCAGGGCGTCGGGATCGGGCGTCTCGTCGCGCAGGGGGGCCGGGTTGGCGTCGGGCGCGTAGCCGGGCAACTGCTCGATCTCCACGCGGCGCTGCACGATGTTCTGGGGCGGCGTGAACTCGGTGGCGATCAGGCCGGTCGTGCGGTCGATGCTCACGAGCTTGGTGCGCGGGTCCTCGCTTCCGGCCGCGAAGGTGGTCTCGCGGTACACGGGGGCCTGCCGGATCTCCTCGGGGGCGTCGGCGACCGTGCCCGAGCGGTAGGCGGGCAGCACGCTCGCCAGCTGCACGTTCGGCAGGTAGCCGGGGTCCGGCGCGGCCGTATAGGTGATGCCGGGGGGCTGCTGGAACTGCGTGACGGTCTTGCCCTGGTGTGCGAGCTGCATCATGCGCCGCCAGATGGGCGCGTTCACGTAGCCCGAGTAGTAGGTGGTCGGCATGTAGCCGCCCTGCTGCTTGCCGACCCACACGGCGCCCGTGTAGAGCGGGGTGGTACCCACGAACCAGAAGTCCTTGGGGCCGTTGCTGGTCCCGGTCTTGCCGGCCACCGGCCAGTCGCCGAACTTGGCGCGCCCCGCCAGCCCGCCCTGGCGCTCGGTCAGGTCGTTCACCACGCCCCGGATCATGTCCAGGCCGGTCCAGGCGTACTGCGGCGTCCAGATGCGGTTGGGCTTGGTGGTCTCGTTGCTCACGTCGTACAGCACCTCGCCGCGCGCGTCGGTCACGCGGGTGATGTAGCGCGGCGCGTGGTACAGCCCGCCGTTCACGAAGGGCGCGTAGGCCGCCGCCATCTTGACCGGGGTGGTCTCGACCGCGCCCAGCGCCGCCGCGTAGCCGGTCCCGTCGTTGGGCGGAATGTCCAGCGAGCGCAGCTTGGCGAAGAAGTTGTTCAGGCCGACGCGCTGCGCGAGGCGCACGGTCACGAGGTTCAGCGAGCGGTCGAGCGCCTCGCGGATCGTCATGTCGCGGTAGGAGGTCTTGCCCTCGTAGTTCTGGGGCTCGTAGACGCCGCCCTTACAGCCCTCGCACGGCAGGCTGATGGGCCGGTCGGGTTCGCGCAGGCTCTGCTCGGCGCCCTGCGAGAGCGCGGTGTTGTACAGCAGCGGCTTGATGGTCGAGCCGATCTGGCGCTGGCCCTGAGCGGCGTTGTTCCAGTCGGGCGGCGGCTGGTTGCCGTTGAGCTTCTGGCCGACCATGCCCAGCACGTCGGCGGTGTAGGGATCGATGACCACGGCCGCGAGCGTCGTGCCGTAGGGCAGACCCTGGCCGTCGCCGATGAAGTAGCCGTAGCGGGCTTCGCGGCTGGCCGTCTCGACCGCCGCCTGCACCTTGGGGTCCAGGGTGGTGTAGACCCGCAGCCCGCCCGTGCCGTACACCCGCTCACGCCCGAAGCGCTTGACGAGTTCCTGCTCGACCTGCCCCATGAAGTGCGGCGCGCGGGTGGCGGTCGCCGCCTGAAGCTCCTTGGCGCGGCGATCGACCAGCTTGGCGCCCGTCACGTTGCCCCCAGCGTCGTAGGTGACCTGCCAGCCGCGCGGCTGGAGTTTTTCCTTCCAGGCGGCGTCGGCCTGGGCCTGGGTGATCCACTTGTCCTCGACCATGTGGTTCAGCACGGCCTTCATGTAGGGCCGCACCGCCTTGTAGTCGAAGTAGCGGCCCGCACTGGGCACCAGCACGGTCAGGTAGGCGCTCTGCGCCAGGGTCAGCTTGTCGGGCGTGGTCCGGAAATAGGCCTGGGCCGCCGAATAGATGCCGTACAGCTCGACCGGGCCGCCGTCGCCCCAGTAGATGACGTTGAGGTAGTCCTGGAGGATCTCGGACTTGGTGAAGCTGCGCTCAACCTGGAGGCTGAGCATCCACTCCTTGATCTTGCGGTCGGGGGTGCGGGCCTGGTTGTACTCGTCGAGTAGCAGCGTGTTCTTGACGAGCTGGTTGGTGAGGGTCGAGCCCCCCTGCACCTCCTCGCCCTGGGCGAGCCGCTGGAACTGCCGCCCGATGCCCAGGGGGTCGAGGCCGTAGTGCTCGAAAAAGCGCCGGTCCTCGTTGCTGATCAGCGCCGCCACCATGAAGGGGCTGATCTCGTTGAGCCGAACGATGGTGCGGCTGATCGCCTGATCCCCGATGCGCGGAATCAGGTTGCCGAGCTGCGAGTTGTCGCGGGCGAAGACCTTGGTCTCCGCGCCCAGCGAGAGGCTGTCGAGTTGGCGGTAGTCGGGCAGTTCCCGCGACCACTTGGTCACGTAGGTCGCCGCCACCCCCGCGCCGGCCACCACGGCCGCGATGATCAGCGAGGTCAGGAATTTGAGGAAACGCAGGAAAAAGATCAATGCAGGCTCCTTGGGACCGTCCCGGCCTCAGGTCACGGGCGAGCTGCGGCGGCTCTCGATGAGCTGGTTGACCCGGCCGCGCAGCAGCTTGCCCGATACCGGCTTGTGGACCACGTCGTCGGCCCCCACGAGCCGCGCGTGGTCGCGGGTCTGTTCGTCGTCCATGGCGGTCAGGAGCAGCACGGGCGCGCTACGCAGCCGCTTGATGCGCTTGACGCGCGAGCAGATCTCGAAACCGTCCATGTGGGGCATCCGCACGTCGAGCAGCATCGCGTCGGGGGTGTGGGTCTGAAGGTATTCCAGGGCCGCCTTGCCGTCCTGAACCGTGATGATCTCGTGTCCGTCGGCCGCCAGGATGACTTCCAGCATGGTCCGGATCGCCGGTTCATCGTCTGCGACGAGGATCGTGTACGCCATGAACTCATCATAAAGCACCCTCCGCGCCGTGTGGGTGCGCGGCGCATGAGCAGCGCGGCCCCCTCCCGCAGCCCCGTTCCGCGCCCGGACCGGCCCCCGGCGGTATAGCGCCCGGCCCGGTCCCGGCGGCCCCGATGCTCTAGGATGCCGCGCATGATCGTGGTGAAGGTCGGCGGAAGCGCCGGAATCGACTATGACGCGGTGTGCGCCGACCTGAGCGCCCGCGTGCAGGCCGGCGAAAAGTTCATTCTGGTACACGGCGGCAGCGGCGAGACGAACCGCGTGGCCGAGGCGCTGGGCCACCCGCCCCGCTTCGTGACCAGCCCCAGCGGCTACACCTCACGCTTTACCGACCGCCAGACGCTGGAAATCTTCGAGATGGTGTACTGCGGCAAGATGAACAAGGGCATCGTCGAGCGCCTGCAACGCCTGGGCGTGAACGCGGTGGGCCTGTCGGGCCTCGACGGCCGCATCTTCGAGGGCCGCCACAAGGATTCGGTGCGCGCCGTCGAGAACGGCAAGGTCAAGGTGCTGCGCGGCGACCACACCGGCACGGTCGAGAAGGTGAACACCGGCCTGCTGGAGCTGCTGCTGAACGCCGGCTACCTGCCGGTCCTGACGCCGCCCGCCGCGAGCTACGAGGGCGTGGCGATCAACGTGGACGGCGACCGCGCCGCCGCCGCGCTGGCCGTGGCCCTGAAGGCCGACGCCCTGCTGCTGCTGAGCAACGTGCCGGGCCTGCTGCGCGACTACCCCGACGAGGCGAGCCTGATCCGCGAGATTCCGGCCAATGATGTCGAGAGCTACCTGGAATTCGCCCAGGACCGCATGAAAAAGAAGGTGCTGGGCGCGGCCGAGGCGGTCGCGGGCGGCGTGGGGCGCGTGATCTTCGGAGACGCGCGGGCCGGGCAACCCGTGAGCGCCGCGCTCGCCGGGGCCGGCACGGTGGTGAGCTGACGGGGGACGGGCGGCGAGGCGACGCCCCGCAAGGAGAGCAGCTGCCCGCGACCCTGGGGGCCGCCGAGGTGCTGGCCTTCCTGCGTCCCCGCGGCGGCCAGGAATACCGCCTGACGACCTGCGCCGCGCGGGGCCGGGGTCGGGGACGCCACCTTCAGGACACCGGCACCTACCGGCTGACCCTGCGCGGCGAGGAGCTGGAAGCGACCGGCCCCAGCGGCCAGACCCGCACCCTGAGCGCCGGGCGTTTCCTGGAGATCTTCGGCTCGGCCCTGTTCCTGCCCCCCGAGCCGACCGGCCGCCTGACCGATCTGGGGCCGCTGTTCGGCTGAGCCTGTGGCCGCCGGGCCGCGTCAGCCGGGCCGCGCCGGACCGTATCTCTCACGCAGCACGTCCAGATGCGCCCGCTCGTGGCCCAGCAGCATCCGGGCCAGTGCCCGCACCGTGAAATCGTGGTCCCCCACGGTGCCCCGCCGGGTCCAGTCGCCGGGCGGCAGGTGGCGCAGCAGCGAGAGGTGCGAGCGCCGCACCGCGCCGAATTCGGCCAGCAGGTCCGGCAGGGCGTATCGTCCAAAGTCGGCGGCGCGCATCCAGTCGTCCTGCTCGAAGCCGGGCAGCCGGGCGGGGTCGCCGCGCGCGACGAACAGCAGGCGGCTCCCGAACACCCGCTCCACGTCGGTCATGTGCCCCAGCAGTTGCCGCACGGTCCACTTGCCGGGGGCGTAGGTCTGGTCCGGCGTGGCCGCGTAAGGCCGCAGGGCCGCCGCCGTCACGGTCTCCTGGGCCTGCATGGCCGCCAGCAGGTCGTCCTCGGGGACCAGCGCCACGTAACGCGCATGAAAGGCGCTGTACTCACCGGGCTGTGGGCGACTGATCTCGGTCATGCGCCGCAGCATAGGCCCTGTCCCAGGCCCCGCACCGCAAACCGGCCGGGGACCTGGGGCAGGGCCTGAACATCGTTTACTGACCGTCGTCCTGCGCCGTGCTCGCGTTCGGGAAGGCGAAGGCCTTGAGATTCACCGTGACCTCGCGGGTCTGGCCGGCCCGCTGGACGGTCAGGCGCACGCTGTCGCCGACCTGCTTGCCCAGGATGGCGCGTTGCAGGTCCCCGCCCTCGGTCACGGGCTGACCGTCGATGGCCGTGATGATGTCGCCGTTGGTCTTCAGCACGTCGTTCTGGGCCTGGCCCCGGGACGTGCCCCGTCCCGCCGTTCCTGTCCCGCCGCCCAGCGCGAGGCCGGTGCCGTCGCTGGTGCCGCCGCGCAGGCCCGCCGCCGCCGCCGGACTGTTCGGCAGCACCTCCTGCACGAGCGCGCCGGTCGCGGGCAGCTTGGCCTGGGCGCGCTGCTCGCTCGTCAGGCCGCTCAGGTCGGTGAACTGGATACCCAGACTGGGGGTCTGGAGCACGCCGCCCTTGCCCGCCTGCAACTTGGGCAGCAGGGTCTTGACCGTATTCACGGGAATGGCGAAGCCCACGCCCGCACTCTGGCCCGCGCCGCCGGTCAGGATCTGGGTGTTCACGCCGATCACCTGCCCGGCGCTGTCGAGCAGCGGGCCGCCGCTGTTGCCGGGGTTGATGGCCGCGTCGGTCTGGATGACCTTCTGGCTCACGCCCTTGGTTCCCACCGGCACCGTCCGCTCCAGGCTGCTGATGATCCCCTCGGACACGCTGAAGTCGAGATTGAAGGGCGCGCCCATCGCCACGGCCTTCAGGCCCACGTCGAGCTGGTCGCTGTTGCCCAGCGGCATGGGCTGGATGGCCCCGGAGGGCAGGCCCTCGGCCCGGATGAGCGCGAGGTCGTAGTCGGGGGCGCGCGCCACGACCTTGGCCTTGTAGGTCTGCTTGCTGCCGTGCAGGCGGATGGTGATGTCGCTGGCCCCCTCGACCACGTGGTTGTTGGTGATGATGTCGCCCTGCGCGTTCACGAAAAAGCCGCTGCCCGTGCCGGTCGCCTGCTGGCCCTGCGCGCCGCCGTCCTGCCCGTCGCCCAGACCGTCGGGCAGCCCGAAGCCGAACTGGCGTTCGAGCTGGTCGCGGAGCTGCGCCTGCGCGCCGCCGCTCGCCTTCTCGGTCACGCTGATGTAGACCAGACCGTTCTGGCGGGCCTTGACCACGTCCACTGTGTTCGCCTCGGACTGGGTACGCGCGCGGCCATTGTCGTAGGTCGCGGAGGTGGCCGGAGCATTCTGCGCGAGCGTCTGGACCATCTGGCCCTGCGTCTGGGCCGACTGGGTCTGGGCGGCCTGGGTCTGGGCCGTCTGAGCCGCGCCGCGTTCGTTGATGCCGTAGCCGACGAAACCGCCGAGGGCGAGCGCGCCGCTCAGGGCCAGCAGGGAGAGGTTCCTCTTCATGGGCGCAGTGTGCCGCGCCCCGGTTACACGACGGTTAAAACAGAAAGGGAGCCGAACCCCGTGGGGTCCAGCTCCCTGGCAGACGCGAAGGTTATTTCTTGCGCTTACCGCCGCCGGCCGGCTTCTTGCCGCCGCCCGCACCCGGGCCACGCTCCTTGGCGTCGCGCATGAACGAGCGCAACTTGGCCTCGAACTGGGGGCTTTGCCGGCCGATGGCGCGCGGCCGGGGAATTTCCTCGGGTTCTTCGAGGAGTTCCTTGATCGAGAGGTCGAGGCGGCCCCGCTCGTCGCGGCCCAGCACCTTGACTTCGACATTCTCGCCCTCACGCACATGGTCGTGAATGTTCCGGACGAACGAGTGGGCGATCTGCGAGATGTGGACGAGGCCCGTTTCGCCGTTCTCAAACTGTACGAACGCGCCGAAGTCGGTCACCCGCGTCACGCGGCCCTCCGCGACCGCGCCCGAATCAAGCTGCACCAAGAGTCTTCTCCTCCAAAGGCATAGGCCACACTTTACATCATCCGGCGGGCCAGGGGCCACTTCTCTGAGACTTTGGTTAGTATGGGCCTGCGGAGCCGTGCCCGCGCGGGTCCGTGCGGCGCGGGAAAAAGCCCGGGGCCGTATTACACTGGGCTTCATGAAGTTGCGCGGCACGCTGGGCGGTCTCAATCTGCTTCTCGAACCTGGAGACACGCCCGAAAGTGTCGCCCACGCCCTGGCGTCACGGGCCGAAATGCTGACCACCAGCGTCACCCTCGAAATCCAGGGGGACACGCACCCCGGCGCGCTGGAAGCCGCGCTGGACGCCGTGCGGGCGGCGGGCGGCACACCGGGGCGGGTGCGGGCCCCGCGCGTGACCGTGGCCGCCCCGGGCCTGCCCCTGCCTGAGCTGGAAACCGCCCCCGAACCGCAGACCCCACCCGACACCCAGACGGTGATCTTGCCGCACAGCATCCGCGCGGGCTTCCGGGGGGAATACGGCGGCAGCGTGGTCGTGCTGGGGGACGTAAACCCCGGCGCCGAGCTGATCGCGGCCGGCGACGTGATCGTCACGGGGGCGCTGCGCGGCGTCGTCCACGCGGGCTACGGCGGGCGCGAGGACGCCATCGTGTGGGCGCGGCCCATCGCCAGCGCGCAGCTGCGGATCGGGGACGCCGTCGCGCGCGCGCCCGAGGGCAGCAGCAACATGCGCCGCATGGAGGGCAGCGAGCGCACCGAGCGGGCCTACCTGCAAGAAGGGCGCATCATGATCGACGTTCAGCGGTAGGCCTGGCCGCGCCCGCTCACATGGGGCAGCCCGCCTGAGGGCCACGCCGGACAATAACCGGCATGTCCCCCCTGGCTTTTCCGGCATGGTCTTCCGGCCGCAAGGTCGCCTTCCGGTTCCTGCTGCTGTACGCCCTGCTGGACCTGAGTGGCGGGCTGTTCCTGCCCTGGGACGTGCTGGCCGACTGGATCACGCCGCGCCTTCTGGGGCAGCCGCTGCCGGTCCCTGTACCGACCGGCAGCGGCGATACCCTGCGCCAGTACGTTCTGGCCGGCTTGTATCTCGTCGCGGCCGGGCTGGGCACCCTGATCTGGAGTGCGGCCGAGGGCCGCCGCGACTGGACCCCGCGCCTGGGCTGGCCGGCCCACACCGCGCTGCGCTTCTGGGTGGCCTATACTCTGCTGCTCTACGGCTGGAGCAAGCTGCTGCTCGTGCAGATGCCGGCACCCGACTTTCCCGACCTGCTCACCCCGCTGGGCGAGATGAGCCCGATGGGGCTGTTGTGGCGCAGCGTGGGCTTCTCGGCACTGTACGAGCGGGCCGGGGGGCTGGCCGAGGTCGTGGCCGGGCTGCTGCTGCTCTCGCGGCGCACCAGCCTGTTCGGTGCCCTGCTGGGCGCGGGCATCATGGCCTACGTCTTCCTGCTCAACCTGAGTTTCGACGTGCCGGTCAAGCTGTTCAGCGCCCACCTGCTGCTGTACTGCCTGCTGCTGCTCGCGCCCTTCTGGCCCCGGCTGTGGCTGTTCGTCACCAACCGGCCGGTGCCGCCCCAGGTCTACCCGGCGGGCAGGGGACGGGCCAGGCTCGCTTTCCTGGCCCTCGCCGTCCTGGCCGTCGCGCTGCTGCCCGCCGGACTGACTGCCCTCAGCGCGCACGCGAGCAGTCCGGTCGGTCACAGCGACCTCGCCGGGGTCTACGAGGTCCAGACCTCTGCGCCCGGCAGCGCCGCCTGGGTCCGGCTGGCGCTGGGCGAGCAGCTCTTTGCCGCCGAGGAGACGGGCAGTCCGCCCTGGGGCAGGGTCGCCCTCCTGCGCAGCGACGGCACCCGCCTGCGCGGCTGGTACACGTCCGACCGGGCAGCCCGGACCCTGACCCTGCACTTCGGCGCCCTCGACCGGCTGTTCCATTCCCGTAGCCGGGACGGCGCCCTGACGCTGGAGGACGGCAGCGAGACCCTGACCCTGCGCCCCGCCGCCGACGCCACGCTGCTGCGTGACCGGGGCTTCCGGTGGGTGAACGAGCAGCCCTTCAACCGCTGAGGCCAAAGGAAGGGGGCGGCCCTCCCCTGCCGGGAAAGCCGCCCCCCTACCGCTGGGTGCTTTAGGCCTGCGCCACTTCGACCATCTCGCTGGCCTCGATGATGTCGCCTTCCATCACGTCGTTCCAGTCGAGGTTGATCCCGCATTCGTAGCCGGTCTGCACTTCGCGGACATCGTCCTTGAAGCGCTTGAGGCCCACGATGGTGCCCTCGTACACGACCTGCTTGCCACGCGTGACCTTGGCCTTGGCGTTGCGCTTGAACGACCCGTCGGTGATGTACGACCCGGCGATGTTGCCGTTCTTGGGGTGCCGGATGACCATACGGACCTCGGCGCGGCCCAGGTACTTCTCCTCGAAGACCGGCTCGATGTTGCCCTTGATGAGGCGGTCCACCTCGTCGATCAGTTCGTAGATGATCCGGAAGCTCTTGATGTCGATGCCCTTGTTGTCGGCGATCTTGGTCACGCTGCCGGGGGCCGTCACGCTGAAGCACAGAATGGTCGCCTCGGCGGTGCTGGCGAGCAGCACGTCGCCCTCGGTGGGCGCGCCGATGCCGGCGAGCATCACGTTGAGCTTCACGTCGTCGGTTTCCTTGCGCGCCAGGATGCCCTGGATCGCCTCGACGCTGCCCTGCGTGTCGGCGCGCAGGATCAGGTTGACGGTCCGCACGGTGCCCAGCGGCCCCATCATGTCTTCCAGGGTCAGCTTGCGGCGCTCGCGCGCGGCCTCGGTGTCGCGGCGGGTCTGGGCACGCCCGGCGATGACTTCACGCGCGGCGTGCTCGTTCTTGGCGCTCTGGACCTGCTCGCCGCTGGCCGGCACCTCCGAGAAGCCCAGGATCTGCACCGGGGTGCTGGGGCCGGCTTCCTTGATGCGTCCGCCCGCGCTGTCGGTCATCGCCTTGATCTTGCCGTAGCCCTCGCCCACGACCAGGAAGTCGCCGACGTGCAGCGTGCCTTCCTGCACCATCACGGTGGCGAGCACGCCCGCCTGCTTGTCCACGCGGCCCTCGATGACGACCCCCGAGAAGGTGCCCTTGGGATCGGCGCGCAGGTCCTCGAGTTCGGCGGTCAGGCTGATGTACTCCAGCAGGTCCTCGACGCCCTCGCCGGTCTTGGCGCTCACCGGGACGACCACGAGGTCGCCGCCGTACTCTTCGGGCACGAGGTTGAGCTGCGTGAGGTCGGTCTTGACGCGCTCGGGGTCGGCCTGCGGCAGGTCCACCTTGTTGATCGCCACGATCATGGGCACCTTGGCCGCCTGCGCGTGGGCGATGGCCTCGCGCGTCTGGGGCATCAGGCTGTCGTCGGCCGCGATCACGATGATGGCGATGTCGGCCACGTTGGCGCCGCGCGCACGGATGGTCGTGAAGGCCTCGTGGCCGGGCGTGTCGATGAACACGATCTTGCCCTTGCTCGTCTGGGCTTCGAAGGCCCCGACGTGCTGGGTGATGCCGCCCGCTTCCTTGGCCGCCACCCGCGTCTTGCGGATGTAGTCGAGCAGCGAGGTCTTGCCGTGGTCGACGTGACCCATGATCGTCACGACGGGCGCGCGGTGGGGCGCGCCGGTGTCCTCGGCAGTCGTGGCCGCCTCGGGAGCCGGGCTGGGCGTGGGCGCGTCGGCCGGGGCCGGAGCCGCCTGGGGCGCCGCCTGCGCAGCGTCGGCGGTCTGGGCCGGCGCGGCGGGCGCCGATTCGGCTTCCTCGGCCAGCAGCTGCTTGATGAGTTCGACGGTGTCTTCCTCGATGGTGCTGCTCACACTCTTGTAGGAGACGCCCAGACCGTCCAGCATTTCCAGCATTTTGTTGTTGTCTACGCCAAGGTCTTTGGCGAGGGTGTAAATTCGGACTTTCGACATGCTCACCTCCGGTGAGACGGGCAGGTACGCCCGGAAAAGGCGCGGACCGGCCGGGAACTGCTCGGGAGAATTCCAGATTTCAGGAGTCGGAAGAAACCGCGTCCTGCGGGGGGGCCGTCAGAAGCTGAGGCGCCGGGGACTGGGGAGAGGAGGTCTGGCCGGCCCGGCTCAGTTCGGCGCTCAGCCGCGTGGCCTGTGCCCCGAAGGCCCGGCGGAGTTTTTTCTCCTGCCAGCACGCGGGCGAGTCGGCGCACAGGTAGGCTCCGCGTCCCTGCCGCCGCCCCGCGAGGAACTGCCAGCCCGCAGGCGTGCGCGTCAGGCGCACGAATTCGGACTGGGGCCGCTTGCGGCGGCACGCGGCGCAGGTCCGTTCCGGGACGTGCCGTTCGGGCACGGGCCGGGCAGACGCCGGGAAGGGAGAAAACGCGGGTAGGCTCAAGACTTACTCCCGCAGGTCGTCCGGGCTGGCCGTCGCCACCGACTTGCTTTCCTTGAACAGCGCGTCGAAGGCCGACTGCGCGGCGCTGTTCTCGGGCGCGGCGACGCCGTCCTGCATGGCCTGCTGCATCGCGGCGTCGAGGTCGCTGATGGCAGCGGTCTCGCGCAGATCGATCTTGACACGGGTCAGCTTGGCGGCGAGGCGCACGTTCTGGCCACCCTTGCCGATCGCCAGCGAGAGCTGGTCGGGCGTCACGGTCACGCTGGCCTCGCGGCCCTCGCTGCCCACCTCGATCAGGCCCACCTTGGCGGGCGAAAGCGCGTTGCGGATGAACTCGCGGGGATTGGCGTCCCACAAGATCACGTCCACGCGCTCGCGGCCCAGCTCGCCGGTCACGGCCTGGATGCGGTTGCCACGGTGCCCGATGCACGCGCCGATGGGGTCCACGTTCGAGTTGTGCGAGAACACCGCGACCTTCGAGCGCTGCCCGGCCTCGCGGGCGATCGCCTTGATCTCCACGATGCCGTTGGCGACTTCGGGGATTTCCTGGCGCAGCAGGTAGTCGAGCAGGCGCTCGTCGGCGCGGCTCGCCAGGATGGTCGGGCCCTTGGGGGTCTTGCGCACTTCCTTGAGGTAGATCTTGACGCGGCTGCCGGGGGTCAGCTTCTCGCCGGGAATCTGCTCGCGGGGGGGCAGGATCGCCTCGCCCGCGCCCAGCTCGACGAACCAGTTGCCCTTGTTGTCGCTCCGGACGACCTGCGCCGTGAGCACCTGGCCCTCGCGATCCTTGTACTCGTTGAAGACCACGTTGCGCTCGGTTTCGCGCATCTTCTGGGTCAGGGTCTGCTTGGCGGCCTGGAGGGCGATGCGCGAGAACTTCTCGCGGTCCACCGGGAACTCCATCTCCATGCCGATCTCGACGCCGGGGTCGAGTTCGAGGGCGTCGGCCAGCGAGATCTGCATGTGCTCGTCCTCGACCTTCTCGACGACCTCACGCACGACGAGCACTTCGAGTTCGCCGGAGTTGGGGTCGAGGTGCACCTCGATGCGCTTGTCGGGTTCGACGTTGCGGGTGTAGGCCTGCGCGAGCGACTGCTCGAAGGCCTCGATGAGCTGCATTTCGTTGATGTTGCGGGCCTGGGCGACTTCCTTCAGGGCGTCCGCGAAATTGATTTCGGGCTGGGTCATGGTCTCGTTCCTTATGAAATTGTGGGCTGCTCGGGAGCGTGCGGGCCGGGAGGGCCAGGCAACGGCCGCCTTTCCGCCCCGGCAGCCGGTTTACCTGTGGCGGTCGGGGAACTCCGCGAGGTTGGCCTGCACGCGCCCGGCCGTGACCGTCACGAGTTCGCCGTTGACCTCGAAAGTCACCTGATCGCCGTCTACGGCGCGGATGGGCGCAGTGAAGCTGTGGCCCTCGCCGCGTACGCGGGCACGCAGCCCGAGCATGCGCTCGAAATGCCGGCCGCGCAGCAGCGGGCGCTTGCCGCCGGGCGACTCGAATTCCAGGCGGTATTCGCCCTCGATGGGGTCCACGCGGTCGAACTCGGCCTCGGCGGCGCGGCTGGCCTTCGTGAGGTCCTCCATCGTCACGGGCTGCTCGTCGAGCCGGTCGATCCGCACGAGCACGATCAGCTCGCGCCCGGCCGTCTGGCGCTGCACTTCCAGCACCTCCAGCCCCATCGGGGCGACGGCCTGCTGCGCCAGGGCGTGCAGCCTGGAGTCTCCGGTGTCCGCCGGAGTCGGTTGGGTTGTGTCCTGACCGTTGTGCGCTGGGTTGTTATTCATATTGTCTGGGCCGGGCCTGAGGGCAGACTGGCCACTTCACCACCTCCTCCACGAAAAAGGGTGGGTACTGCACCCACCCTCCTCCGAGGAATTCTGAAGGCAGTATAGCGTAGGTCGCCCTCTGGACGGCGCCGGGCGTCACAAAGGACGCTCCGGACGCCCGGTTCCGGACCTGTTTCCGGCCTGCTGTGGTCAGCGGGGCTTCATCAACCGTTTGCTATGCTGGGGCGCTTTGAGAGAACGTCCGGTGCCCGCGCGCTTCCCCCGCCTGTCCGGCGGGAGGCTGTGGTCACGCTGCCCGCCGGCCTGGCAGGCGCGGCTCGCGGCGCTGCCCGGCGCGCTGACCCTGCTCTCGCTGCTCGCGGTGCTGCTGGGCAGCCATCCCCCCACGCACGACCCCGGGCCCCGGCCCACCGCCGGCGCGGCGGCCCCGGCCCTGCCGGAGCTGCGGCCCGCGCCGCTGCCCCCCGCCCCGGCCCCCCTGCTGGCCGGCGCCCCTCCCGACGTTCCGCTGGTCGCGCGCCGCACCCAGGGGTCCGTGGTCCTGTGCGCCTGCCGGGCTGGCCCCGCCCGCAAGCCCGACCTGCTGGCCCTGGGCCGCCAGCAGACCGACGGCGGCTAGCGCCGGCGCGCCGCGTCCGTCCTTTCCCTTTCCGTATTTTTCTCAAGGAGCTTTTTTCCGTGACCTACGGCAACAACCGCAACCGCAACACCGGCCGCCGCCCACCCCCCCGGCGCGCGGCGACGACCACCGGCAAGGCCAACCGCTGGACCGGCCTGCTGCTGCTCATCACCCTAATCGCCAGCATGCTCTACATCTGGCGGCCCTGGGAACACCGCAATGCTCCCTGGACCCTCTGGAACGACCAGTACCAGTTCATGACGCTGGGCCTGGACCTCAAGGGCGGCCTGCGCATCGAGCTGGCGCCCGAGAGCGGCACCGCCACCCGCGAGGAACTCGACCGCGTCAAGACCGTCATCGAAAACCGCATCAACGCGCTCGGCGTGGCCGAACCCACCGTGAACGTCACGGGCGGGCGGCGCGTGGTCGTCGAGATTCCCGGCGCGACCCCGGCCGTGCAGCAGCGCGCCCGCGAGATCATCCAGCGCACCGCCCGCCTGGAATTCCGCATCGTGAACACGGGCGCGCAGCCCGATCCGGCCCTCCAGGCCAGCAATCCGCGCAGCAGCGGCTACACGCTCGCGCAGCTCGGCCCGGTGCAGGCCACGGGTGAGGTCGTCTCGACGGCCACCTCGGGCACCAACCCGCAGACCGGGCAGTGGGTCGTGAACTTCCAGACCACCCCGGCGGGGGCCACCACCTTCGGGGACTTCACCGGCAAGAACGTGGGCCGCCTGATGGCCGTCGTCCTCGACGACCAGATCCAGTCGGTGGCGACCATCAACCAGCGCCTGTTCCGCGACATCCAGATCAGCGGCAGCTTCTCGGCCGCCGAGGCCAGCCAGCTCGCGCTGGTGCTGCAGTCGGGCGCCCTGCCCATCAAGATCAAGACCGAGGCCGAGCGCGCCATCGGGCCGACGCTGGGGGCCGACGCCATCCGCAGCGGCGCCATCGCCGCCGTCGTGGGCATCCTGCTCGTGTTCGGCATGCTGTTCCTGTACTACGGCTTCTGGCTGGGTCTGGTCGGCGCGCTGGGCCTGCTGTTTTCCAGCATCGTGATCCTGGGCCTGCTGGGCGGCTTCGGGGCCACCATGACCCTGCCGGGCATCGCGGGCCTCGTGCTGACCATCGGCGCGGCCGTGGACGGCAACGTGATCTCCTTCGAGCGCATCAAGGAAGAACTCGCGCGCGGCCGGGGCATCAAGAAGTCCATCGAGGCGGGCTACGAGCACTCGACCGCCGCCATCCTCGACGTGAACGCCTCGCACCTGCTCTCGGCGCTGGCGCTCTACAACTACTCGACCGGCCCGGTCAAGGGCTTCGCGCTGACGCTGATGATCGGCGTGGTCGCCTCGACCTTCTCGAACCTCGTGTTCGCCAAGTGGTTCCTCCAGTGGCTCTCGGAGCGCCGCCCCGGCCTGAACGCCCCGAGGCGCATCTCGAACACCCACATCGACTTCATCAAGCCCGCGCCGATCATCACGACGATCAGCGTGCTCATCGCCATCGCCGGCGGCGCGATGCTCGCCGTGCGGGGCCTGGACTACGGCGTGGACTTCACCTCCGGCACCACCCTGACCGTCAAGACGGCGGCGGCGACCACCACCGAGCAGGTGCGCGCGGCGGTCGCGGGCGCGGGCGTGCCCGAGGTGACGGCCCAGAGCGCGGCCATCCAGCGCGACGTGACGCCGGGCCAGAGCGGCGCGCAGTACACCGTGAAGGTGCCCGAACTGACGGCGGCGCAGGCCCAGACGCTGGGCACGGCCATCGCCAAGCTGCCCGGCGGGCAGGTCCAGGCCACCGAGACGGTCGGCCCGACGGTCGGCCAGGAACTCACCACCCAGACGACGCGCGCCGTGATCCTGGGCCTCGCGCTGATCCTGATCTACGTGGGCTTCCGCTTCGACTTCATCATGGGTCTGGGCAGCATCGTGGCGGTGCTGCACGACGTGGCGATCGTCATGGGGCTCTACTCGCTGCTGGGGCTGGAATTCACCATCGCCTCGGTCGCGGCCCTGCTGACCCTCATCGGGTATTCGCTCAACGACTCGATCATCGTCTCGGACCGCATCCGCGAGAACCTGCGCGAGATGCGCGGCAAGAGCTACCGCGAGATCGTGAACACGTCCATCAACCAGACGCTGTCGCGCACGGTCATGACCAGCGTGTGCACCATGCTGCCGCTGCTCAGCCTGCTGATCTTCGGCGGCCCGGTGCTGCGCGACTTCAGCCTCGTGCTGCTCATCGGCATCCTGGTCGGCACCTACAGCAGCATCTACATCGTCGCGCCCATCGTCGTGTACTTCGAGGAGGCCCGCGCCCGCCGCAAGAACGGCGGCGCGCCCGCGAAGGCGTAAGGCGGACGCACAGCGCCGCAGCACAGGCCCCCGGCACAGCGCCGGGGGTTTTTGCCGTGCCCCCTCCCGCCTCCCCCTATCATCTCCCCCATGACGTTTTCGGAACTCGATCCGCGCAGCCTCACGGCGCTGGGGCTGGAAGGCGCGCTGGAGGCGGCCTCGGCCCCGCGCGCCACGGCCGAGCTGCTCTCCGGCCTGAGCGCGCACCCCGACGCCCGGGTGCGCGCCCGCGTGGCCGCCCACCCCAACACGCCGCCCGAGGTGCTGGGCCTGCTGGCCGCCGCCTTCCCGCGCGAGGTGCTGGGCAACCCCGGCGTGCCGCTGCTGCGGCTGGCCCGCCCCGGCTTCCTGAACCTGTTTCCCTCCGAGGGCATGACGGCGCTGCTCGGGCTGCCCGGTGTGCCCGGCTGGGTGCTCGACGGCGCGCTGCGCCACGAGAACTACGACGTGCGCGCCGCGCTGGCCGCCGTGCCGGAGCTGCCCGGGGGGCGCGTCGCCACCCTCGCGCAGGACGCGGGCTGGCAGGTGCGTGAGGCCGTCGCCAAGCGGGCGCAACTGCCCGAGCCCCTGCTGCGCCAGCTCGCCGACGACGACGATTACGACGTGCGCAAGGCGGTGGCCGCCCGCGAGGACCTGCCCGGCGACGTCCTGCGGACCCTGGTGGCCGACGCACACGGCATGGTGCGCGCGGGCGTGGCGCGGCGGCTGGACCTGCCCCTGGACTGCCTGCTGACCCTGGCGACCGACGCCGACCCCGACGTGCTGGCGACCCTGGCGCGGCGGCTGGACCTGCCGGGCAACGTCCGCGACTGGCTGGCGGGGCACGAGCAGCCACATGTGCGCGCCGCCGCCCTCCAGGCCTGGCGGGTGCCGCCCCGCTGGCTGGAACGCGCCGAGAACGACGCCGATCCCGACGTGCGCGCCGCCCTGGCCCGCCGCCCGGACGCCGACGAGGCCCTGCTGACCCGGCTGGCCGGGGACGAGGCCGAGACGGTGCGGCGCGCGCTGCTGGAGCGTGCCGAGCTGCCCGACGGCGCGGTGCTGGCCCTGGCCCGCGCGCCCGAGGCCGACATCCGCATCCACATCGCGAGTGCCGAGGGCATTCCGGCGCAGGCGCTGGCCCTGCTGCTGGAGGACCCCGATCCCAGCGTGCGGACCATCCTCGCGGTGCGCCCGGACCTCGGCGCGGCGGGGCGCGGGCGGCTGGCGACCGACCCGAATGCCGAGGTGCGCCGCGCGGTGGCCTACGCCGATCCGACCCCCGGCGACGTGCTCGAACGGCTCGCCGCCGACCCGCATGCCGGGGTGCGCCGCGCGGTGGCCGTCCACCCGGCACTTCCGGCGCAGACGCTGGCCCGCCTCGCCGCCGACCCCGACGAGGGCGTGCGCCTGCTCGCGGCGGGCCGCGCCGACCTGCCCGGCGAGCTGCGCGCGGCCCTGACCCGCGACCCCGACCCCAGCGTGCGGGCCGAGATCAGTTCCGTGGACTGAACTGCCGCGCGGCCGGGGACCTCCACCCGACTCCGTGACCGCGCCGGTGGACCGGAAGGGGCCGCATATCCGGTCCGGCCCCCTTCCCCGCGCCCGCCTACCGCTGCGGCGTCAGCTCGCGCACGCCGTCGGGCGCGGCGACGAAGGCGCGCTCGGCCATGCCCAGGAACAGCCCGGTCTCGACCACGCCCAGCGTGCCCTTGATGCGGCTCCCCAGCTCGGCGGCGCCGAACTCGGCGGGCAGCTGCGCGTCGAAGATGTAGTTGCCGTTGTCGGTCACGTAGGGCTGCGCGCCGGGCTGGCGCAGGCGACCGCCGAGGCCCAGGGCGCGCAGGCGCTCGATGGTCGAGAGGAAGCCGAAGCGGGCGATCTCGACCGGCAGCGGCGCTTTTTCGCCCAGGCGCGTGACGAGCTTGGTGTGGTCCGCGATGATGACCAGCCGCCGCGCCTGCACCTCGGTCAGCTTCTCGCGCAGCAGCGCCCCGCCCAGGCCCTTGATGAGGTCGAGGCCCGGCGTGATCTCGTCGGCCCCGTCGATGGCGAGGTCCAGCGGCCGGGGGTCGAGCGGCTCGACCGGAATGCCGACCGCGCGGGCCAGCGCGTCGCTCGCCTCGCTCGTCGCCACCCCGACCACGCCGCTCAGCTCGCCGGTCCCGATGCGGCGGCCGATCTCCTCGATGGCGTACCTGGCGGTGCTGCCGGTGCCCAGGCCCACGCGCATCCCGCTGGCGACCAGGGCGGCGGCGCGCAGGGCGGCGTCCTTCTTCAGGGCTTCGAGGTCGGGGGCCCGATCACTCATGGGCGGCCCGGTCCTTGTCGATGGCGGCGGCGACCGCGTCGGCGTGGCCGTCCACCTGCACCGCCAGCCAGGACTTGACGAGCCGGCCGTCGGGGCCGATCAGGAAGGTCTGGCGCTTGATTCCCTCGCTGACCTTGCCGTACATGTTCTTGGTGCCCCACGCCCCGATGGCCCGGATGTACTCGGCCTCCGGGTCACTCAGGAGCGGAAAGGGCAGGCTGTACTTTTCGGCGAATTTCCCGTGGCTCGCGGCGTCGTCGCGGCTCAGGCCCAGGATGGCCGCGCCGTGGGCCCTGAGGGTCGCCGAGTCGCGGAAGTCGCAGGCCTCGCGCGTGCAGCCGGGGGTATCGTCCTTGGGATACACGTACAGCACGACGTATTTGCCCTCGTACTGCCCGAGCCGGTGGGTCTGTCCCTCGGCGTCGGGCAGCGCGAAGGCGGGAAAGGCCTCGCCGGGCTGAAGGCGGGGCGAGGGGGACGGGCTCGGCTGCTCACCGGATTGGGTCATGGGGACAGGGTAGCGCCCAGCCCACCGCCCCGCTCCGCAGCCGGGTCACCGGGGGTACAGCACCGCCTGGGTACAACGGAACAGCGCCATCAACCGGCCACCGGGGCCGCGCACCTCGGCGTCCCAGACCTGGGTGGTGCGCCCGGTGTGGACCGGGCGGGCCTCGCAGGTCACGATGCCTTCACGCGCGGTGCCGAGGTGGTTGCTCTTGAGCTCAATGGTGGTGAAGCCCTGCGCGCCCTCCGGCAGGTTCAGGCGGGTGCCGTAGCCGCAGGTGGTGTCGGCCAGCGCGACCACCGACGCGGCGTGCAGGAACCCGTTGGGGGCCATGAGTTCAGGGCGGACCGTCAGCTCGCTGCGCAGCAGACCGGGCTCGGCGTGGGTGAAGCGGAGGCCCAGGAGGCCGGGGAGATGTCCGGCCCCGAAGGCGGTCAGGGCGTCGGGGGTGGGCAGGGGCGCGTCAGGCATGGGGCAGGGTAGCGCGCGCCCCGGCCCCCACGCCGCCTCAGCGGGGCCAGAGGCGGTTCATCCAGTCGGCGGGGTCGGTGGCCTCGCCGCGCACGCGCATCTCCAGGTGCAGGTGCGGCCCCGCGCTCAGGCCGGTCGTGCCGACCTCCCCGATCTTCTGGCCGCGCGTGACCTTGTCTCCTACACGCACGTTCAGGCGGCTCTGGTGAAAGTACAGGCTGACCAGCCCCGCCCCGTGGTCGATGACGACCAGATTGCCGCGCACGGGGTACTTGCCTGCCAGGACCACCGTGCCGTCGTTGACCGCCAGCACCGGGGTGCCGGCCGGCGCGGGGTAGTCGGTGCCGTAGTGGTAGTTGACCGGCCCGCCCGCCACGTAGGTGCGCGGCTGCCCGAAGCTGCTGCTGGTGGCGGCGCGGTTGGCCAGCGCGGGCGCGAAGGGCCGGGTCCAGACCTGGGGGCTGCGCAGCGCGTAGGCATTCTCGACGGCGCGTTCTTCGGCCGCCCGGCCCGCATCCTGCAAGACCCCGCTGATGCGGCTGGGCAGGTTGAGGTGCTGCACCGTCTGGTTCAGGGGCGACACCGGAATGCGGGCGCGCAGCACCTCGTCGCCCAGGCGCACCTCGTAGACCACCGGCGTCGTCTTGCCCAGCACCACGCGGCCCAGCACGCGGTACTCGCCCGCCGCCCCGCCGGGCCGCAGCACCTCGGCGGGGCGGCGCACGTCCTCGCCCACCTCGCTCAGAAAGCGCACGGTCGCCTCGGCGGCGCGTGGGCCGCTCAGGCGCAGCGCGAAGGCGTCGCCCATCATCAGTTTCTCGGGGGCGCTCACGCTCACGCCGCTCAGGCGCGTGCCGGCGGGCGTAGGGGCCAGCTCGGCGGCGCTCAGGCGCGGCGGCAGCGGGGCCTGGGAGACGCCCGGCGCGGTGCTGCGGGTCGAGGGTACGGTGGGGGACGTGGACGCGGGCGCCGCCGTCGCCGGAGCCGCCGTGCCCGTCGCCGGGGCGGCCTCGCCCGAAAGCCGCAGCACCTGACCGACCGAGATGGTCGTGCCGCCCAGGTTGTTCAGGCGCTGCAACTCCGCGACCGTCACGCCGTTGGCGCGGGCAATCGAGTAGAGCGTGTCGCCGGTCTTGACGGTATAGGCCCCCGCCGTACCGGTCAGGAGGGCGGCAGCGAGCAGCAGCGTGCGGCGATTCATGGCGCACAAGATAAGCGTGCGCGGTGAGAAAGCCGGCGATGTCATAAGAAAGGCGGGGGGACGCCGCCCCGCACGCTCAGGCTTCCCCGGCCTCCTCCAGCGTGATGGTGACCGGGCCGTCGTTCGTCAGGTCGAGAACCATATGGGCCCCGAACACGCCTTCGCCCACCGGCAGCCCCAGGTCGCGCAGCGCCGCGTTGAACTCGGCGTACAGGGTCCGGGCCTGATCGGGCGGGGCCGCCCCCGTGAAACTCGGGCGGTTGCCCCGGCGCGTGTCGGCGAACAGCGTGAACTGGCTGACGCTCAGGACGCCGCCGCCGATATCCTGCACGCTGCGGTTCATCTTGCCCGCGTCGTCGCCGAAGATCCGCAGCCGGGCGACGCGTCCGGCCAGCGCCCGCGCGGTCCCGGCCGTGTCGCCGGGCGCGACCCCCAGCAGCACCAGCAGGCCGGGGCCGGTCTCGCCGGTCACGCGGCCCTCGACGGTGCAGGTGGCGCGCGTGACGCGCTGCACGACGGCGCGCATCCTCAGTTGTCCAGGCGGGCGCGCAGGCTGCCGATGGCTCCGGTCAGCAGGTCGGCCTCGGTGAAGTCCAGGTTGCCGCGCGTCTTCTCGGCCAGCATGGTGAGCAGTTTCAGGCTGCGCTCGGCGGTCTGGCGGGCGCGGTCGTCCGCGAGCAGGCCGTCGCGCGCGGCGCTGGAGGTCGCGGCGTTCAGGTCGCCCAGGGCCGCCTCGGCGGTGGCCTGGAGCATGTGCACGAGTCCGACAAATTCAGGGTTGGCCATGCGCGGCAGGATACCGTCCCGCCTTCAGAACAGCGGCGGCGGGGCGGGCGCAGCCGCCGGGCGGGCCTCGCGCTCGCCGCGCCAGACGCCCGCCGCCTCGGCGAGGTCGCGGGCCAGCAGGTCCCAGGCTCCGCCGGGCGACCGGGCCTCGTCCCGCGCGGCGGTGGCCGGATGCAGCAGCGGCAGCAGCGGCGCGCCCCCGTATGCCGGCGCGGCGCACTGCCAGCGGCCCCGCAGCCGGGTGATGCCCGTATCGGCGGGGCCGGTGCCCAGCAGGTGCCGGGTGGCCGCGTTGCCCAGCGTCAGGACCATGCCGGGGCGCAACGCGGCGATCTGGGGCCGCAGCCAGCGCTCGGTGCAGGCCTGGACCTCGGCCGCCGAGGGCGGGCGGTGCGCGGGCGGGCGGCACTTGACCAGCGTGGTCAGGAACAGGGGTGCCCGGTCCAGCCCGGCCCCGGCCAGCAGCGTGCGCAGACCCTCGCCCGCAGGGCCCGCGAAGGGGCGGCCCTGGCGGTCCTCCTCGGGTCCCGGCGCGTCCCCGAGGAGCAGCAGGCCACCGGGCCGGGCCTGCGGCTGGCCCACCCAGTCCCCGGGCACGGGGGCCGCGCAGCCCGGGCGCAGCGTGCAGGCCACACAGGCCCGGTTGGCCTCCAGCAGGTCGGGCAGGGACGTGTCCCCGGTCATGCGGCCTGCCTGAAGCGCCGCGCCGCCTTCCGGTGGGGTGGCGGCGCGGCGCAGAGACCGCGGAACGGACTCAGGGGACGGGCTGGCCGGGGGCCGCCGCGTCGGCGGGGCGCTCGGGGGCCGGCGCACTCAGCTTGGGGCGGCGGCTGCGGGCCTCGCGCCGGGCCTTGGGGTCCAGCCCCACCAGCAGGAAGAAGTTCTCCAGCGCGTTCTCCTGCCCTTTGATCTCGGGGTGTTCGTGCTCGGCGGTCCCGGTCACGAAGGGCAGCGCCTGATACAGCGTCAGGGCGTGCGCGATCACCTCGGCCGGCGCGTGGCCCTCGGCGTAGCTGCCCAGGGCGACGTAGATGCCGCGCCGGCTCTCGGCGTGTTGCAAGAAGGCGTCCGGATGCGGCGTCTCGGGGGCACGCAGCATGTCCTGGCGCGCGATGCGGCGGTAGTGCTTGAGGCCTTGCAGGAGCTGCTCGGTGGTCATGGGTTCCTTCATTCGTCCTCCACGGCTGGCGCGGCCCCGCCGTTCGTGGGCCAGTATAGGCACCCCCACCCGCCCGACCCCCTTCCCGGCCGTGAGAACCATGAGAAAGAGAAGTTTTAGGCATCGCGGAAAAGTGCGCCTGGCAGCACACTGCCCTCCGCAGATCAGAAATGAGTCAATTCCTGAGAACACTGAGGTATTTGCCGTATTCATCGGGATATTCAGAAAGATGAGGTCGCATAAAGGCCGTATAGGCGCATAAAATCCCCGGATTTGCCTGTCTATGAAGGGCAAATAAATAAAGCTGGGGTAAACTTCCCCTGTCGATGAAAGCCACCCGCACCCTTGCCCTGACCTTCGCCGTGCTGCTGCCGAGCGCGTCCGCCGCCACCTATACCGTCAAGGCGGGTGACACGCTGACCACCGTCGCCCAGGCGACGAAGATGGAGCCGGACGCCCTGATGCGCCTCAACGGCCTGCAAAGCCCCACCCTGCAACTCGGTCAGGTGCTGCGGACCTCGGCCTCGACCTTCGCCAAGCCGGTCGTGGCCCCCATCGCCGCCAAGCCGGCCACGGCGGCGGCCCCCGTCGCCTCGCGCGGCGGCGCGTTCGTCAACACGGCGGCCAGCCGTTACCTGGGCATCCGCTACGTGCTGGGCGGCACGGGCGGCGGCGGCCTGGACTGCAGCGGCTTTACGATGCGCGTGTTCCAGCAGCTCGGCATCAGCCTGCCGCGCACGGCCGCGCAGCAGTGGGGCCGTGGCTTCGCGGTCAACCGCCGCGACCTGCGCGCCGGCGACCTGGTGTTCTTCAACACGACCGGCCGCATGGCCAGCCACGTGGGCATCTACCTGGGCAACGGCAGCATGGCCAACGCCAACAGCTTCAAGGGCCGCACCGTCATCGAGCCGCTGTTCTCCAACCCCTACTGGGCCAGCCGCTACATCGGCGCCCGCCGCGTCCTGACCTGAGTTTTCCCCTCCACTTTCACCGACCGGCCACCCCCGTCAGCATGTCTGGCGGGGGCGCTGCTTTGGCCGTTCCGGGGGGTGCGGGAGAGGCGGCGGTCTCCTGCACGTGCGCTTACCGCAGCCAGTCCTCGCCGACGTCCTCCACCTCGCGGCCGCCGAGGTCGTCCACCTCGTCCTTGCGGGTGGCCCAGGCGGGAAAGGGATAG
This sequence comes from Deinococcus gobiensis I-0, assembly GCF_000252445.1. Lineage (GTDB taxonomy): Bacteria > Deinococcota > Deinococci > Deinococcales > Deinococcaceae > Deinococcus > Deinococcus gobiensis. The sequence goes on along the minus strand of NC_017790.1, from coordinate 1,480,581 downwards.
TTGACGAGCACCGGGTTGGGCACGTCGGGCTGCGAGACGAGCATGGTGCCGGGTTGCAGGATGCCCGCGCGGGCGCGGAAGCTCTGCGGCAAAAAGCGGTACTCGGGGCGCTCGGCCTCCGCGAGGTCCAGGCGGCCCACCACGCGAATGGCGGCGTTCGAGACGATGCGGCGCTCGACCTCGCTGGCGGTCTGCTGCGCGCCGATGAGGATGATGCCCAGCGAGCGGCCACGCTCGGCGATGTCCAGCAGCACGTCCTTGATGGGGCTGTCGCCGTCGCGCGGGGCGTACTTGTTCAGCTCGTCGAGGACCACGAACACCGTGTCCTGACGGCCCACCCGTTCCTTGTACTCGAACAGGTCGCGCAGCAGCACCCCCACGATGAACATCTGCGCGGTGGCCGACAGGGTGTGGATGTCCACGACGGTCGTCTGCACGCCCGCCTTGAGCGGGTCGGGGCGAAAGCGCGCGGCCTGCTCGGCGCTCACGTCGCCGCGCACGAGGGGCGTCAGGTGCTTCTGCACGCCCCGCAGGCGGCGGATGAAGGCCTGGAGGGTGGCGGGCGACTGCTTGCCCACCCACTTGCGGTCGCCCTCGCCGTCGTTGGCGTCCAGCAGCTTGTATTCCAGGTAGGCCACGAGCTGCGCGAAGGTCCCGATCCGGACGCTGCCCATCTCGTCGAAGCGCATGTCCTCGTCGAGCACCTGCTCGGTGTCGGGCTGCCAGTCGTCCACCGTCAGGTACGGCGTGTCGGCCCCCTGCGCCATGCGGTACAGCCGCTCCTCAATGGACCCGATCACGAAGCCCAGGTTCACGCTGGCGTCCCGGTCCACGAAGACGTAGGGCAGCATGCGCCGCGCGCAGAATTCCCGCAGCGAGTACAGGAAGGGCGTGACGCCCGCCGCGCGCTGCTCGACGTGTGGCACGATGGCCGCGCCCGAGTGGCCGGGGCGGGGCGGCGCCAGGAACTGCACGTCCCGGAAGGCCTCGACCGGCAGCTCCATGAGGGCGTAGCGGTGATCGGGCAGCCCCTTCTGCGCCTGCGCCTCGGCCTCGCGGGCGGTCACCTCGCGGTTGCGCTGGTCGAGGAACAGCAGGTCCTCGCCCTTGACGTTGAAGATCAGTGCCCGGCCCGCCGCCGCGCCCACACCCATCACGCCGCTGCGGAAAATCGAGTGCAGCAGGAACAGGGCGTAACTCGTCTTGGTGGCGACCCCGGAAATTCCGCTGATATTGATGTGCCCGCCGTTCTCGCCGTTCACGAAGCGGTAGTTGATGGGCAGCACCTGCCCGTCGGCCAGCAGCCCGCCGGGAAAGGCCTTGTCGCCCATCTTGTCGGCGCTCAGGGCCATGCGCAGATCGTGGCCGCGCGCGTGGCGCACCGCGTCGCCGGGCTGCGGCGGAATGAAGTTCTCGGGCTGCACGCGCGTGACCAGCACCCGCGCCGCGTAGCTCACGCTGGCCGGCAGCAGCCCCGCCGCCACGTCCTGCACGTCGCTGTCGAAGGTCACGCCCTCGTGCCGGGTGCGGACGTGGTCCACGATGCCGTAGAAGTTCACGGCCGACCCGTCGGGCTTGCGGGTCTCCACCGCCACGAGGTCGTCGAGCTGCACGCTCGCGCCGGGCAGCACGGCGAACCAGAAGCTCACGGGGGTCACGTCCTGCGTGCCCAGCACCATGCCGACCTGCACGCCCGCCGGACTGCCGGAGGCCGGGCCGAATTTGAGGGTGGTCATGCGACCGCCTGTGGGTGCAGCGAGGCGATATGCGCCCGGATGCGCCGGGTCACGAGGTCCGCGCTGCCCATCGAGCGGCCCATCGCCTGCTCCAGCGCCGCCGTGGGAATGAGGTTCTGCGGCGCGCGCGGGTCCTTGTGGGCGCGGCTGCCCAGACGGGTCAGGAGCGTGCCGCTGAGGTTCGCCACCTGACGCACGATGGGCGGCAGGAAGCTCGGGTCGTCCGGCGCGAACATCTCCAGGCGCATGACGCCCGCCATCGGGTGCTGGTAGAAGGCCGCCTCGCACAGCCGCACGTACCAGATCAGGCGCGTGAACTGCCCGTTGCGGTAGGTCATGCGCATGACGGGTGTACGCTCGCCGGGACGCAGGTCGGCCAGCAGCGCCGCGCGGTCGGGCGGCAGGTACATGGTCTCCATGGTCTTGACGCAGCCGACCACCGCGCCGTTCAGGTTCTGCCCGCGCAGCGTGCCGTCCTGCACCGTCAGGGCGCTCAGCCACTCGCGGTCGTCCTGTTCGTCGGCCGGCACGCGGGAGGCCAGGTCGTGCGAGAGCCGCTGCTCGGCGGCCAGCATCTGCCCCTGCAACAGGTTCAGGGCGGCCAGGGCGTCCGTGCCCTGCATGGCGACCGGGGTGTACTCCAGCAGCCCGGTGTGCGGGTTGCGGGGCGACAGGGTCATGGGGTCCAGACGCAGGTCCGGCGCGTGCGCCAGCAGCCGCGCGGCCTTCACCTGCCGCAGCTCGGCCTGCCGGGAGCCGTGCGGGCAGAGTTCCACGGCCCCGACCACGAAGGCCCCGAAGCCGCCCAGGCCACTGTGCCCGAGGTCGTCCTCGATGAAGAGGCGGGATTCCATGCGGCGTTTGCCGTCCACGACGAAGACCTGCCGCAGCCGTTCCGGGATGGGCCGGGCGGGCAGCGCCGCCCAGCGCTCCGTTTCGAGGTCTTCGAGGGTGCCGTCGAAGGTCTGAAGACCGAGTTGCCCCCCGTTCGTGTCTACCGGCCAGGGGTCGAGGCGAATACGCATAGCGGGCATTCTACGCCCGGTGCAGAAAACCGCACAGAAAAACGCGCGGCCGGGAGGCCCGGCGCCGCGCGTGTCAAGGCGGTGGAGGTCGGCTCAGCCGTGGTAGCCGCTGAGCTGGCGCAGCTGCACTTCGTCGGTCAGGGTCAGGCAACGGTAGGCCGGGGTCAGGAGGCCGTCGTCGCGCATTTCACCGATGAGCTTGCTCACGCTTTCGCGCGTGGCCCCGGTGCCCTCGGCGATCAGTTCGTGGGTGGCCCGCACGAAGCGCACGCCGTCGGCGTGGCGGCCACCCAGGCTGCTGTCGGCCAGGCTCAGCAGGTAGCGGGCGATGCGCTCGCGCAGGTCGCCGTCCTGGATGTGTACGCCGTCGTTCATGACGCGCTGGAGCTGGGTGCTCAGGCTGCGCGTCACCTCCCACAGTTCGGCGGTGCTGAGCTGCTCGACGTGAATAGCCGTGACCACCGCGTCGGTCAGGGCGACCATCTGGTGCGAGCGGGGCTGGCCGTGCAGGATCTCCTCACCGAAGATGTCGCCGGGGTGGATGTGGCGCACCGTCAGGTTACGGCCCTGGGGCGTGAGGCGCACGGCCCGCAGCAGCCCCGAGTCGAGGCGGTACAGGGAGGGCGCCTGGTCGCCGGCGTAGTAGAGCGTATCGCCCCGGCGCAGGGGGCGGCCCTGGGCGGGTTCGAAGCGGCCGGGAGCGGTGGCGGGACGGGTATAGAAGGACATGGACAACTCCTGTCCGGCGCATAACGCGGGCCAGTTCGCGGAGGGAAGGGTCGGGGCCGGCTTCCGTCAGACGGCGACACCGCGCGGAGGACACCTGTTCACACTCCAGTCAGCATAGGTGGCCGGCGATTCATTGAGGATGTGAACGTCCCCTTCCTCAACGAACGGGAAACGTAGGATGAAGCGCCGCTCCGGCCCCGGCGGAGTGCCCGGCCCGCCGCCGACTACGCGAAGACCTCCAGGCCCGCGAAGACCACGCTGGCGTGCGCAGCCACCGTGAGCGCATGGTCACGGTTGTAGCCGCCCGCCATCATGGTCACGACCGGCACGCCGCGCGCCCGCGCCCAGACCAGCACCTCGCGGTTGCGCTCGTAGACCCCCTCCAGACTCAGGGCGAAACGGCCGAAGCGGTCGCCCGCCAGCACGTCGGCCCCTGCGAGGTACAGCAGCAGGTCGGGCCGGAAGGCGTCGAGGGCGGGCAGCGCCTCGGCGCGCAGCACGCGCATGTACTCGGTATCGTCTATCCCGTCGCCCAGACCCAGGTCCAGCGAACTGCGCTCCTTGCGGAAGGGGTAGTTGCGCTCGCCGTGGACGCTCAGGGTAAAGGCCGTGCCCGCCGCCATCTCGGGGGCCAGCAACGCCGCCGTGCCGTTGCCCTGGTGAACGTCGAGGTCCAGCACGGCGACCCGGCGCGCAACGCCCTCCTCCAGCGCGATGCGGGTCAGGAGCGCCGCGTCGTTGAGCAGGCAGAAGCCCTCGGCGCGGTCGGCGAAAGCGTGGTGGGTCCCCCCCGCGAGGTTGGCCCCCCAGCCCACGCGCCGGGCGTCGTGCAGCGCGGCCAGCGACCCGCCCGCCGCCCGGCGCGCCCGCTCGACCACCCCCGGCGACCAGGGCAGGCCGAAGGCGCGCTGCTCGTGCCGGTCCACCTCGCCCCGGCGCCAGCGCCGCAGCCACAGCGGATCGTGGACCCGCGCGGCGTCGGCCCAGGTCAGGGCCGGGGTCTCCAGGACCGGCAGGGCGGGCCGCAGCAGGTCGCGCACCCCCGCGTACTTGTAGTAAGGAAAGCGGTGGCCCTCGGGCAGCGGAAAGCCGTAGCTGGCCGGCGTGTAGGCCCGGAAGGGATGGGCGAAGGCGGCGGGGTCGGGGGCGGTCATCGCCCCCCAGTCTGCGCGCCATGCCCGCCGCTCAGGGCGTGCGGGAACACGCTTGAGCTTCAGGCCCGCAGCGCCCTGGGACCGGGACCGGGCAGCGCCGCCACGTGCTGCACGGTCCAGCGGCCGCCGGGTACCGTACGGGCCTGGGGCTGGTGCGCGGCGTCCAGGCACAGCAGCCGGAACCGCCACAGTTCGGCGCGCGTGCCGGCGCCGTCCGGGCCGTCTTCCAGAAACAGCCAGGCGGTGACCACGGTGACGGCGGCGTCGGTGTCGCGCGCGGTCCGCAGGTCGTAGGCGACGGGGCGGCCCGGAAACTGGGCGCGCACGTCGGCCAGCCGCTGCCGGCGCCGCGCGTGCAGCGGCCGGCGCAGTCGCCGCGCCATCCCCGCGTGGTCGTCCGCCGCCCAGAGCGCCAGCAACTGCCGCAAGAAGGCCAGCGGCCCGGCCGACCCGGACCCTGCGCGGGCCACCGGGGTCCGGCCGGGGGCGGCGACCGGCCGCGCGCCGGGCAGGGGGGTAGGAGGAACGGTGGGGGGCTGGGTCATGGGGTCTCCTCGGCCCTCAGCCTCGCACCCGGAGCCCCCCCGCGCCAAGCGCCGCCTGACGGAGGGCCGGATGCGCAGATGGCGTAGTGGGGGCCAGTCCGGACGCCGGCTATTCCCCGTCGCGCAGCAGGTCCAGCAGTTCGGCGTGCAGGGCGCCGTTGGTCGCCACGATCATGGGGCCGTAGGGGGTGGTCAGGCCGGCCTGATCGCTGACGCGGCCCCCCGCCTCCTCCAGGATCAGGCTGCCGGCGGCCACGTCCCAGGGCTGCACGCCCAGTTCCCAGTAGCCGTCCATGCGCCCGCAGGCGACATTGCACAGGTCCAGCGCCGCCGCGCCGGGCCGCCGAAGGGGCACGCCCAGCCGCAGCACGCGCGCCACGTAGGCCAGGTTGCGCTCGCCGCTCGTGTCGTAGGGAAAACCGGTGGCGAGCAGGGCGGGGGTGTCGAGCGTGGGCACGCCGCTGACCCGCAGCGGCTCGCCGTTGAGGAAGGCCCCGCCTCCGCGCGTTGCCGTGAACAGTTCGCCGCGCGTGGGGTCGTACACCGCGCCGACCACCCGCTCGCCGTCCTGCTCCAGCGCGACCGAGGCGCAGAAGACCGGGTAGCCGTGCGCGTAGTTCACGGTGCCGTCGAGGGGGTCCACGACCCAGCGGTAGCGGCCCGGCTCGCCCTGCGCGCCCTCCTCCTCGCCCAGCACGGCGTGGTCCGGAAAGTCGGCGGCGATCTCGGCGCGGATGACGCGCTCGGCCTCGCCGTCCACCTCGGTCACGAGGTCCGCGAAGCTGCTCTTGGCCCGCACGCCCCCGACCCGCCCCAGGTGCGCGAGGTGCACGGCCCCCGCCGCCCGGGCCGCGCGCACGGCGACCTCCAGCCAGTGGGTCATCTGTTCGGGCGGGGTCGCGTGGTGGGTCATGTGCCCGGAGTGTAGTGCGGGCATAGTCAGGCGGGTGTCGGCAGGGCGGCGGGCCACCGGACGCCGACACTGTGAGCCCCACCGGCCGGCCTGGGTGCGGGGCATGGCACAGTGGCGGGGATGCCGCGCCTCTTCTGGCTCCTGCCCCTGTGCGCCCTGGTCCTGAGCGCCTGCGCGCCCGTGACCGGACCGGCGACGCTGCGTTTTGCCCCCGGCGCAGCGGACACGGCCGCTCCCGACCCTGCGCGGCTGCTGGTCACGCAGGCCGTTCCCCCGGCCCTGCTGCTGAGCGTGCCCGAGGCGGTGCGCCGCGCGCCGGACGGCAGCCTGATCGTGGTGTGCGGCGCCCGCGCGCAGCCCTGGGGCGTGTGTACCCACGTGGCGCGCAAGCTGTCGCCGGGGCGCATCAGCGACTCGCCGGGCCTCTTCTCGGGCGGGGTCCAGAACCGGCCCGAGACGACGCTGTACGGCCGGGGCGCCGTGATCGTGCTCGATGTCGGGGTCACGCCCGAGCGCCTGCCCCGCCTGCGGGCCGAGGCCGAGCGCCTGAACGGCGCGCCCTACCTCCTCGCGGGCGAGACGGCGGCGGGCCTGGACTGCACGACCTACCAGAACCTCCTGCAACGCGCCGCCGGGCTGCCGGACGTGGCCGCCCGCAACCCGGTATGGCGGCTGTGGCTGCCGCAGGACATCCTGACGGGGCCGGCCGTGCAGGCGGGGGGCCGGGTCCTGTGGGTGGGCCAGGGACCGGACGCCGGCCCGCGCCCCTGAGACGGGATGGCGGCGATTGCACTCGCCTCTTGGGCAGAACGGACTCGCTTGAGCAAGCCTGCCTACTCCACCCGAATGATTCCAGCACTGCACCGGAATCGTTCGGAGGTCGGATGAGTCGCCCCTACAGCATCTCCAGGGCCTGTGGCCGCCGGGGGGGCGGAAAGGCCGCGTCGAGGTCGCGCAGGTCCTGTTCGGTCAGCCGCAGGTCCAGCGCCGCTCGGTTCTCGCGGACGTGGGCCGCCCGCCCCGACTTGGGAATGGCGATCACACCCGGCTGGCGCAGCACCCAGGCCAGGGCCACCTGGAGTTCCGGGACGCCGTGGCGGGCCGCGACCGCCCGCAACGCCGCGTCGCCCAGCAGTCTCCCCTGCTCGACCGGCGAGTAGGCCATGACCGGCAACCCGCGCGCCTGCGCTTCGGGCAGCAGGTCGAACTCGATGCCCCGGCGCGTGAGGTTGTAGAGCACCTGGTTGGCCGCGACATGCTCGCCCCCCGGCACCCCAGCCAGTTCGCGCAGGTCGCCGGGGTCAAAATTGCTCACGCCCCAGGCACGGATATCGCCCGACTGGCGCAGGCCCTCCAGCGCCTGCACCGTTTCGGCCAGGGGCACCCGCCCGCGCCAGTGCAGCAGGTACAGGTCGAGCCGGTCGGTGCCCAGGCGGCGCAGGCTGGCGTGGCAGGCGTCCACCGTGCCCCGGCGCGTGGCGTGTCCAGGCAGCACCTTGCTCACCAGGAACACCTCGTCGCGGCGGCCCCGGATGGCCTCGCCCACCAGCTCCTCGGAGTTACCGTCGCCGTACATCTCGGCGGTGTCCAGCAGGGTCAGGCCCAGGTCGAGGCCGGTCTGGAGGGCACGCACCTCGTCGGCGCGGCGGCGCGGGTCGTCGCCCATGTTCCAGGTGCCCTGGCCCAGCGCGGGCACGCGGGCGCCTCCGGGCAGGGCGACGGTCGGAATCGGATCGGAAGTCATGCCGGCAGTGTGGCGGCGGCGGGGTACGGCGCGGGCCAGAGGGGGGTGAAGACGGCTTGGGGCGAGACATGTCCCGGCTGGGGGAGGCCCCAGCTGGGATAGGCTCTGGGGCGATGATCGACCGCTACCTGACCCCCGAGATGAAGTCGCTGTGGAGCGAGGCCAGCAAGTACCGCGCCTGGCTGAAGGTGGAACTCGCCGCCATGGACGCCCAGGCCAACCACGGCGAGGTGCCCCGCGAGGCCCATACCGTCCTTGTGCAGAAGAGCGAGGCCGACCCGCTGGACGACGCCTTCGCCCTCAAGGTGGCCGAGATCGAGGCGGTGACGCGGCACGACATCGTGGCCTTCACGCGCGCGCTGACCGACCGCTACGGCGACGAGGCGCGCTTCATCCACCACGGCCTGACGAGCACCGATGTCGTGGACACCGCCCAGAACCTGCTGCTCGACGAGGCGCTGGGCCTCATCGTGGCCGACGTGGAGACGCTGCGCGAGGTGTGCCGCACCCAGGCCGTGGCCTACAAGCACACGCCGACGGTGGGCCGCACCCACGGCATCCACGCCGAGCCGATGACCTTCGGCCTGAAGTTCCTGAACTGGATGACCGCCCTGGACCGCGACCTGGAGCGCCTGCACGCCGCCCGGCGCCGCGTGCAGGTCGTCATGCTCTCGGGGTCGGTGGGCACCTACGCGCACGTCTCGCCGCGCGTGGAGGAGGAAGTCGCCGGACGCTGGGGCTGGCAGGCCGCGCCCGTGACCAACCAGACGCTGGCCCGCGACCGCCACGCCGAGGTGCTCTCGGCCCTGGCGATCCTGGGGACCACGCTGGAAAAGATCGCCGTGGAAATTCGCCACCTGCAACGCAGCGAGGTGCGCGAGGCGATGGAGCCCTTCGGCAAGGGCCAGACCGGCAGCTCGTCCATGCCGCACAAGAAAAACCCGATCCTGACCGAGAACGTCACCGGCTTCGCGCGGCTGCTGCGCGGCCACCTGACGACCGGCCTGGAGAACGTGGCCCTGTGGCACGAGCGCGACATCAGCCATTCGAGCGCCGAGCGCATCATCCTGCCCGACGCCACCGCCGCCGCGAGCTACGCGACCCGCCGCCTGACCGGCGTGCTGCGCGACCTCGTGGTGTTCCCCGAGCGGATGCTGCGCAACCTCAACGACCTGGGCGGGCTGGTGTTCTCGCAGCGGGTACTGCACGCCCTGATCGACGAGAAGGGCATGAGCCGCGAGGCCGCCTACGGGCTGGTGCAGCGCCATGCCCTCCAGAGCTGGGAGACCGGCGAGGGCCTGCGCGACCTCCTGAAGGCCGACCCCGAGAACCCGCTGGGCGACGCCGAACTGGACGCCGCCTTCGATCTGGCGTGGTACCTGCGCCATGTGGACGACATCTACGCCCGCTTCGGGTTGTAAGGATCCGGTCCCTTCCCGCCCGGCGGCGTGAGGTCACCGGGCGGGCTTCGTAGGGTTCGGTGTGCTCCGGATTCCGTCTGTGGCGTTGACCCACCGGGAAGGGGCTCCCCTGACCCTATGTGCCCCCAGGGTCAGGGGAACCCTTCGTCCCACTTGTCGGCGTTGCCGCACCCGCTCCCGGCTCCACGTCCGGAATTTGCCCGACTCCTGCCCGCCCCGCTCAAATCACATCCTGGGCGACTCGACCGGAGTCCGTCTCAGACCTTCACGAACTCCTGCACGCCCATCACGAACATGACCGCGCCGCCCACCGGCACCTCGACGGGGTCGCCCATCAGGCTCTCGTTCTGCTCACCCATCGGCACGTTCGGGGACACCAGGCGGGTGCGGGCGCGGCAGGTGCGCTGCACGTGGCGCTTGAGTTCGGGGAGGCGGTCGTCGTCCACCCCGATCATGAGGGTGGTGTTGCCCTCGCGCAGAAAGCCGCCGGTGCTGGCGAGCTTGGTGACCTCGAAGGCGTGTTCCGACAGGGTCCGCACGAGGGCGGTCGCGTCGGCGTCCTGAATCACGGCGAGAACCAGCTTCATAAGATTCAGGATAGCAGGGGCCTGTGCGGGCCGCCCGCGCGTGCTGAAATGCGGGCCATGACCCTCCCCCCTGACGCGCCCGGCCCCTCCGTCCCCCACCTCCTGCTGGGGGTGTGCGACTACCCCGAACAGGTGCCCCAGGACCGCTGGGCTCCGTATGCCCGCCAGCAGCGCGAGCTGGGCCTGAGCTTCGTGCGGATCGCCGAGTTCGCCTGGAGCCGCATGGAACCGCACCCCGGCGAGTACGACTGGGCCTGGCTCGACGAGGCCGTCGAGACGTACGCGGCCCAGGGCCTGCGCGTGGTGCTGTGCACGCCGACCGCCACCCCGCCCGCGTGGCTGGTGCGCGCCCACCCCGAAATTCTGCCCGTAGACGACCAGGGCCGCGTGCGCGAGTTCGGGTCGCGGCGGCACTACGATTTCGCGTCGCCGGTCTACCGCGAGCACTCGCGGCGCATCACGCGCGCCATCGCCGAGCGCTACGGCGGGCACCCGGCCGTCGTGGGCTGGCAGACCGACAACGAGTTCGGCTGCCACGCCACGAGCCGCAGCTACGGCGGCGCGAGCGCGGCGGCCTTTCCCGGCTGGCTGGAAAAGCGCTACGGCTCCCTGGAGGCCCTGAATGCGGCCTGGGGCAACGCCTTCTGGAGCATGGAGTACGCGGCCTGGGACCAGCTCGCGCCGCCCATCCTGACCGTCACCGAGGCCAACCCGGCGCACGCGCTCGACTACGCCCGCTTCTGCTCGGCCATGATCGCCGAGTTCCAGGCCGAGCAGGTCGCCATCCTGCGCGAGTGCTCGCCGGGGCGTTTCGTCACGCACAACTTCATGATCTTCGAGTCGGGCTTCGACCACTACGAGGTCAGCCGGGGGCTGGATTTCGCCACCTGGGACAACTACCCGCTCGGGATGCTGGAATTCTTCGCGCCGCCCGGCTACGAGGCCCAGAAGCTGGAGTATGCGCGCACCGGGCACCCCGACCTCGTGGCCTTCAACCACGACCTGTACCGGGGGCTGCTCGCGGGCGTGCCCGGCCGCCTGGGACGGGGCGGCCCCGGCACCCCCACCGGCCCCTGGGTGATGGAACAGCAGTGCGGGCAGGTGAACTGGGCGCCCTACAACCCGCTGCCCGCAGACGGCGCGGTGGCGCTGTGGACCGCCCAGGCGTGGGCGCACGGCAACGACGTGGTGAGCTACTTCCGCTGGCGGGCCGCCACCGCCGCCCAGGAGATCCTGCACTCGGGCCTGCTGCGCCACGACGAGACGCCCGACCGGGGGCACGCCGAGGTCGCCGCGCTGAACCTGGAGGGGTTCCCGGCCGGTGAGGTGCCCGCCCGCGTGGCCCTGCTGCACGACTACGAGAGCCTGTGGATCTACGACCTGCAACCCCACAGCGCGGGCCTGAACTACTGGGCGCAGACGCTGGCCTACTACTCGGCCCTGCGCGCCCTGGGGGCAGACGTGGACGTGCTGCACGCCGACGCCGACCTGAGCGGCTACGCGGTGGTCGTCGCGCCCGCCATCACCCTGATGACCCCGGAGCGGGCCGCGCGCTGGACGGCGGCGGTAGAGGCGGGCGCGCGGCTGGTCTGCGGGCCGCGCACGGCCTTCCGCACCGTCTCGGGCGGCACGCCGGAGGGCGGGCAGTTCGGGCCGCTCGCCGGGCTGCTGGGCGCCCGCCTGGCGCAATTCGACTCGCTGCGCCCGGGCCTCGAAACGCGCGTGGCTGGCCCCGGCGGCGAGTACGAGGCCTTCGCCTGGGCCGAGAGCTACCGCCCCGAGGCGGGCACGGCGGTCACACACCGCTACGTGGGCGGCCCGCTGGACGGTCAGGCGGCGGCCCTGTGTCGCCCCGGCGGCCAGGGCGAGGGCGTGGTGATCGGCGCGCACAGCCCGGCCCTGATCGCCGAGGTGCTGCGCGGGGTGCTGGGCCGGGCGGGCGTGGACACCACCGACCTGCCGCCAGGCCTGCGCCTGAGCCGCCGCGCCGGGCGCACCCTGCTCCAGAACTGGACCGCCGGGCCGCTGACCTGGAACGGAATACAGGTGCCTCCCGTGTCTTTCCAGGTGCGGCCCGACTGACCTGACGGCCAGCCGCCCCCGACAGGGTGCGCGGCGACGCCAGATTCGACCCGGCCGGAACGGACGCCGCAGGAGGCGGTCCGTTCCGGCTTTTCGTCCGTCGCCGGTAGCCGGAATCCTCTGCACCGGGTGCAATTTGAACGTTCTATTGACACCCGACCGGCCTTATGGTTCCATAGCTTTAACGATCAAAACAGCGGAGCCGTCAGGGCTTCACCCGCAGGACTGTCCAGGAGGTCAGGTTCATGACTCGCGCCACGCTCAAGGATGTCGCCGCCCATGCAGGCGTGTCGCATCAGACCGTTTCCAATGTGCTCAACGGCCATCCGTCCATTCGCCCCACCACCCGCGAGCGGGTCCTGTCCTCGATCAGCGCCCTGGACTACCACCCCAACCAGGCCGCCAAGGCGCTGCGCGAGGCGCGCGTCACGACGCTGTGCTTCGCCTCTTTCGAGCACGACCCCGACACCCTGAGTGACCCCTACCGCAACCTGATCCAAGCGGCGCTGACCGCCGAGGCCAACGCCCAGGGCTACAGCCTGGCGACCGCCTTCCTGGCGCACGACGAGGCCAGCCTGGACGAGCTGCGCCAGCGTTACCTCCAGCGCAGCATCGGCGGGGCCGTGATCATCGGCACGCGCCTTCAGGCCGCGCAGTGGGAACGCATGACCTCCTGGGGCATGAACGTCGTGCTGCTCGACCACTTCCTGCCGGGTACGCCGCACACGGTCAGCGCCGACTACGCGAGCGGGATGCGCGCCCTGGTCGCCCACCACGTCGCGCGCGGGCGGCGCGACCTCGCCCTCGTGCTGCCCACGCGTGACTACGGCAGCACGGCCCTGATGCGGCGCGACAGCTTCTTCGCCGCCGCGAAGGCCCACGGCGTGCGCGCCCGGCACATCGACGGCGACTGGTCCTACGCCTCGGGCGAGCGGGCGCTGCTGGAGCTGCACGCCTCGGGCGATCTGCCCGACGCGCTGCTGGGCGGCAACGACCGCATGGCGACCGGCGCGCTGAGCGCCGCGCACGGCCTGGGCCTGAGCGTGCCCGGCGACCTGGCCATCAGCGGCTTCGACGACTTCGACTTCGTGCAGTACCTGCACCCCAAACTCACCACCGTGCGCGTGCCCCACGCCGAGATGGCGCGCGAGGCCGCCCGGCTCCTCATCGCCCTGACAAGCGGCGAGGACTGCGTCACCCCGCCCCCCTACCCCGTGTCCCTGATCGTCCGGGATTCGGCCTGACACGGCGCGGGGACCTGCCCCGCCCCACTTTCGCCCCCGCCCCCCGGCGCACCAGCGGGCCGCCCGGCCACAGGAGGAAGGTATGACCACAGGCACCCCCACCAAGCCCTACAGCGCGGCGAGCACGGCCCGGCGACGAAAACTGCCGTCGCAGGCCCTGGTCGGCTACCTGTTCATCCTTCCGGCCATCGTCGGCTTCGCGGTGTTCTACCTGTACCCGGCGCTGCGCGGGTTCCAGATCAGCTTCACGAACTGGAACCTCCTGAGCGACCCGCAGGGCGTGGGCTTCCAGAACTACCGCGACGCCATGCAAGATCCCAAATTCTGGTCGGCGCTGGGCATCACCGTGAAGTACGTCCTGTGGAACATCCCGCTCCAGACGCTGCTGTCCATCCTGCTCGCCGTGGCGATGGACCGGCTGGTCAAGAGCATGTTCGTCAAGGGGCTGCTCATCGTGCCGTATCTGCTCTCCAGCGTGCTCGTCGGCATGATCTTCCTGTGGATGCTCGATCCGCTGCTGGGCATCGTCAACCAGTGGCTGGCGAATACGCCCATCGGCCGGCAGGCTTTTTTCAACGACGCCGGTCAGGCCATCCCGACCATCGCCTTCATCAACATCTGGAAGCACATGGGCTTCAACGCGCTGCTGTTCTACGCCGGCCTCCAGGCCATTCCGCGCACGGTGTACGAGGCGGCGGCCATCGACGGCTCGCGCGAGTGGAACACCTTCTGGAAGATCACGCTGCCCCTGCTACGCCCGGTCACCGTGTTCGTGCTCGTGACCTCGGTCATCGGCTCTTTCCAGATTTTCGACACGGTCGCCGTGACCACCCAGGGCGGCCCCGTGGACGCCACCAAGGTGCTCGTCTACTACATCTACCAGAACGCCTTCGCCTTTTTCAAAATGGGCTACGCCACCGCCATGAGCATGCTGCTCTTCGCCCTGCTGGTCGTGTTCACGCTGCTCCAGATGCGGCTGCTGCGCGCAGGCGAGTCGGACCTCGAATAAAGGACCCAAGATGACGACCCTGACCCCCACCGGCCGCGCGCAGGATGTCCAGCGCCCCAAGAAAGCCTTCCCTATCGGGCGCCTCGTCGCCTGGGCGTGCCTGCTCCTGATCGTCTTCGTCTCTGTGTTCCCGATTTTTATCGTTCTAAAAACGGCGCTGACCGGTAACAAGGCGCTGTATACCGAGGCCGCCAGCCTGTGGCCCTCGCAGCCCACCCTGATCAACTTTCAGCGCGTGCTGGGGCTGCTCTCGCCCGAGGCGGCGCAGGCGGCGGGCGGGTCGGGCAGCTCGGTGAGCTTCGCCACGGCGATGAAGAACAGCGCCGTGTTCACCGGCTTGATCGTGGTGGGCCAGACCTTCTTCTCCGCGATGGCGGCCTACGCCTTCGCCCGCCTGCGGTTTCCGGGCCGCGACTTCATCTTCACCCTGTTCCTGATCGCGCTGATGATTCCGGGGATCGTACTGTTCATCCCCAACTTCATCACGGTCAAGAACCTGGGCTGGCTCAACACGATGCCCGGCATGGTGGCCCCCTTCATCCTGATGTCGCCCTTCGCCGTGTTCTTCCTGCGCCAGTTCTTCCTGTCGCTGCCGCGTGAGACCGAGGAAGCCGCGTACATCGACGGCGCGAGCCCCCTGACCATCTTCTTCCGGATCACGCTGCCCATGAGCCAGGGGCCGCTCGTCACCCTCGCCATCCTGACCACCATCGGCATGTGGAACGAGTTCTTCTGGCCCTTCCTGATCGCCAAGGACGAGGCGTCGTACACGCTGCCCGTCGCCCTCCAGGTCTTCAAGACCCAGACCCCCCAGGGCACGCCCGACTGGACGGGCCTGATGGCCGGCACCTTCATCGCCATCCTCCCGGTGTTCCTGCTGCTCGTGGTCATGGGCCGGCGCGTGGTCGAGTCGCTGGCCTTCAGCGGCACCAAGTAGGCCGCCCGTGAACCTCGGTCCCTCCAGCCGCGCTCCACCCCTGTTGCCGCCCCTGCGCGCCCTGTCCGTCCGCCGTCCCCACCCCGCCCCCCCTTCCCGTTCCCGGAGGAACCGTAGATGAAAAAAGTCCTGACCGTCACCGCCGCCCTGACCGTCCTCGCCAGCCCCGCCCTCAGCGCCGCCCAGGCCGCCACCACGCTGCAATACGTCCTGTGGGACAGCAACCAGCAGCCCGCCTACCAGCAGTGCGCCAACGCCTTTACCAAGGCCAACCCCGACATCACCGTCAAGATCAGCCAGAAGGGCTGGGACGACTACTGGTCGAGCCTGACGACCGGCTTCGTGTCGGGCACCGCGCCGGACGTGTTCACCAACCACCTGGGCTACTATCCGCAGTTCGCGGCCAACAACCAGCTCGTGGACCTCGCGCCCTACATCGCCAGGGACAAGCTCGACACGGGCATCTACTACCCCGGTCTCAAGGACCTGTGGGGCCGCGACGGCAAGCAGTACGGCCTGCCCAAGGACTTCGACACCGTCGCCATCTTCTACAACGCCGACCTGCTCGCCAAGGCCGGCATGAAGCCCGCCGACCTCGCCAACCTGACCTGGAACCCCAAGGACGGCGGCACCTACCAGAAGGCGATGGCCCGGCTGTCGCTGGACAAGAGCGGCAATAGCGGCCTGTCGGCCAAGTTCAACCCCAAGCAGGTGAACCAGTACGGCTACCAGACCGGCTACGGCGCGACCTTCAACGGCCAGACCCAGTGGTCGTTCCTGGCGGCCACCCTGGGCTGGAAGCACCTCGACCAGCCCTTCGCCAGGACCTACCACTACGACGACCCCCGCTTCGCGCAGACCGTGCAGTGGCTGGCCGACCTGGGCACCCGGGGCCTGGCCCCCACCTACCAGGAGTCCAAGGCCGGCGACGACTCGCTGTTCCGCGCCGGCCGGGCCGCGATGGTCACGAACGGCTCGTGGATGATCGCGGACTACACCTCCAAGCTGCCCTTCAAGGTCGGTATCGCGCCGCTGCCCAAGGGGCCCAACGGCAAGCGTATGAGCATGTTCAACGGCCTGGCCGACTCGATCTGGGTGGGCAGCAAGAACAAGGACGCGGCCTGGAAGTGGGTCAAGTTCCTCGCCAGCCGGGGCTGTCAGGACCTCGTGGGCCGCAGCGGCTCGGTGCTGCCGGCCATCCCGGCCTCGACCAACCTCGCCCTGGCCGCCTTCAAGGCCAAAGGCGTGGACGCCTCGGTGTTCGTCAACCAGGCCAAGACCCCCGGCGGCACCTTCTACTACCCCATCTCCGACAAGGCCTCGGAGGTCAACGACATCATGTCCAACACCCTGCAGGGCATCTTCAGCGGCCAGAACAAGGCCAGCGCGGTGCTGGGGGGCGCGAACTCGCGCGTCAACGCCCTGCTGAAGTGAGGCCAGCGGGCAGGGGGCGCGGCGCCTGTCCCCGCCCTCCCCCCGCCGCTTGCCCTATCTTGAACGTTCAAGCCCGCGTCACCTTTTTACAGGAGTTGTCATGACCACCCCCAAGATCGCCTTCGTCGGTGCCGGCAGCACGGTCTTCGCCAAGAACCTGCTCGGGGACATCCTGAGCTTCCCCGAACTCGGTGGGGCCGACATCCGGCTCTTTGACATCAACCAGGAGCGGCTCGACGTGACCGAGCAGGTCGCGCACCGCGTCGCCCGTACGGTCGGCGCCTCGCCCCGCGTGATCGCCACGACCGACCGCGACCGTGCGCTCGACGGAGCCGATTTCGTCATCAACATGATCCAGGTGGGCGGCTACCAGCCCGCGACCGTGACCGACTTCGAGGTGCCTAAGGCTTACGGCCTGCGCCAGACCATCGCCGACACCCTGGGCATCGGCGGCATCATGCGGGCGCTGCGCACCGTGCCCGTGCTCGCCGACATGAGCCGCGACATGGAGCGGCTGTGCCCCGACACCCTGCACCTGAACTACGTCAACCCGATGGCGATGAACATCTGGGGTCTGGCGCGCCTCACGCCGCGCGTTAAGACCGTGGGCCTGTGCCACAGCGTGCAGCACACCGCCGAGGAACTGGCGAAGGACCTCGGGATTCCGGTCGAAGAGATTGATTACCTGTGCGCCGGCATCAACCACATGGCCTTCTACCTCAAGTTCGAGCACCGGGGCCAGAGCCTCTACCCGCGCCTGATGGAACTGGCCGAGTCCGGGCAGGTGCCCGAGTGGAACCGCGTGCGCTACGAGATGCTGCGGCGCCTGGGCTCCTTCGTGACCGAGAGCAGCGAGCATTTCTCGGAGTACGTGCCCTACTTCATCAAGCGCGGGCGCGACGACCTGCTGGAGAAATTCAACGTGCCGCTCGACGAGTACCCGCGCCGCTGCGTCTCGCAGATCGGCGGCTGGGAGGACCTGCGCACGAAACTCCAGAACCCCGACGAGCCGCTGGAGGTGACGCGCAGCGTGGAGTACGGCTCGCTCATCATCCACAGCATGGTGACGGGCCAGCCGCGCGTGGTGTACGGCAACGTGATGAACAGCCCCCTGGACGGCTCGGCCGGCAAGCTCATCGCCAACCTGCCCGACGAGTGCAGCGTGGAGGTGCCCTGCCTGGTGGACCGCCAGGGCATCCAGCCCACGCGCATCGGGCGCATCCCGCCGCAGCTCGCGGGCCTGATGCAGACCAACATCAACGTGCAGGCCCTGACCGTCGAGGCCATCGTGACCGGCAACCGCGAGCACATCTTCCATGCGGCGATGCTCGACCCGCACACGAGCGCCGAACTCGACCTCGACCAGATCTGGGCACTGACGAACGACCTGCTCAACCAGCACGGCGACTTCATCCCGGAGACGCTCCAGGCCGCCGACTGACCGCCCCGCGCCCCCGCCCGCCTCTCTTGCCCCTTTTCGGAGTTTCCATGACCCACCGGTTCACCCTGAACGTCCACCCCGCCGACCTCCTCGTGCTTACCAACGGCTACCAGTCGTGGAGCGAATCCGAGCTGCGGCCCCTGCTAGACACCCCCGTGCGCGCCAAGTTGCAGTGGATGACCGAGCAGGGCCAAGACCCGGCCTTCGCGCCCAGCGACGAGGCGGGCGTGTGGCGCAGCCATACCCTGGTGGCGCTTGTGCGGGAGGGCAGCAACACGGGCTGGGTGGGCTGCGCGCTGGACGCCGCGCACACCTTCGCCCACTGGGAGGTGCGCGCGGCCGGCGACCGGGTCGAGGTGAGCTGCGCGCTGGAAGGCCCCGAGGTCGAGGTCGCCTGGGAGGAGACGGACGACGTGATCGCCACGGTCGAGCGCCTGAGCGCGGAGCTGGGGCGGCGCATGGGCGCGCGCACGCCCGCGCCGCTGCGGGTGTGGTGCAGCTGGTACAGCTACTTCCGCGAGGTGACGCTGGGCGACATGTTGGACAATGCCCGGCTGGCGAAGGAGCGGGAGCTGCCCTTCGACGTGTTCCAGCTCGACGACGGCTTCCAGGCCGACCTGGGCGACTGGTTCGGCGCCGACCCGACCTTCGGCGGCCACGCCCGCGACCTGCCCGCGCAGCTGGCCGAACTGGGCTACCGCGCCGGGCTGTGGCTGGCCCCGTTCCTGGTCGGACCGAACTCGAAGCTCTTTGCCGCGCACCCCGAATGGCTGCTGAAGGACGACGCGGGCGCGCCGCTGCTGCTGGGCGACAACTGGGGCGGGCCGTACGCCGCGCTCGACACGACGCACCCGGAAGCGCTGGCGTGGCTGCGCGACCTCGCCGCGACCTGCCGCGGCTGGGGCTACGATTACCTCAAGATCGACTTCCTGTACGCGGCGGCCTTTCCGGGCGTGCGGCACGACCCGGCGGTCAGCCGCGCGCAGGCCTACCGTATGGGCCTCCAGGCCATCCGCGACGGGCTGGGCGAGGACGGCTTCCTGCTGGCCTGCGGGGCGCCGGTCGCCGCGAGCATCGGCATCGTGGACGCCATGCGCACCGGCCCCGACGTGACGCCCTTCTGGGACGACCAGCCCCGGCGTGTGCTGCTGGGCGACGGCGCGGTGCCCGCCACCCGCAGCGCCCTCCAGACCACGCTGGCCCGCTGGTATCAGCACGCGTGGTATCAGCCCGACCCCGACGTGATGATCGCCCGGCGCGAGCTGAGCCTGCTGCGCGACCACGAGCGCGGGGCCATGCTGGGCATGCTCGATACCATCGGCGGTCTGCGCGCGAGCAGCGACCCCATCGCCATGCTGGGCGAGGCCGACCTCGCGCTGCTGCGGCGCTCGCTGGAGATCACGGCCCCCGACCGCCCCGTCGCCCTGACCATGGCGGGCGGCCCGACCGTGACCCAGTGGGTACGCGGCACCTTCAATATCACCGACACGGCGGCCGGCGACCTGCCTGCTCGCAGCTTCCGAGTGCTGGACGCGGGCCGGAGTGTAGGCGCCCACACACAAGCCCAAACCCTGGTAGAACTGGCGCATGACTGAATTCCGTACTCCGGGCAACCGGTTTCACAGCCAGGACTTCATCAAGCCCGACGGGCGGCCCCTGACGCTGTACGGCCTGGCCCCTATCGAGGTCACGTCCGAGATTCCCAGCCCCAGCCCGGAGGCCGTGGACGCGCGCCCGGTCATGCGCTGGCACCCCCTGCGCGGCGAGTGGGTCATGTACGCCGCACACCGGCTGGGCCGCACCTTCCTGCCGCCGCCCGAGTACAACCCGCTGGCCCCCACCAGCGACCCCGAACACCCCACCGAGCTGCCGCGCGGAAAGTACGACATCGCCGTCTTCGCCAACCGCTTTCCCAGCCTGACCCTCACGGCCCCCCAGCCCGAGCCGGGGCCGGCAGGGACGCGCGCGGGCGTCGGCGCCTGCGAGGTCGTGGTCTTCAGCCAGAGTGCCCAGGGTCGCCTGGCCGACCTGTCGGACGAGCAGATGGCCCTGCTCATCGCCGTGTGGGCCGACCGCACCACCCGGCTGGCCGAGGGCGGCACGGTCCGGAGCGTGCTCGCCTTCGAGAACCGGGGCGTCGAGGTGGGCGTCACGCTGCACCACCCGCACGGCCAGCTGTACGCCTACGACCACGTCCCGCCCGTGCAGGCGCGGATGCTGGAACAGGCCCAGCGCTACCACACCGAGCAGGGTCGCCCCTGGCTGGGCGACTTCGTGGCCGAGGAGCGGGCGGGCGGCGAGCGGGTCGTCCTCGACGGCGGCCTGGCCCTGAGTGTCGTGCCGCCCTTCGCGCGCTACACCTACGAGACCTGGGTGGTGCCCGCCCGCCCGGCCGCGCGCCTCTCGGACCTGTCGGCCGACGAGCAGGCCAGCCTCGCGCGGGTCCTGAAGGACGCCCTGAACCGCCTCGACGGGCTGTTCGGCGGCCGGATGCCCTACCTCATGACGGTGCACCAGGCGCCGCTGGACGGCGAGTACCCCGAATTTCCGCTGCACATCGAGCTGTATCCGTACCTGCGTGCGCCGGGCCGCATGAAGTACCTCGCGGGCACCGAGCAGGGCGCGGGCGAGTTCGCCAACGACAAGTTCCCCGAGGTGGCCGCCCGCGAACTCAAGGAGGTCGTGCTGTGACCGCCTTCGAGGACACCTTCGGCCACGCACCCGAGGCCAGCGCCAGCGCGCCGGGCCGCGTAAACCTGCTGGGCGAGCACACCGACTACCAGGGCGGCTTCGTGCTGCCGACCGCCATTCCGCAGCGCGCGACCGTGTCGCTGCGGCGCAACGGTACCGCCACCCACCGGCTCTACAGCGCCAACCTGGACCAGCGCCTGGAGGTGCCGGTGGGCGAGGTCGGCGTGGGCTTCGCGCCCTACCTGACCGGCTGCCTGGAGCTGAGCGGCGTGAACGAGGGCCTGGACGTGCATGTCGCCAGCGACGTGCCCAGCGGCGGCCTGAGCAGCAGCGCGGCGCTGGAGGTGGCGACCCTGCGCGCGCTGCGGGAGCTGTACGGCCTGGACCTGAACGACGTGGACCTCGCCCTGCGGGGTGTGGAGGTCGAACACGAGTATGTGGGCGTCAAGTGCGGCGTGATGGACCAGATGGCGTCGAGCCTCGCGGACACCGGCACCATGCTCCTGATCGACACGCGCACGCTGGAGCGCCGCGCCCTGCCCTTCCCGGCCGGGGCGCAGGTCGTGGTGATCGACTCGGGCGTGCCGCGCCGACTGGCCGAGAGCGGGTACAACGAGCGCCGCGCCCAGGTCGAGGAGGCCGCCCGGCTCCTCGGCGTGCAGCTGCTGCGCGACGTGACCGACGTGTCGCGCACCGAAGAACTGCCCGACCTGCTCGCGCGCCGCGCCCGGCACGTCATCACCGAGAACGCCCGCGTGCAGGCGGCCATCGACGCCGACGCCGCCACCTTCGGACAGCTCATGAACGCCTCGCACGCCAGCTTGCGGGACGACTACGCGGTCAGCCACCCCGAGGTGGACCGGCTGGTGGCGCTGCTCCAGGCGCAGCCCGACACCTACGGCGCGCGCATGACCGGCGCGGGCTTCGGGGGCGCGGTGGTGGCCCTCGTGCGGGCCGGGCAGGTCGCGGCCGTCACCGGTCCTGCCCTGGCCGAATACGGTGCGCAGGCGGCGGTCGTCGTTCCCTGAACCGGATTCGGGAAAGTTCCGTGGGTGCCCCCAGAACTTTCCCAGGCGGAGCAGGCAGGAAAAGCGGCGGCTTCAGTCCCGGACTCCCCCTCAGCCGCCCGAGTTGACCCGCACGTGCTCTACGAACATGGCCGTGAAGTCGGGGCGCTGTTCGGGGGTCAGGTGCCCCCCGGCGTCCCACAGCCCGGCCGACTTGAAGGCGCGCGGGCAGTGCATGAACGCCTCGCGCACCTTCACGACGACCACCGCGCGCGGAGGCTTGCCGTTCAGGGCGAGGCGCGCCATCAGCTCGGGGGCAGTGGTGACGTGCGCGCGCCCGTTCACGCGGATGACCTCGTCCACACCGGGCAGCAGGAAGATCAGGCCGACCTCCGGGTTCTGCACGATGTTCTTCAGGCTGTCCAGGCGGTTGTTGCCGGGCCGGTCGGCCAGCAGCAGCGTGTGCGGGTCGAGCAGGGTCACGCAGCTTCCGGCGTCGCCGCGCGGCGAGCAGTCGAGCTGGCCCTCGGCGTTGCCCGTCGCCAGGAAACACAGCGGCGAGAGGGCCAGCGAGGCGGCCAGTCCCGCGTCGAGATGATCCATCACCTTGAGCCGTACGCCCCGGCTGGGCTCGGGGTACAGCGACTCCAGCGCGTCGAGGCTCAGGACGGCGTGCGGGTCGGTCGCGGCGTTCACCCCCCCAGGATAGCGGCACGGGCGACCGACCCACAGGCGGCAGAGGGCCTGAAGCACTTCTCCGGATGAGGACGCCGGAACGAAGACTTCTGGCCCTTTTCTTCTCTACTGCTCAACCCTGCAAGGCCAGCCTGCTCGTCCGAATGCACCCGCTCTCTGCGGGCTATACCTGTCCGTTCGGTCATGGGAAGGCCCTCTTTGTCATTAATGCTTTCTACCCGCAAAAGAAGGTGCCCGGCCACCTCACGCGGCCGGGCACCTTCCTCAGCAGGAGCAGAAGCTCAGGCGACCTGCTTCTTCTTGCCCGTCGCGGCGGGCGCGGCCTGCTCCTGGCCCAGCGCCTGGCTTTCCTTGAGGCGGAAGATGACCAGGCTGCCCACGAAGGTGCAGGTGATCATGCCGTGCGCGTTCAGGAGGCTCAGAGCG
The DNA here is from genome assembly GCF_000252445.1 of Deinococcus gobiensis I-0. GTDB lineage: Bacteria > Deinococcota > Deinococci > Deinococcales > Deinococcaceae > Deinococcus > Deinococcus gobiensis. The sequence goes on along the minus strand of NC_017790.1, from coordinate 1,457,760 downwards.
GCCATGATCTCCTCGCGGCTCAGGCGCAGCTGCTCGCTCATGTACAGGGCGCTGTCGGCGCGGCCTTCGAGGTAGTCGCGGATGCGCTTGGCATCGGTGGTCAGGGGGGTGGCGGGCACGTCGGCGAGGCCGGGGTCGGCCAGGCCGTACACGGCGCGGGTGCCGGTGCCGGGCAGGCGGCGCACGCGGCCCTGGTCAAGCAGGCTGGCGAGCGCGGCGCGCAGGTGCGACAGTGCGAGGCTGGTGGTCTTGGCGAGTTCGGTTTCGACCCACTCGGGCTTGCTTTCGAGCGCCTTGAGCACGAGCTTCTCGTTGGCGCGGCGGGTTTCCTGAAGGTCTTCGAGGGTGGGGGGATTGAACATGCAGCTCCTCCGGGAGAAGCGGAGTACACAGCTCCGGGCCAATGCCGGAATCTGCCACCGCTGAGGAAAAAACGAGTCAACTGAACCTGGTACAAACAGGTGCGCCTGTCTGCGCAACTTTCCTATTGTGACAGATTTTTTCTCATTTCGGATGAGGAAACACACAGGAAAGCCCCGCCAGCAGGGGGCTTGCGCCTTGCTGACCGGGCAGGTCTGGAAATTTCGCGGAGTCTAGCTCATCCCGGCTCAGGTCGTATAGTCGGCGTTGATGCTTACGTAGGCGGCGCTCAGGTCGCAGCCCCAGGCCTCACCGCGCGCGTCCCCGACGCCCAGGTTCACCTCGAAGACGACCTCCTCGGCCTTCATGCTGCCGCTCACGGCCGCCGCGTCGTAACCCAGGGGCTTGCCGGCGAACACCGGCGTACCCTGCACCGCGACCGTCATCTTCTCGATGTCCACACCCGCGCCGCTGCGGCCCACCGCCATGATCACGCGGCCCCAGTTGGGGTCCGAACCGTGGACGGCACTCTTGAGCAGCGGGCTGACGCAGCAGGTGCGCGCGGCGGCCAGGGCCTCGGCCTCGGTGCGCGCGCCCGCGACCTTCACGGTGAGCAGCTTGGTGGCGCCCTCGCCGTCAGCGGCGATCTGGCGGGCGAGGTCGCGCATCACGCCTTCGAGGGCCGCCAGGAACTCGGCCTCGTCGGTGGCCCCGGCCTGACCGTTGGCGAAGACGACCGCCATGTCGCTGGTGCTCGTGTCGCCGTCCACCGTCACCGCGTTGAAGGTGCGCGCGATGATGGCCGGGAAGGCGGCCCGGAGGGCGCCCTGGTCCACCGCCGCGTCGGTGAAGGCGAAGGCGAACATGGTCGCCATGTCGGGGTGGATCATGCCGCTGCCCTTGGCCGTGCCGACGATGCGCGCGCCGCTGCCCAGGGTCGCGTGCGCGGTCTTGGGCCGGGTGTCGGTGGTCATGATGGCGGTGGCGAAGGGCAGGGCCGCCGTGCCCAGTTCGGTCGGCAGATGCTCGACGCCGCTCAGGACCTTGTCCATCGGGAGCAGGTGGCCGATGATGCCGGTGCTGGCACTCAGGACCGCGTCCTCGGGCACGTCCAGCACGCTGGCGAGCGCCTCGGCCATCATGGCGTTGTCCTGGGCGCCCTTGCGGCCCGTGGCGGCGTTGGCGACCCCGGCGTTGACCACCAGCGCGCGCACCGCGCCCCCCGCGCCGGCCAGTTCGCGGTTACGCAGCACGCTGGCGGCGGCGGTGGTGCTGCGGGTACCCGCGAAGGCCCAGGCGCAGTCGGTGTCGCTGACCACGCAGCTCAGGTCGGTCTTGCCGCTGGGCTTGATGCCCGCCGCCATCGCCGCCGCGCGGAAGCCCCGGGGAAACTGCAATACAGACTCGTTCACAGGGGCGAGTGTAGCGGCTCGGGCCCGGCGGCCTACAGTGCTGCCTATGGACCCCTCCGCACGCCCCGACCCCTCCCCCACCCTGGCCCAGCTCCAGGAGCTGCACTCCATCGCCCAGGCGGGCCTGACCTACACCCGCGATCCCTACGACCGCGAACGCTTCGGGCGGCTGCGCGACCTGACGGCCGAGCTGCTGGCCGCCCGGACCGGGCAGGACGTGGCCGAGGTCACGGAAATCCTGCGGGCCGAGCAGGGCTACCTGACCCCCAAGGTGGACGTGCGGGCGGTCGTGCTGAACGCGGCCGGCGAGGTGCTGCTGACCCGCGAGCGCGAGGACGGCCGCTGGAGCCTGCCCGGCGGCTGGGCCGACCCCGGCGAGAGTCCGCGCATGATCGCCGTGCGCGAGGTACGCGAGGAAACCGGCCGCGAGGTGCGGGCCGTGCGTCTGCTCGCCGCGCTCGACAAGGCCCAGCATCCGCACCCGCCCGACCTGTGGGCGGTCTACAAGCTGTTCTTGCTGTGCGAGCTGACCGGTCCCGAGACGGCGCACACCGAGAATATCGAGACGCTGGAGAGTGCCTTTTTCGCGCCGGACGCCCTGCCGCCCCTGAGCCTGGGCCGCAATCTTCCCGAGCAGGTGCGCCGCGCGGTGGAGCTGGCCCGCGACCCGGCGCTCGGGGTAGACGTGGACTGAACCGGCTCCCGGAAACGCTGGGGGCGAGAACAGCCCCCGCGGTCCCCTCAGTTTCAGGACGGTCCTTGTCGGGAAGGGTCAGCCTCCTCCAGTCCCGCTGCGCCGCCGAGGTTTCTGAATGACCGTCCAGCTTTTCCCTCACGACCATCTTGACCACCTGATTCGGGAGGCGGCCAGACGCGACCCCCGGATCACCCACGCCCTCGCCTACGGCAGCTTTACGCAGGGCGCGGCCGACAGGTTCAGCGATCTGGAATATTTCCTCTATCTGCCGGACCCTGCCCGGCTCGACGTACTGGCCTGGGTCGGCGGGGTGCTGCGGGACTCGCCCTTCCGTATCCGGCACTTTTTCGTCAACGACTTCGGCACGCCCAACTTCGTGCTGGACGGGCTGCTGCGCCTCGAAATCCACGCCGAGACGCCGGGCCGCCTCGCGGATCTCGCGGGCTGGCCCGCCGCCCACGCCGACCCCACCCGGATGTCCGTCAAGGACACGGACGGGCGTCTGGCCGGGGCACTGCGCCGCCTGGGTACCCGGGCGCAGCCCGACCCGGCCGCCGAGGTGCAGGGCATCCTCGACCGGCTGCTGGGCTGGCTGGTGTTCGGGGCCAACGTGCTGGCGCGCGGCGAGCGGATCCGCGCCCACGAGCTGCTGGCCTGGGTGCGGGGCGGCCTGCTACGGCTGGTCCGGCTGGCGGACGGACAGACCGGGCACTGGGTCAACCCCTCGCGGCTCGCGGAGTGGGAGCTAGGCGGCGCGGCGCTGGAACGCTACGCCCGGACGACCGGCCCTCTGGACCGCCTGGAAATCCATTACGCCGAGGCCTGGGCCTGGACCGCCGAACTCGCCGCCGCGCTGGGCCTGCATGTCCCCCCGGGCCTGGCCCACGACCTGAGCCGGGGGCTGCGCCGCTAGACTGCTGCGCATGACCCCTGGCCTTCCCCGAGACTTCATCCGCGCGCAGGACGTGCTGGATGGTCGCCTGGCACCCGCCGAGACGCGGCGGCTCGAACAGCAGTACGGCAACGAGGAACTGCTCTACGGCCTTGACCTGATCGGGGTGGGGGGGCCGTTCTCTCGCGTGACGCCCTGGGAACTCGAGGACGAGCGGGGCCGGCGGCGCATCAACGCGAGCGGCTACGCGGCCACCCCCTTCGGCGAGATGCCGCCCGTCCTGACCGAATTCCTGCACGGCTACCTCGACCACAACCGCGCGATGGGGCTGGCCCAGCAGTCCAGTTCACCCTGGCGCGCGGCGCTGGAGGCCAACCTCGTGCGGCTGCTGGCCCGCGAGCTGCCCAGCCACGAGGACAGCCAGGTATTTTTCTGTTCCAGCGGCACCGAGGCCATCGAGGGCGCGATGAAGTTCGCCAAGGCGTGGCGCCCCAGGGCGCGGGCCTTCATCTCCTTTTCCAGCGGGTACCACGGCAAGACCTACGGCGCCCTGAGCCTCACGCCCAACCCCGAGTACCAGGACATCTTCCGGCCGCTGGTGCCGGGCGCCCTCACCAGCCCCTACGGCGACCTCCAGGCCCTGCGCGACCTGATCCGCCGCCTGGGGCCGGACAAGGTGATCGCGGTGGTCGTCGAACCCATCCAGGGCGAGGGCGGCGTGAACATTCCCCCGCCCGGTTTCCTGAGCGGCCTGGGCGAGCTGTGCCGCCAGCACGGCATCGTGGTGATCGCCGACGAGATCCAGACCGGCCTGGGGCGCACCGGCCACTGGTTCGAGTCGGCGGCGCAGGGCCTGGACCCCGACATCGTCACGCTCGCCAAGCCGCTGGGCGGCGGCATGACGGCGGTCGGCGCGACCATCGTGCGCGGCCCCATCTACAAGAAGATGCTCGGCGGCCTGAGCAGCAAGCGGCACTCGAACACCTTCGGCGGCGGGGCCCTGGCGATGGCGGTCGGCCTGAAGTCCCTGGAATACCTCGTCGAGAACGACTTTCCGGCCCGCAGTCTGGAGCTGGGCAAGCAGGGGCTGGCGCACTTGCAGGAAGTGCAGCGCCGCTTTCCGCGCCTGCTGGAGACGGTCCGCGGCCAGGGCCTGCTCATGGCGATGCAGTTCCAGCCGGTCGTAGGCCTGCCGCTGCCCGGCGCCCTGAAGGAACTCGCGCATGAGGCGACCGCCATCCTGGCCCTACGCGAACTGCACAATGCCGGCGTCATGGCCAATCTCAGCCTGAGCAGCAAACGCACCGTGCGCCTGACCCCGGCGCTGGACATGCCCGGGGACGTGTTCACGGAGATGCTGGACCGCGTCGAGCGCTTCGCCCAGTTCAACCCCAGTTCGCGCTACCTGCTGACCAACACGCCGCCGCAACTCCTTGCCAGACTGGCCGCCTTCGCGGCGAGCAAGCCCAAGAAGCGCACCCCCAGCGACGGCTGAGGCCCCTGCCGCCCCCTACCCCAGCCCACAGGCGCGCAGCAGCAGTACGTTCACCTCGTCGCGGGCCAGCCGCCGGGCACGCAGGGGCAACCGGGGCGGCAGGGTGCTCAGGCCGGGCACCAGCGGCCGGAAGGCGAATTCGGGGCGCACGATGAGGTCGCGCCCCGCCGTCAGCGCCACCACGAAGTCGAGCCGCAGCTCGAAATGGGCATTCAGCTCGTCACGCAGCGGCCCACTGTCGCCCGCCAGCAGGGCCACCAGCGCCGGGTGCGTCTCGAAACCGTCCTCCAGCTCGACGACCAGCGGGGCCGGGTCCACGAAAAAGCCCGCGCCGCTCAGGGCGTAGCCCGCGACGCGCCGCCGCGCCGTCTCGGGCGGGTCGCCGCGCACGAGCGAGACCGTGCGGCCCTGCGCCTCGGCCCCGCGCAGCAGCGCCCACAGCCGCCCCAGGCTGGAATAGCTCGCCAGCCCCATATATCCGGCGGGCTTGCCGGACAGGGGCCGCGTCGGACGCGCGCCGGAGGCGGAGGTCACGCGGCGGCCCTCGCCAGCCCCGTCCCCCTGCCGACCGGCCTGCCCGTCGTCCGTGCCCTATCCGAAATCGCTCCCATTGCCGCGATGCTACGCGCCTGCCCTGCCCCACACCGCACGACGGCCCATCTCTCAAGTCTTGCTCAATGCCTGGGGGCGGGGCTGCGTAGGGCAGGACACTGTTCCACTTATTTGGACCGAGTACAAAATAGATTCATGACCACCAAATCCGGCCCGAACCCGATGGCCCTGCTCGCCCAGATCGACCTGGAGGCGCTGGGCCGCCTGAGCGAGAAGGTGGACCTCGCCGCGCTGCTGGGCGCCGCGTCGAAGATGAGCGACAAGCAGCTCTCGCAGCTCACGCGGATGATGGCGGGCGGCGAGCACAAGCGCCCCGAACTGCCGGCGCCCGACGCCGACTTCTTCGGGCAACTGGACGGCCTGAGCGACGACGAGCGCGCCGTGGCCGCGACCACGAAGGCGTTCATGCACGACCATGTCGCGCCCATCATGAACGAATACTGGAACCGCGACGAGTTCCCGCGCCACCTCATCCCCGAGCTGCGCAAGCTCGACCTGCTGCGCAAGGTCTGGAACGAGGACGGCAGCCGCAAACCCAACGCGACGGTCGTCGAGGGCCTGATCACGATGGAGGCCTGCAAGGTGGACGTGAGCACCGCCGTCTTCTTCGGCGTGCATGCGGGCCTGGCCTTCGCCAGCATCGCCCTGGGCGGCAGCGCCGAGCAGAAGGCCGAGTGGCTGCCCAAGATGATGGACCTGGAAGCCATCGGGGCCTTCGGCCTCACCGAGCCCGAGGGCGGCTCGCAGGTCAGCCAGGGCATGCGCACGACCTGCAAGCGCGACGGCGACGGCTGGACCCTGCGCGGCGAGAAGAAGTGGATCGGCAACTCGACCTTCAGCGACTTCACGGTGATCTGGGCGCGCGACGTGGACACCCAGGAGGTGCGCGGCTTCATCGTGCGCGCGGGCACGCCCGGCTACGAGGTCAAGAAGATCGAGGGCAAGACCGCCCTGCGCATCGTGGAAAACGGCCAGATCACCCTGACCGACTGCCGCGTGCCCGACACCGACCGCCTTCAGGAGGTGCGCGGCTGGCGCACGACCGCCGAGGTGCTCAAGCTCACGCGCGCCGGGGTGGCGTGGCAGGGGGTGGGCTGCGCGATGGGCGCCTACGAACTGGCGCTGGCCTACGCCCAGAACCGCGAGCAGTTCGGCAAGCGCATCGGCGAGTTCCAGCTCATCCAGAACCACCTCGTCCACATGCTGGGCAACGTGACGGGCATGCTGGCGACCGTGCTGCGCCTGTCGCACATGGCCGACGCGGGCGAGATGCGCGACGAGCACGCCGCGCTCGCCAAGGTGGTCACGGCCGCGCGCTGCCGCGAGACGGTGGCCCTGGCCCGCGAGACGCTGGGGGGCAACGGCATCCTGCTGGAAAACGGCGTCGCCAAGCACTTCGCGGACACCGAGGCCATCTACTCCTACGAGGGCACCAACGAAATCAACACCCTGGTCGTGGGCCGCGCGGTGACGGGTCTGAGCGCCTTCGTGTAAGGACAGGTACGCGAAAGCGCCGCCGGGGCCGTGACCCTGGCGGCGCTTTTCTGCGGCCTGCTCAGCGGAAGAGGGCGACCACCTTCACCAGCGTCTCCCAGATGCCCCACAGCAGGGGCACGGCGACGACGAGCCAGGTCACGGCGATGAGGGCGGTGGGCTGCGGCGTGCGGTTGTCGGTCATGGCAGGGCTCCTTCAGTCGTCGGCCGACACGGCGCCGGCCGGGGCAGGGTTGTGGTCGGCCCAGAAGCGGCTGGCGACCGGGCGCACCATCAGGTTGGCGACGAAGCCCAGGACCAGCAGCGCGGCCATGATGTACATCACGGTCGAGTAGGCCTGGGCGGCGGGCACCCCAGCGGCGATCTGGCGGTCACGGAAGCCGTTCAGGAGGCTGGGGCCGACGATGGCGGCGGCGCTCCAGGCCAGCAGCAGGCGGCCGTGGATGGCCCCCACGTTGGCGGTGCCGAACAGGTCGCGCAGGTAGGCCGGAATGGTCGCGAAGCCCCCGCCGTACATGCTGATGATGACCGCGAAGCACAGCACGAACAGCGGCAGGTTGCCCAGGCGGCCAAACAGCGGAATCAGGAAGTACAGCACGGCCCCGAGCGCGAAGAACACCATGTAGGTGGGCTTGCGGCCGATGCGGTCGCTCGTGCTGCTCCAGAAGAAGCGCCCCGCCATGTTGAAGATGCTGAGCAGGCCGACGAAGCCCGCAGCAGCGGCGGCCGTGACGCCCAGGCCCGCGCCGCGCACGGCGTCGCTGAACATCTCCTGGATCATTACGCTGGCCTGCCCGAGCACGCCGATGCCCGCCGTCACGTTCAGGAACAGCACCGCGAACAGCAGCCAGAACTGCGGGGTCCGGAAGGCCTGGTCCACCAGCACGTTGTGCGAGGAGATCATGGCGTTGGCCTGCGTGACGGGCGGCGTCCAGCCTGCCGGCCGCCAGCCCTCGGCGGGCACGCGCACCAGGAAGGCCCCGAAGATCATGAACACGAGGTACGCGGCTCCCATGATCAGGAAGGTGGTGCCCACGCCCAGGGTGCCGTCGCCGGCGAAGCGGTTCATGAGGGCGGTGCCCAGCGGGCTGCCGATGAGCGCGCCGCCGCCGAAACCCATGATCGCCATGCCGGTGGCGAGGCCGGGCCGGTCGGGGAACCACTTGATGAGCGTGCTGACCGGCGAGATGTACCCCAGCCCTAGCCCGATGCCCCCCAGCACGCCGTTGCCGAAGATGATGAGCGGAAGGCTATGCAGCTTGACCCCCAGCGCCGCCACGAAAAAGCCGCCGCAGAACAGCAGCGCGCTCGTGAACATGGTCTTGCGCGGCCCTTCGCGCTCGACCCACTTGCCGAACAGGGCGCTGCTGGCCCCCAGGAAAAACAGCGCCACGCTGAAGATCAGCCCGACCTGAAAGAGCGACCAGTCGCCGGCCGCGCCGGTGGCGGCCGTCAGGTCGCCGCCGATCTGGCGGGTGAGCGGCTTGTTGAACACCGAATAGCCATAGATCTGCCCGATGCTCAGGTGGACGGCCAGCGCGGCGGGTGGCACCAGCCAGCGGCTCCATCCGGGCCCGGCCACGGAATGTTCACGGTCCAACAGTCCCATATCGTATGTCCCCCTACCTATTTGGTTTGACGTGCAACGGTAGGGGCAGTATGCCGTCCGGGCGGGGACGTGGACCCGACCTGTCTCGGGCGGACCTTGAGTTTTCCCTCACGCTCCGGGGAGGGCGAGGCGCCCGGGGGCCGCATAGACGGTGAAGCGGCCCTCGCGGGTAAAGGCGCAGAGCGTCACCCCGAAGGTGGCGGCCGTGTCTGCGGCGAGGCTGCTGGCCGCCCCGACCGCCACGACCACCGCCGCGCCCGCCGTGACCGCCTTCTGCACGATCTCGAAGCCGGCTCGGCTGCTGACGGCCAGCACCTGTCCGGAGAGCGGCAGGTCGCCGCGCAGCGTGGCCCAGCCCACCGCCTTGTCGGTGGCGTTGTGGCGGCCCACGTCCTCGAAGGCGGCCAGCAGCTTCCCCTGCGGCGTGAACAGGCCCGCCGCGTGCAGTCCGCCCGTCGCCGCGAAGCCCGGCTGCGCGGCCCGCAGGCGCTCGGGCAGCGCCGCGACCATGGCCGGGTCCAGCAGGCCACCGGTCCACCGGGGCGCTTCCGCGCGCACGGCGAGGCGCTCGACGCTGCCACTGCCGCATACCCCGCAGGCGCTCGACGATACCCCCAGCCGCGCCCCCAGGGCCAGCCGGGCGTGTTCGGGCGTGTGCAGGTGCCAGACGTTGGGGTTCTCGGGATCGGGGTCCAGCGTCCGCTCGGCGGGCAGCAGGCCCTCGGAAACCAGCCAACCGGTGAGCAGTTCGCGGTCGTGGCCGGGCGTGCGCATGAGGACAGCCAGGACCAGGGGACTGTCCGGGCCGTGCAGCCGCAATTCGAGAGGCTCCTCAACCGCCAGCAGGTCTTCCCGCGCTTCCGGCCGGCCCCCGACGAGGCGCAGGGCCGGCACGCGCAGCAGCGCGCCCGGGCCCGGCGGGGGGTCGGGCTCAGCGTGCGCCGCGGTCCACCTCGCGCTGGTTGCCGGTCTCGGTGTCCTCGCCGCGCGCCTCCCGCAGGCCGCGCCCGAGCCCCTTGAGCAGCCCGAAGATGGCCCCCAGCGCGAGCTGCACGTCGCGGTCACGCATCAGGCCCACGAGGTCGCCCAGCCCCACGCCCTTGCCCTGGGCCACGTGCTGCGCGCCCTGACTCACGCCGAGTTGCAGGCCGTGGCCCAGCGCCCGCAGCTCACGGTGATCCAGGCCGTCGAGAATCTTGACGATCTCCACGCCGTTGCGCAGGATCGCCGTACCGCTCTTGCCGCCCAGGATGTGGATGGCCGAGGCGCTCAGGCCCTCGCCGCCGCGCACCAGCTTGATGAGCACGTCGAGCACGCCGTGTTCGTGCAGCTCGCGCAGAAGCTTGAGGCTCTCGTCGAGCGCAGGGGCCGAATCGTGGACACTCTCGCCCAGCTTTTCTTCGGGAGTTTTGACGCGCGGGGTAAATTCCAGTGCTTTGGCCATGTCTGTTCCTCAGGAGGTCGGGAAAGAGGGGGGAAGGACCGGCCCACGCCGCGCCCTCCCCCGCCCCGCTTCAGTCGTCGGTGCCCAGGCCGTCCACACGGCGGTTGAGGCTGTCGCCCAGCATCGCCAGCTCGCCGCCGGGGAAGATGTAGTCCGGACGCTGCCACTTGCGCTCGACCTCCACACCGGTCTGCGGGGTCGGGTGCCCGTAGCGCGGGTTGGTCTTGGGGAGGGGGCTGGGGCCGGTCTCGGTCAGCACCTCCATGCGCACGCGGGTGTCCTTGTAGGCGGGCGTGTGGGTCACGGGGTCGCGGTTCTGGCCGGTGAGGTGGTTGACCGCGTTCTCCGACTTGGCCGAGTTCATCGGCACGTAGACCTCGTTGCCGCTTACCCGGCCGGTGACCAGGGCGCGCAGGCGGATCGCGCCGCTCTCGCTGATCAGGCGTACGTACTGCCCGGTCGTCACGCGGCGCTCGGCGGCCAGTTCGGGGCTGAGCTCGACGAAGGAATCGGGGGCCTTCTCGGCGATGCCCTCGACCTTGAAGGTCATGTTGCCCTCATGGAAGTGCTCCAGCATCCGGCCCGAGTTCAGGTGCAGGTCGAATTCGGCGTTGGGCGCGTGCTGGCGCGGCTGGTATTCGGCCGGATACAGCTTGGCCTTGCCGTCGGGGAAGTTGAAGCGCTCGGTGTACAGCAGCGGCGTACCGGTGCCGTCGGCGTTCACGGGCCATACCTGCGACCCGAAGCCCTCCAGGCGCTCGTAGCTCACGCCCGAGAAGATGGGCGAGAGGCGCGCGACCTCATCCATGATCTGGCTGGGGTGCGTGTAGCCCCAGTCGTGGCCCAGGCGCTTGGCGACGGCCGTATAGATGCGCCAGTCGGGCCGGGTGCCGCGCAGGGGTTCCATGGCCTGGTACAGCCGCTGGATGCGGCGCTCGGTGTTCGTGAAGGTGCCGTCCTTTTCCAGGCTGGGGCTGGCGGGCAGCACCACGTCCGCGAACTGCGCGGTGTAGGTGAAGTACAGGTCCTGCACCACGAAGAAGTCCAGCGACTCGTACCCCTTGATGAGGTGGTTGGAATCGGCGTCGGTCAGGCCCATCTCCTCGCCGGTCAGCCACAGCGACTTGAGCTTGCCCTCGATGGCCGCGTCGATCATCTGGGTGTTGTCCAGGCCGCGCTCGGGCCGCAGGGTCACGCCCCACTCGCGCTCGTGGGTCTGGATGTTCAGGGGATCGGTGGTCTTGAGGTAACCGCTCGTGCGGTCGGGCATGGCCCCCATGTCCGACGCGCCCTGCACGTTGTTGTGCCCGCGCAGGGGGTAGGCGCCCGTGCCGGTGCGCCCGTAGTTGCCGGTGACCAGCAGCAGGTTGGAGATGGCCGTGCTCGTGTCCGAACCGCCGCACTGCTGCGTGACGCCCATCGCCCACAGCACGCAGGTGCCCGACGACTCGACGATCATGTGCGCGAGCTTTTCCAGTTCCTCGCGGGCGATGCCGGTCTCCTCGGCGGCGTACTCCATCGTGTAGCCCTCGATGGAGCGGCGGAACTCCTCGAGGTCGTTGACACGCTCGGCCAGGAACGCCTTGGCCTCCAGCCCGTTGTCGAGGATGTACTTGCTGATGGCCGAGAGCCACACGAAGTCGGTGCCGGGCCTGGGGCGCAGGAAGACGTCGGCGCGCCTGGCCATCTCGTGCTCACGGATGTCCACGACGACGAGCTTCTGGCCCGCGAGCTTGTGCGCCCGCTTGACGCGGGTGGCGAGGACCGGGTGCGATTCGGCGGTGTTCGTGCCGACCGCCAGCACCAGCCCGGCGTTCTCGATGTCGTAGATGGTCCCCGAGTCGCCGCCGTAGCCCACCGTGCGCCACAGGCCCTGCGTGGCCGGCGACTGGCAGTAGCGCGAGCAGTTGTCCACGTTGTTCGTGCCGATGACCTGCCGGGCGAACTTCTGCACCAGGAAGGCTTCCTCGTTGGTGGCCTTGCTGCTGGCGATGAAGGCCAGGGCGTCGGGGCCGTGCTGACCCCTGATCTCGGTGAACTTGCGGGCGATCAGGTCCAGCGCCTCCTCCCAGCTCGCCTCGCGGAAGCGGTCGCCCTCGCGGATCAGCGGGCTGGTCAGGCGTTCCTCGCTGTTCACGTAGTCCCAGCCGAACTTGCCCTTCACGCAGGTCGAGATGCCGTTGGCCGGTCCCTGGCCCGGCTCGACCTTGAGGATGTGGCGGTCTTTCGTCCAGATTTCGAAGGAGCAGCCCACCCCGCAATAGGTGCAGACCGTCTTGGTCTTTTCGATGTAGCCCTCACGCCCGGCCGACTCGATTTCCGAGACGTTCATGATGGGCTTGAGCCCGGCCGCGCCCTCGACCCCCTTGACCAGATCAATGGAGGCGTTCCAGACCGGCAACGGAATGCCCGTGAACATGCCCGCCTCGGTGATCATGGATTTTTCCATCAGGGCGTTGCAGGGGCACACGGTGACGCAGTGGCCGCAGCTCACGCAGCTTGACTCGCCGATGGGCGCGCCGCCGTCCCACAGCACGCGGGGCTGCTCGGACTCCCAGTTGATGCTCAGGGTCTCGTTGACCTGCACGTTCTGACAGGCCTCGACGCAGCGCCCACACAGGATGCACTGGTCGGGGTCGTAGCGGTAGAAGGGGTTGGACTCGTCCTTCTCGTAGCCCTTGGGCTGGTAGGGGCGGGTCTGGTGGTCGATGCCCAGCAGGCCCAGGGTGTTGTGGACCGTGCAGTTGCCGTTGTTGTTGTCGCAGACCGTGCAGTACAGGTCGTGGTTGCCCACGATGCGGTCGTAGGCGTCGCGCTGCGCCGAGCGGGCGGCGAGCGTCTGGGTACGCACCGTCATACCGGGCGTGACGCGGGTGCCGCAGGCGCGGCCGACCGTTCCGTCGATCTCGACGGCGCAGGTGTCGCAGGTCTGGATGGGGCCGAGCTGCGGGTGGTAGCACACCTGCGCGAGCTTGATCTGGGCGCGGTTGATGGCGTCGATGAGCGGTTCGCCCTCCCAGGCCTGGAAGGACGCCCCGTCGATGACGACGGAGGTTTCGGGGCCGCTGGGCTGGTGGGCCGGACCGACGCGGGAGCGCAGGTGGGCGTCGTTGGCGTGCATAAGCTGGTCGGTCTGTTCCATGAAATATCCACCTTTGGGCAACGAAACGGGAGGGGGTGCGGGACGCCGGGCCAGTATAGGGAGCGCGCATCCTTTCAACATTGAGCAACGCTGAAGATCGCCGGTTTCCGTCCTCATCGGCGCGGCGTCTGTGGACCCCGCCCACGCCGGCCGGCGGCCCCGTGCCGTCTCCAGGTCAGGAGAGTAGCCTTGGCCGCATGACCGATTCCGCCTCTGCCCCGCCCGGCACGCCCGTCGCCGGGGCCGCCCACCAGTCCGCTCCCCTCAGCCCGGCCGAGCAGCGCCTGCGGGTGCTGGCGACCACCGGGCTGGTCGTGGGCATCTTCCTGAACGCGATGGAGGCCAGCGTGGTCTCGACCGCCATGCCCAGCGTGATCCGCGAGCTGCGCGGCGAGTCGCTCTACGCCCTGCCCTTCGCCGTGTACCTGCTGACCAGCACGGTCTCCAGCCCGCTGTGGGGCCGGGGGTCGGACATCCTGGGCCGCAAGAAGCTGTACCTCATCGGCGTCCTGCTGTTCCTGGTGGGCAGCGCGCTGTGCGGCGCGGCCCAGAACATGCCCTGGCTCATCGGCGCGCGGGCGGTGCAGGGACTGGGGGCGGGCGCGCTGCTCACCATCTCGCTGACCATCGTCGGCGAGCTGTACAGCCTTCAGGAACGCGGCAAGGTGCAGGCCTTCATCAGCGGGGTGTGGGGCATCTCGGGGCTGGCCGGGCCGCTGCTGGGCGGCTGGCTCACCGACTCGCTGTCGTGGCGGTGGACCTTTCTCGTGTCGCTGCCCTTCGGGGTGCTGGCCTTCGCGCTCGTGGCCCGGTTTCTCAAGCAGACGGGCGAGCGGCGGGCGGCGCGGCTCGACTGGCCCGGCGCGGCCCTGTTCACGGCCGGCAGCGCCCTGATCGTCTGGGGGCTGGAGACGCGGGCGTGGTTCCTCGCGGGCCTGGGGGTCCTCGTCCTGGCGGGGGCCATCGCCGCCGAGCTGCGCCACCCCGCTCCCCTGCTGCCCATGAAGGCGCTGCGCGAGCGTGTGCCGGGTGTGGCCTTCGCCGGCAACCTGCTGGGGGGCGCGGCCTACTTCGGGGTCATCGCATACCTGCCGCTGTACGCCCAGAGCCTCTCGGGCGGCGCGACGGCGGCCGGGGCCATCCTGACCCCCATGCTGGTCGGCTGGACCCTGACGAGCATCCTCTCGGCGCGCCTCATCCGGGTGGTGCCCCTGGCGCGGCTCTCGCAGCTGGGTTTCGCGCTGCTGGTCGTCATGTTCGCGCTGCTCATCCTGGCGGTGCACGCGCCGCTGTGGGTCACGAGCGCCCTGGGCTTCGCGGTCGGCATGGGCATGGGCTTCGCGATGCTCAGCCTGCTGCTCGCCGCCCAGCAGTCGGCCACGGGCGGCGAGCTGGGCGCGGTGACCAGCGGCGTGCTCTTCGCCCGGCAGATGGGTGGGGCGCTGGGCACGGCCATCATGGCCCTGCTCATCGGCCCGGCGGCCATCGCGGCGGGCGGGTTCGAGCTGGCCGAGGGCCTGCGCCGGGCCTACGTCCTGTCGCTGGGGCTGGTGGCGGTGGCCTTCGCGCTGAGCCTGGCCCTGCCGGCGGTGCGCGCGGCCCCGGACAGCGGCGCGCCGCCCAGCCTGGAATAGCAGAGCAGGCGAATTGTGGGGGCCGTCGGTATCCGCCGCCACGCTTGAACGCCCTTCCAGGCTCCGTAAACGTTCTCTAACCCCCACCCCACCAGTGCAGGCCTGAGCAGCGCCGAGACGACATCGGCACTTCTCAGGCCTGACTCATGAGTCACATCTTAAGTTCTTGGGGCTGCGCGAAAACTCACTTCCGAGGCTAAGGTCGGGACATTCGGAGCAGAGGCCAAGTCTGTATCCCGAGCCGACCGCCCCGAGCTTCCTGATCCCTTTCCCTGTTTTCAAAGGAGTATGCCATGACCACACTGAACGCCGACCGTCTCTCCCAGCGCCTCTCGTGGCGCGGCGTCATCGCCGGCCTCGTCATGGGTCTGGTCAGCACTCTGACCATCGTGGCCCTAGGCGCCGTCATCACCGCCATCACCGGCTTGACCCTCACGGGCGTGGGCATCGCCGCCGCCATCTGGGCCGCCATCGCCGCGCTGGTGGGCGCCTACGCCGCCGGCCTGACCGCCGTACGTGCCAGCGTCCCTGCCACCCGGAACGACGACGGCATCGCCGCCATGACCCACGGTGACGCCACCATGACCGGCCTGATCACCGGCGGCCTGATCGTCCTGCTGACCACGCTGTTCGCCTTCAACGGCGCGAGCCGCCTCGTGGGCACCGCGACCAACGTCGTGAGCGGCGTGGTGGGCACGGCCGCGACCGGCGCCGCCGCTGCGGGTGCGGGCGCTGCCCAGACCCCCGGCGTACAGGGCTTTTTCAACAACATCTCGCCCGCCGACGTCGAGGGCCTGATCGCCGACAACACCAACCTCAACCAGGAACAGGTGAGCGCCACCGCCAACGTGGTGTCGGGCATCGTGCGCCGCGCGCAGTACGACCTGGGCAACACCGACCTGACCAACGTCACCGACTTCGCCCAGGCCCGCGTGCAGAACATCCGTCAGGCGCTGAGCGGCGAGCAGTTCGTGACCCGTCTGGAGCGCCAGGGCCTGAGCAACGCCCAGGCGACCGAAGTGCAGACCGAAATCAACAAGGCCGTGGACCGGATCGAGACCCAGGCCACCCGCACCGCCCAGGCCGCCGAACAGGCCGCGCGCGGCGCCGCCAGCACCGCCGGCTGGGCCTGGCTGCTCGCCAGCGGCCTGACGCTGCTCGCCGCCGTGATGGGTGCCCGCAGCGCCGCGACCACCCGCACCGCCCCCGCCGTGCCGGTCAGCGACGTGCGCGCCAACACCAAGCGCTGAAGCCCTCCGCTCAACAATGCGCCGCGCCCCTTGACCGGGCGCGGCGCATTTCCGTGGTCCGTTCAGGGGACCGGGTAGAAGAACACCGCGAAGGCCAGGATGACGTAGACCCCCAGCAGCAGCACGCCCTCCAGCCAGTTGGTTTCTCCGTCACGCACCACCGAGTTGGCGATCAGGACGGCGGCCACGATGGCGATGAGTTCCAGGGGCGTGACCACCAGGTTCATCGGCTGCCCGACGAGCAGACCCGCGAGGACCAGCAGCGGCGCGACGAGCAGCGCGACCTGCACCGTACTCCCCAGACTGATGGTCATGGAGAGGTTCATCTTGTTGCGCAGCGCGAACATGACGGCGGCGGCGTGTTCGGCCGCGTTGCCGATGATGGGAATGAGGATCAGGCCCACGAAGAACTCGGTGAGGCCCAGGCTCGCGGTCGCGGCCTCCAGCGTGCCGACCAGGAACTCAGACATGAAGGCGACCGCCACCGTGCTCGCGGCCAGTACACCGACCGCCAGCGCCACACTCCAGGGCTTGCCGTCCGGTTCCTCGGCATCGTCGTCGTCGGAGGCCGAGAGCAGGTCGCTGTGCGTGCGCAGCGTAAAGAGCAGGTAGGACACGTACATGACGATCAACACGACCGCCGCCGCGTCCGAGAGATTCACGTCGAGCTGCGCGGCCAGCTCGGGGGCGACCGCCCGCGCGGCGTAGTCGAAGATGGTCGGGATGCTCAGGGCGATCAGGCTGATGGTCAGGAGGCTGGAGATGGCCCCGGCCGTCTTGATGTTGAACCGCTGCTCCTTGTATTTCAGGCCGCCGACGAATACCGCCAGACCCATGACCAGCAGCAGGTTGCCCAGGATCGAGCCGATGAGGCTCGCCTTGACCACCTCCAGCTTGCCCGCCTGAAGTGCGAAGAAGGCGATGATGAGCTCGGTCGCGTTGCCGAAGGTGGCGTTGAGCAGCCCGCCGACGGCGCTGCCCGCACGCACCGCGAGCTGCTCGGTGGCCTGCCCCATGATGCCCGCCAGAGGCAAGATGGCGAGGGCCGCGCTGATGAAGATCAGGGTGGGGTTGCCCCCGGTGTATTCCAGAAAGGCGGCGATGGGCAGGAACACCAGCAGCACGTTGAGCCACTTCACGGCAGGGCCTCGGCGGAGAAATCGGACATGCGCGGATTGTAACGGTCAGATGAAACGGGCCGGCCGCCGCCGCCGCAGCTCCCAATCGGGCCGCGCCCCGCCTGCTAGCCTGGGCGCGGCATGGCGACGGTTCAGGAAATGCGAGAGCGGCTGCGGCGGCCCCTGGCGGCGGAACTCGCCGGAGGCTGCCACGACCGCGTGGTGGCGGGCGGGGTCGAGCGGCTGCTGGCCTCGCCGCTGGCCAGCCCCTTTCCGCAGGTGCGCGAGAAGCTGGGCGGCTACGCGGCGCTGGGCGGCCCCGAGCGCGCCGAAGCCCTGGGGGCCGCGCTGGCCCTGCTGGACGCCGCCGAGAAGAAGGCCGGCGACAGGGGGCCGCGCCCCCGCGCCCAGGCCACCCGCACCGCCCCCCCGCAGGCCGCCCCCGGCGAGCGCCTGCCCCTGGACGCCGAGACCGCGCGGCTCGACACCGGCCCCGGCGGCGCGCGCAAACTCGCGACCCTGGGCCTGCACACGCTGCGCGACGTGCTGCACGCCTACCCGCACCGCCACGAGGACCGCCGCGCGCTGCCCGACCTCTCGGAGGTCGAGGAGGGGCAGAAGGTCACGGTGTCGGGGCAGGTCGTCAGCAAGCACCGCCGCAGCCCCAAGCCGGGCATGCAGATTCTGGAGATCGTGCTGGAGACGCCCTCGGGCGGGCGGGTGCGCGCGAGCTGGTTCAACCAGCCCTGGGTCGAGCGCCAGCTCAAGGAGGGCGCGCGGCTGGTCCTGACGGGCCGGGTCAAGAAGTTCGGGCGCAGCGTACAGCTGGGCGTCGAGCACCTGGAGACGGTGGACGGCGCGCAGGACTCGCTGAGCACCGGGCGCATCGTGGGCGTGTACGACAGCAAGGAGGGCATCTCGCAGGAGTTCCTGCGCCGCGCCGCCCACAAGGCGCTCCAGGCCGCGCCGCCCGGCGACTACCTGCCGATCCACTGGCGCCAGAAGTACGGCGTGACCGACCTGGGAGACGCGCTGTGGGGCATCCACCTGCCCGGCGACGAGGCGCACCTGTCGCGCGCCACCGCCCGGCTGCGCTTCGACGAGTACCTGTTCCTCGAACTGCGGATGCTGCTCCAGGGCGAGGACGCCGTGTTGCAGGGCAAGCGGTTCGAGGCACGTGGCGAGGACATCCACACCTTCGAGGGCGCGCTGCCCTTCCGCTTCACGAACGCGCAGCGCCGCGTGCTGCTGGAGATCACCGACGACATGCGCAGCGACCGCCAGATGGCCCGGCTGGTGCAGGGCGACGTGGGCAGCGGCAAGACGGCGGTGGCCGCCTGCGCGCTGTACCTCGCCGTGCGCGACGGCTACCAGGGCGCGCTGATGGCCCCGACCGAGATCCTGGCGCGGCAGCACTACGCCAACCTCGTGGGGTATCTCGGGCAGCTCGACGTGCGGGTGGGGCTGCTCATCGGCGCAATGACCCCGAAGGCCAAGCTGGAGATGCAGACACGCATCGCCCAGGGCGACGTGGACGTGGTCGTGGGCACGCAGGCCCTCATCCAGGAGAACGTGCAGTTCGACCACCTGGGGCTCGCGGTGGTGGACGAAGAACACCGTTTCGGCGTGCAGCAGCGGCGCAGGCTGCTGAAAAGCCGGCCCGACGTGCTCGTCATGTCGGCCACGCCCATTCCGCGCAGCCTCGCGCTCACGGCCTACGGCGATCTGGAACTCAGCATTATCGACGAACTGCCGCCGGGGCGCACGCCGGTCGAGACCAAACTCATTCAGGATACGCACCGCGCGCAGGCCTACGGCTTCGTCATGCGCCAGATCCGCGAGGGGCGGCAGGCCTTCGTGGTCACGGCGCTCATCGAGGAGAACGAGAACCTGGAGCTGCTGGCGGCCACGCAGCTCGCCGACGACCTCAAGGTGCTGCTGCCCGAGGCGCGCGTGGACCTGCTGCACGGCAAGATGTCGGCGGCCGAGAAGGACCATGTGATGGAACGCTTCCGGGCGCGCGAGTTCGACGTGCTCGTGTCCACGACCGTCATCGAGGTGGGGGTGGACGTGCCCAACGCCTCGGTGATGGTCATCGAGAACGCCGAGCGCTTCGGCCTCGCGCAGCTCCACCAGCTCCGGGGCCGGGTCGGGCGTGGCAGCGCCAAGAGCTACTGCGTGCTCGTGGCCGGCGAGCACAGCAAAAAGACCCGTCAGCGCCTGAAGATCATCGAGGGGTCCACCGACGGCTTCGTGATCGCGGAGGCCGACCTCAAGCTGCGCGGCCCCGGCGAGCTGCGCGGCACCCGCCAGAGCGGCATTCCGGACCTGCGGCTGGCCGACCTCGCCAACGACGCCGAGATCATCGAGCAGGCGCGCGAACTCGCCAAGCACATCCTGGCCCACGACCCCCGGCTGGAGCATCCGCGCCTGGGCTACCTGCGCGCCGAGTTGCAGAGCCGCTCGCAGAGCGTGGCCTTCCGCGAGGTGATCTGAGAACAGAATTCAGAGGGACCGGGGGATGACCCTGGTTCTCTGAATCGAGGGGAGGGAGCACGTGGAAAGGACAGCGGTTGGACGGGGCCGCTGGGCCTGGGGGCAGTCCCCGGCCGGATTCACCCTCACTGCCCAGAGGGTCCGGTCCCGACGCCTCTCCGACGTTTGTGGCGTGAGTTGGTCCGAGCAGGGCAGGCCTGCCCAGACCAGAGGAAAGCGGCTTCCGGACGTGAAGCCGATGACCCGGCACTCTCCCGGTTGAGCGACGACACGAACGGCGCTCCGCGTGAATGCCGCGCAGCTCAGGCGGACGACGCGGCGCGGCGCAGCTGCTCCAGCTTGAGGGCGTCGGGGCTGCCGGCGGCGGCGGTCAGCACGACGATGCGCAGGCCGTCCTCGCCGGCCGAGAGCACGTCGCAGTCCACCACGATCTCGCCGACGAGGGGATGGTGCACCGTCTTGCGGTCCTCGACGTGTTCACCGACCACGCCCGTACGCCACAGCCGGGCGAACTCGGGGTTGCCGTCCAGCAGCTCACGCAGCAGCCCGGCCAGACGGGGATCGTCCGGGTACTGCGTGACCACACGGCGCAGGTCGGCGACCACCGCGCGGTCGGTCGCCTCCGGCCGGTCGGACTGCACCGGCCAGGCCGCGAGGCCGCTGCGCCGACCCGGCACCGGAAAGCGGGCATAGACGAAATTGCGGTCCTCGGGCGCGGCGCCGGACGGGTCGCCCAGCAGCGCGGCCCAGCTGCGGTTCCACCACATGAGGTGCCAGTCGGCCGTAAAGACGGCCACGGCCACCTCGCCCAGACGCTGCAAGACCCGCTGCACCCCCGGCGAGATGCGGCCGCTGACGGCCCGGTCGCCGGGCGGCTGAAGTCCCGCCAGGCGGTAGAGGTGGTCGCGCTCGGGGCGGCTGAGCTGGAGGGCCTGGGCCAGCGCGGCGACGACCGGGGCCGACGGCGTGGTCGCCCGGCCCTGTTCGAGCCGCACGAGGTAATCGACCGACACGCCGGCCAGCTCGGCCAGTTCCTCGCGCCTCAGGCCCGCCGCCCGGCGCGGTCCCCCGGCCCCCCGGGCGGGCTGGGGCGGCGAGAGGCGGTCGCGCCACATCCGCAGGGTCGCCCCCAGGCTGGTATCGGCGGTGGTCATGGTCCCGAGTCTAGCGCCGCGCCGGACACGTCCGGACTGCCCAGGGTGGGACTGCCCGTCCTACCGCTGCGCCGTCACTGGTTGCCCACCGGGCCGCGACGCACACTGACGCCATGACCATCACCTTCATTACCGGCGCCAACAAGAGTCTGGGCTTCGAGACCGCCCGCCGCCTGCGCGACCTGGGCCACACGGTCCTGATCGGTGCCCGCGACCCGGAGCGTGGCCGGGCCGCCGCCGAGCGCCTTGGGGCCGGGGCGCGCTTCGTGCTCATCGACGTGGCCGACGACGCCTCGGTCGCCCGCGCCGCCGCCGACGTCCAGGCGTACGAGGGGCACATCGACGTGCTCGTCAACAACGCCGGGATCATCGGGGCGCATGGCAGCGCCGACCAGCTCACCGGCCCCGACGCCCTGGACATCCTCAACACCAACGTGGCCGGCATCGTGCGCGTGACCCACGCCTTCTTGCCCCTGCTGCGGCGCTCGGCGCGCCCGGCGGTGGTCAACGTCAGCAGCGGTATGGGGTCCTTCGCCCTCACACACGACCCCGGGCGGGTCGAGTCCAGCGTCGTCGCGCCGCTCTACACGGCGTCGAAGTCGGCCGTCACCATGCTCACCACGCAGTACGCCCGGGCGCTGCCGGACATCCGCTTCAACGCGGCCGACCCCGGCTACACCGCGACCGACTTCAACGGCCACAGCGGCCACCAGACCGTGCAGGAGGGCACCGACGCCATCGTCGCCCTGGCGACAGAGGGCCCGGAGGCCGGCACCGGGCGGTTCATCGACCGCTTCGGCCCTGTCCGCTGGTAGGCCGGTGCGCCGGTAGACCACCGCCGGACCGGCACAGGCGCGGGCGGCCCCCACTCCGGAGGGCCGCCCGCGCCTGCCGCCTCACTTCTTCAGGAAGTTGAGCAGGGCCGTATTCACCTCTTCGGGGAAGGTCCACAGGATGTTGTGGGGGCCGTCCTCGACGACCACCAGCTCGCTGCCCTGGATGAGCGCCGGAAGGCGGCGGGCCGTCGAGTCGATGGGCAGCACCCGGTCGGCGTCGCCGTGGATGATCAGCGTGGGCACGTCGATCTTGGCCACGTCGGCGCGGAAGTCCTCCAGCCAGGTGTCCACGCAGCGCAGGGTGGCGATGGCCGAGGCGCGCGCCGCGAGGTTGAAGTTCGCGTGGATGACCTCGTCGCTCACGCGGGTGCCCTTGAGCTTGTCGGTGTTGTAGAAGTTGTCGAAGAAGTCCGTGAGATACGCGAAACGGTCCTTGCGGATCGCGTCCTTGATGCCCTCGAACACGCTGGCGTCCACACCCTCGGGGTTGTCGGCCGTCTTGAGGAGATACGGCGGAATCACGCCGATCAGGACGGCCTTGCTGACGCGCGACGAGCCGTAGCGGCCCAGGTAGCGCGTGACCTCGCCCGTGCCCATCGAGAAGCCGCCCAGAATCACGTCCTGAAGGTTCAGGTGCGAGAGCAGCGCGTCGAGGTCGGCGGCGAAGGTGTCGTAGTCGTAGCCCGACGAGGGCTGGCTCGACTGCCCGAAGCCCCGGCGGTCATAGGTGACGACGCGGTAGCCGGCCTGGAGCAGCGCCGCTTCCTGACGCTCCCACGAGCGGCCGTTGAGGGGATAGCCGTGGATGAGCACGACCGGCTGGCCCTGGCCGTGATCCTCGAAGAAGAGTTCGATGGGCTGACCGTTTTCCTGACCGACAGTGACATAGGGCATGGCTGGAAACCTCCTGAAAGAGACGACGTAGGGTGACTGACCCGTCCAGTCTATAGTTACCTAGCCATAGGTAGACAGGAGCTTCAGCAATCCCTAAAGGCTGCCCGCAGGAAGCCCAGGCGGCTCCGGCTCAGGCGGCGCGCAGCTGTTGCAGCAGCACGCGGGCCAGCGGCTCGAACTGGGCGGTGTCGCCTGAGGCGCGCGCGAGCAGCATCGCGCCCTCCAGGCCGGCGAGCAGGGCGGCGGCCGACTGCTCGGGCGACTGGAGCGTCTTCATCTCGCCACTTTCCTGACCTTCGGCCAGGGCGGCGGCCAGCCAGCGGCGGTTGGTCTCGAAAAACTGCGCGACCTCGCCCTGCATCGCGGGGGGAAGGGTGTTGTAGTCGTTGGCCAGCACGGTGCACAGGCAGATGCGACCGTCGGGATGCACCACCTCGCGGTAGGCCAGCAGGTAGGCTTCGAGCCGCTCGGGCAGGGGCAGCCCCCGCGCCGAGATGGCCGCGAGATGCGTTTCCAGGCGCTCGCGGTAGCGGCGAACCAGCGCCACCCCCAGGTCGGTCTTGGCCGGAAAGTGGTAGTGGACGCTGGCGTTCCGGATGCCCAGGCGGCGGCTGATGTCGCTGTAACTCACGGCATTGAAGCCCCGGAGCTGCACGAGCTCCTGCGCCACATCCAGAATCTGTGCGGCCGTATCGCCTTTTTCGGTGAGAGACCGCTGAATCATATCTTTAAGTATCTACGTGTCGGTAGAGACAAGTCAACCGTGTGTCAGGCGTGGGCCGGCAGGTCGCGCACGTGGTCGGCGATCAGTCCGCCGCCCAGCAGCCGGGGACCGGCATACAGCACCGCGCTCTGGCCGGGGGCCACCGCGAACTGCGGCTCGTCGAATTCCAGCGAGAAGCCGTGTTCGTCGGCTTGCGTGACCCGCGCCCGGACCGGGGCCGTGCGGTAGCGCACCTGCACGTCCAGTTCGCGCGGCAGCTCCGCGAGGTCCAGCAGGTAGTTGGCCCCCTCGGCGCGCAGCCCGGTCCACAGGCAGTCGGCGTAGTCGCCCACCCAGACCGTGTTGGTGGCCGGGTCCAGGTGAACCACATGGCGCACCCGGTGCGACTGGAACAGCCCCAGGCCCTTCTTCTGACCCAGGGTGTAGAACTGCGTGCCCAGGTGCTCGCCCACGACCTCGCCCGTGGCGATCTCGCGGATCTGGCCGGTCGCCTGGGGAAGCTGCTCGGCCACATAGTCCTGCACCTTGCCCGGCACGAAGCAGATGTTCTGGCTCTCGGGCTTGCGGGCGGTCAGCAGGCCCTTTTCGGCGGCGATCTCGCGCACCTGGGGCTTTTCGAGCTCGCCCACCGGGAACAGGATGTATGGCAGGGCGTCCCGGGGCGTCCCCCACAGGAAGTAGGTCTGGTCCTTGCGGGGATCGTCGCCCCGCCAGAACTCGACCTCGCCGCGCGCGTTCTCGACCCGCTTGACGTAGTGGCCGGTCGCCACGTAGCGGCAGCCGAGCATGCGGGCCTTTTTCACCAGCTCGTCGAACTTGACCTTGGTGTTGCAGTTCACGCAGGGGTTGGGGGTGCGCCCGCGCGCGTACTCGTCCAGAAAGGGACCGACGATATGGCGCTGGAACTGCTCGCGGTAGTCCAGCAGATAGAACGGCACACCGACCTGCTCGGCCACGCGCCGGGCCTCGTAGGCGGCGTCGGGCGAGCAGCAGGAGTCGAAGGTGTCCACGCGCTTGTCGTCGGGCCAGAAGCGCATCATGGCCCCCACGACCTGATAGCCCTGGTCCTTGAGGAGCGCGGCCGTCACGCTGGAATCCACGCCGCCCGACATCGCGCACAGCACCCGCTCTCCCGCCACAGGCGAGGGCGAGGGGGGAAGGATCGGGGCCGCCGGAACCGTCGTCATAACGCCGCAGCCTAACAGACGGGCGGCAAAACCCGGCGTGAGCGGGACTGCGTTTGGAGGGCGGCGCCGGCAAACGTCCATCTGGCGTTCAGGTACGGAGGGCAAAGCCCCTTTTTTCACTCGGGCATTTTGGGGTGGACTCCTACAATGCCGCCATGACCGACAGCGGCTTTTCCTTTCTGGACCCGATGAGGGACCTGCGCGGCGGCGCCTACCTGCGGCTGCTCGACGCGATGCCGGTCATGCTCTGGACAGCCGACGCCGGTGGGCACTGGAACCACGTCAACCGGCACTGGGCCGCCTATACGGGCCTAGTCGGCGAGACGCGGGGCTTCGGGTTCGAGGAGGCCCTGCACCCCGAGGACTATCCCCCCACCCTGCTGCGCTGGCGCGAGGCGGTGCGCAGCGGGCGGGACTACGAGATCGAGTACCGGCTGCGCGGCCGGGAGGGCGGCTACCGCTGGTTCCTGATCCGGGGGGTGCAGGTGCGCGGCGAACTGGAAGAAGAGATGGCCTGGGTCGGGACCTGCACCGACATCGAGGTCCAGAAACGCGCCGAACAGGACCTGCTCGCCACCCGCGAGGCGGCGCTGCGGGCCCTGGCACTGACCCTGGAGGTCCGCGACCGCGATACGAGCAGCCATACCGAGCGGGTGACGCTGCTCGCCACGCAGCTCGGCACGGCGCTGGGCCTGTCGCCCGAGGTGCTGGGCCACCTGCGGCTGGGGGCTTCGCTCCACGACCTGGGCAAGGTGGCGGTGCCGGGGCGCATCCTGCACAAGTCCGGCCCGCTGACCCGCGAGGAGCGCCAGGAGATGCAGCGCCACTCGGCCGAGGGCGAGCGGCTGGCGACGGCGCTGGAATTCGTGCCGGCCGCCGCCCTGCAACTCGTGCGCCACCACCACGAGCACTGGAACGGGGGGGGCTACCCCGACGGGCTCGGCGGCGAGGCGATTCCGTACCTGGCCCGGCTGTTCGCGGTGGTGGACGTGTACGACGCCCTGCTCAGCGAGCGGCCCTACAAGGTGGCCTGGACACGGGAGCAGGCGCTGACCGAGCTGGCCCTCCAGGCCGGCCGGCAGCTCGACCCCCACATGGTCGAGGTCTTTACCCGGCTGGTGCAGGAAGAGGTGTGGCCGGCCTGAGGCGCGGGACGCGGAGCCGCTCCATGCGGATGGGGGCCTAGACTGGCGGGCGTGATTCCTGCCGCCGACCTGCATACCGCCGCCGAGCGTTTCGGCACGCCGCTGTACGTCTACGACGCCGCCGAACTCGACGCCGCCCTGGCCCGGGTGCGCGCCGCCTTCGGAGACGCACGGGTGTACTACGCCATGAAAGCCAACCCCAACCTCAGCCTGCTGCGCCGGCTGGCAGCGGCGGGCGTGGGGGCCGAGTGCGTCAGCCCCGGCGAGATCGCGCGCGCCGAGAAGGCGGGGCTGCGCGGCGACCGCCTGATCGTGAACGGCCCCGCCAAGTCGGCCTCCGAGTACGCGGCGGGCGCCCGCCTGGGCGCGACCTTCATCGTGGACCGCGCCGAGGAGGTCGGGCTCCTGCCGCCGGCCTCACGGGCGCTGGTGCGGGTCAACCCGGCGCTGGAGGTCAGCACGCACGACCACCTCGCCACCGGGGCCGCCGGCAGCAAATTCGGCGTGACGCTGGCGCAGGCGCCGGAGGTCCTGGACGCCCTGCGCGCCGCCGGACACACGGCGCTGGGGCTGCACGTCCACATCGGCAGCGCGATCCGCGACGCGCACGACTTCACGGCCGCCTTCGGTCGCCTGACCGAGTTGCGCGCCCTCACCGGCCCCCTGGCCGTCCTCGACGCGGGCGGGGGCTGGGGCCTGGACGCCGACCTGCCGGGCATCGCCCGCGAGGCCCGCGCCGCCGCCGACGCCTTCGGGGCCGAGCTGTGGGTCGAGCCGGGGCGGTATCTGGTGGCCCGCTCGGGCACGCTGCTCACGCGGGTGGTGGGCACCAAGCGCACGGGACGCAACTTCGCGCTCGTGGACGCCGGCATGACCGAACTGCTTCGGCCCATGCTGTACGGCGCCGCCCACCCGGTCACGCCGCTGTGGGCCGGGGAACCGGCCGGGGTCTGGGACCTCGCCGGACCGGCCTGCGAGAGCGGCGACCTGCTGGCCCGCGACGTGGCGCTGCCCGCCCCGGTTCCCGGCGCCCTGCTCGCGGTGGGCGAGGCCGGGGCCTACGGCGCGAGCATGAGCAGCAGCTACCTCACCCGCGCCCGCCCCGCCGAGGCGCTGTACGAAGGCGGGGGGTGGCGGTGCATCCGGCGGCGCGAGACCCCCGAGGACGTGTGGCGCGCGGAGGTGGAGACGGGAGAGGACACCGGAGGGTAGAGGCGAAAAACTCGCGTCCAGCCGGGTGATTCCGGTACGCAGCGCGGGCAGCTGCGCTAGCGTGGCCGGGTGATCGACAAGGAGCTTGAACCGCAGGACCACGCCGACCCGCTGCGCCGCGCCGGGTTCGAGGCCGAACGCCAGATGGCCCACTACCTGCGGCGGGCCTTCGCGGAAGACCCGAACAGGTTCGTGTTCCATAACCTGCGCCTGGAACGCCGGGGCGAGGCCGCGCAGCTCGACCACCTCATCCTGCACCGCTCCGGCCTGCTGGTCGTCGAGAGCAAGAGCGTGGCCGGGCAGGTCAGCGTGAACGGACACGGCGAGTGGACCCGCTGGTGGAAGGGCCAGGGGCGCGGCATGCCCTCGCCGGTGCTCCAGGCGCGGCGGCAGCTCGACCTGCTGCTCGCGCTGCTCGGGGACCATACGGCCGAGCTGATGGACCGCTCGCTGCTGGGCCTGCGGCAGCGGACCTTCGCGGGGGTGCGGGGCGACGTGCTGGTGGCCGTCTCCGACAACGGACGCATCGACCGGGGGACGGACGTGCCGGAACTCGTCAAGGCCGATCAGGTGCCCGACCGCGTGAAGGCGGTCCTTCAGGTCGGCCACGCCCGGACCTTCGGGTCCTTCGGCTTCACCGACGCCGAACTGACCCGGCTGCGGGCCTTCCTGCGCAGCAGACATGTCCCCGGCCCGCTCCAGACAGGCACCTCACCGGCCCCCCGGCCTCGGCCCCGCCCCGACTCCCGCAGCACTGCCCCGGTCCGCACGTCGCAGGAACGGCAGGCACAGGCGCGGCCCCGACCGGACATGGCGTGCCGCGCCTGCGGAGGCACCGACCTGAGCGTGCAGTCCGGCAAGTACGGCTACTACTTCAAGTGCGCCGGGTGCGCGGGCAATACGCCCGCCAAGCCCGTGTGCGCGCAGTGCGGGCAGCCCGGCAAGGTCAGCCGGCGCGGCCCGGAGTTCACGGCGACCTGCACGGGCGGCCACACCTGGCCCTACTGGACGAATCCGGCCTGAGGAGGCTGGTTTATCGGCCGACCCCTCAGTTTCACTCGAAGCTGCTGCCCCCGCCCACCCGCACGGCCTGGTAGTAGGCGTAGGCGGCAGTCACGCAGGGGGGCCGCTTGATCCAGCTCTTGGCAGCGCAGATGGCCTTCATGTTCGTATGGAAGGCCTCGTCGCTGGTCTTGCGGTTGGCGTCGGTACGCTCGTAGACCTTGAGGTTGCGGTACGCGAAGTCGTGGACGTTGCAGGCAGGCAGGAAGTCCTCGCGGTAGCCCAGGCCCAGGCCGTCGGGCGCGCTGCACCCGTCGCGGGTCCAGTTCAGGCCCGCGTAGGGCTGCGAGGTGCCCCGGTAGGCCGCGTACTGGGCGTCGTAGTTGTTCACGCTGCCCCAGCCGGTGCGCTTGACATAGGCCAGCCGGTCGGAGGCGAGGTCCTGCGCGCTCAGGCCCGGCACGGCAGGCAGGCCCAGGTCGAAAGGCCGCTCGCCGTAGGCCTCCTGCAAGGAGCGCAGCAGCTCGGGATCGTCGCCGTAGCGGCTCAGGACCGCCTGACTGCCCGCGTCCTGAAGTTCGGGGCGCGCGGCGTAGCTGCTCATGGGGGCGCTCAGGGCGGCCCCGGCTGGGGGCGTGGACTGGCCGCAGGACATCAGGACGGCGCTGAGGACGGCAACGGCGGGCAGGGCGCGGCGCATGGACATGGAGCCTCCGGGAGAGGGGAATCGGGTTGTGGTGTGCGCCCGGAGTGTAACGCAACCCGCTGGGCGCAGCGCATGAGAAACCCCACACGGCGGCAGGGGACGCCCGCCGGTGTCGCCGGACCTCCCCCGCAGCGTGCCCGGCCCCTTTCAGCCGCGCGTCAGCCCCGACAGTGCGGGCCCGCCTCAGAGCTTGGTGAGTTTGGGGTACTTCTGGATCGCCTCGTCTTCGCTCAGGAATTCGCCCTCGGCGTCGGGACTCCAGACGACCTCGGCGCGGATGAGGTCACCGGGGGCCACCGCGCTGATGGCCGAGAGCGCCGCGCGGGCCTCGGCGGCGGTGGTCACGCCCGCCGGGGGCAGGTTGCTCAGGGCGTGCGCCGCCACCGCGATGGTCACGGCGAGGTACAGGTCGCCCGCCTCCTTCTGGAAGGTGTAGTCGCCCCGGTGCTCGAAGCCGCTGTTCACGTCGCGGTTCTGGTAGTTGCTGGTGGTCTGCTCGGTAAAGGCGGCGCGGGCCTCGGTGGCCCAGGCCCCCACCTGGCTGTCGGCCGAACTCGCCCCGCCCTGCGCCCGCTCGACGTTGCCGTAGACCCAGCGTTCGGGGTGGCGCAGCGCGACGAGCGCCGCTTCCTGAAGCATGCGCGCCAGGCCCTCGTTGCTGTCGGGGTCGCCGTTCTGGGCCACGCGTTGCAGGGCCGTCTTCACCTCGTCGCCCTGGGCGAGCAGCAGCTGCACGCTCACGGCCTGCGCGCTGCCGCCGCCCCCACCCACGAGGCTGCCCAGCCCCCGGGCCCCGCCCCCCGAGGACAGGCTGCGGCGCATGAAACCCACCACCGCGAAGATCACCACACCGAACAGGATCAGCGGAACGATGCCGAAGCCGCTGCCGCCGTAGTACCCGCCGCCGTAGCCGCCCCCATTGATGATGATGGGGCCGCTGTAGCCGCCGCCCGAATAGCCCCCGCCCCCACCCGAGCCGCCGAAGGACCCGCCCCCCGACGACCCGCCGCCTCCACCCGACGAACTGCCCCCGAAGCCCCCACCCGACTGCGCGGCGGCGACCCCGAGGCTCAGGTGCGGCGTGTGCAGGGGACCGCTGCCCAGGGTCAGGCTCCCGGCGGCCAGCAGGGCGGTGAAGGCGAGCGCGGCGCTCCGGCGCGGTCCACGGCGGTGATCCCGGCGATTCGGACGCGGCGTGGCGGAATCTGAGAGACGGGGCATGTCGCCCAAGTCTACGGGGCGCGGCGGGCGCGGGTTCCGGAAGACCCTTGGCGTTCTCTTGGCGTCGGCCGCCTGCGCCGCCCGGGAGGGGCTTGCCGGGCACCGGCGCGGGGGGCCGGGCCGGGTACACTGCGCGCGTGACCGACCCGACGACCATCACCCTGAGCGCCGACGACTGGCAGGCCTTTCTCGCCGGCCTGTACGACCGCGACGACCGCCTCGACCTGCGCGTGCCCGGCGAGACCTACAGCCGCAAGGAGGCGGTGGACGAGTACGTCCTGAGCGCCCACGCCGAGGCCCTACAGAGCGCCGAGGTGGACGGCGACCTGTGGGGCACCCTGGAAGACATCGACGAAACGGCGGGCAGCGAGGAGGAGGCCTGGGACAAGATCCGCGCCTTCTACCTGGACCGGGGCTGCGTGCTGGTGCGGGTGACCGGCCCGGACATCCACCCCGACGAACCCGAGGAATGGATCTTCGCGGCGGGCCTGGCGCGGCGGCTGGGGCTGCTCGGGGCGTAGCGCCAGGCCGCCGCGCGACCCCGGTCTACTCGGGCGCCCGCTCACCCGGAAAGCGGCCGTGCTTCTTGAAGAAGGCCAGGATGCTGCCCTCGGCCAGCGCCTCGCGCAGGAATTCGGGCGGCGGCGGCAGCTGGACGGTGCCCTGACGCCCGGGGCCGCCCGCGTAGGTGAGCCGGCCGCTGTTCACGTCCAGGTTCACCTCGTCGCCGTCCTCCAGCAGGCCGGTCAGGTCGTACTCGAAGGCCGGGATGCCCAGGTTCAGCAGGTTGCGGTAGTGGATGCGCGCGAAGCTGGGCGCGACGATCGCGCCGATCCGCAGCTTCTTGAGGGCCTGCGGGGCGTACTCGCGGCTGGATCCCAGGCCCCAGTTGCGCCCGCCGATCAAGACGTCGCCCGGCTGCACCTCGCCCGCGAACTCGGGGCGGATGTAGTGGAAGGCGAAGGTCTGGAACACGTCCTCGCCGGCCATGAAGGGCGCGAACTTGCCGGGCAGGATGTCGTCGGTGTTTACGCTGTCGCCAAATTTCCAGATTCGGGGCATGGGTGGTCCTCGGTGGGGCAGGAACGGGGCCGCTCACTCCGTCTGATCGGGAGAAAGGGGCCGGAGACGGTGCGGGGAAGCCGGAGCTGACGCGCGGCGGAACGGGCTCAGGCGTCTGTGCCCGGCTGGGGCGGTCCGGCTTCGGCCGGGGCAGCCTGCGCTTCCAGAAAGTACTCGCCGCAGGCCCGCAGCACGGCCGACACGGCGCGCGTGTAACCGTGCGGGGCCTCGACCCGGAAGGCGATCAGGCCCGCGCCGATGTTCACCCGCGCGGCCTCGGCGGTCAGCCTGCCCAGCGCGTGGACCGTCCAGCGGTCGCGGTCGGGGCTGGTTCCCTTCAGGCCGGTCTCGAAGGCGGCGAGCACCCCGCCGTCCAGCTCGGTCTCCCCCACCCCGGCGAGCAGGTCCAGGCAGGCGGCGAGGTTGCGCGCCTGGATATAGCCCTCCACCACGCTCACGCGCCCACCGCCGCGCGCACGTCCTCGGGCAGCGCGATGTGGCCCAGGACCGCCGTCGCCGCCGCCACCGCCGGGCTGGCGAGATAGATGTGCGCGTCCTTGTCGCCCATGCGCCCGATGAAGTTGCGGTTGCTGGTGCTCACGCAGACCTCGCCGGGAGCCAGCACGCCCTGGTGGCGGCCCATGCACGGCCCGCAGCCCGGCGTGCCCAGGACCGCCCCGGCGCGTTGCAGGGTGAGCAGCGTGCCGTCTTCCATCGCCCGTTCCATGACCTCGCTGCTCGCCGGAATGATCAGCAGCCGGGTGGCGGAGTTCACGCGCTGGCCGCGCAGCACCTCGGCCGCCGCATGCAGGTCCTCGATGCGCCCGTTGGTACAGGTCCCGATGAACACCTGATCCACCTTCAGGCCGCGCAGCGCGGACACGTCGTGGACGTTGTCCACCTCGTTCGGGGCGCTCATGCGGGGGTTCAGAGCCGAGAGGTCGATCTCGACCGTCTGCCGGTAGGTCGCCCCTTCGTCGGGGTACACCCACTCGGGGACGTCGTAGCCGTAGTCGGTGAGGATCTCGCCGCCCGGCACGACCAGCCCGGCCTTGGCCCCGGCCTCGACACACAGGTTCGCCAGCGTCATGCGCTCGCCGCGCGAGAAGCGCTCGCCCGCGTGGATCTCGACGCTCTCGTAGGTGGCGCCGTCGGCCCCCAGCACGCGGATCATCTCCAGCGCGGCGTCCTTGGCGCTCACGCCGGGGCGCAGCTCGCCGCTGAAGGTCACCTTGACGCTCTCGGGCACGCGCAGCCAGGTCTTGCCGCTCGCCGCCGCCAGGGCGATGTCGGTCGCGCCCATGCCGGTCCCGAAGGCCGCCACCGCGCCGTAGGTGGTGCTGTGGCTGTCGCTGCCCAGCACGATCCAGCCGGGGCGGGCCAAGCCCTCTTCCATCAGCACCTGATGGCAGATGCCGCGTCCCACGTCGAAGAGACGCACGCCGGTCCGGGCGGCGTACTCGCGCGCTTCTTTCTGCGCCTGCGCCACGCTGACGGTGCTGGCCGGGGCCACGTGGTCCACGACGATGCTCACGCGCTCGGGGAACTTGGGCACGGCGGCGAGGTCGCGCTCCATGCGCTCGATGAAGCTCTGGGCGATGGAATCCACGACCATCACCTGATCGACCTCGACCACCGCGAGGTCGCCCGCGTACACGGCGCGGTCGCCCCGGCGCGAGAGGATCTTTTCCGCCATCGTCTGTGGGCGGGGAGAAGAGGCTGTCATGCCCGCCATTGTGCCGCCTCTCGGGCGCGCGCAACGTGGCGCGGGTTGGATGACCCGGCCCGCCCGCGCCCGGTCGCCCGGACCCGACCCACTACACTGCGGGCATGACTGCCCTACGTGTGCTCCTCGTGGACGACAATCCCGCCGACCTCCTCCTGGCCCAGGAGGTGTTTCAGGACCACCCGGACGTGCAGCTCACGACCTTCCAGCGCGGCGCGGAGGCGCTGAACTACCTCCAGCATCACGAGGGCCGCCTGCCCGACGTGATCCTGCTCGACATCAGCATGCCGGGCATGACCGGCTTCGAGCTGCTCGAAAAGATCAAGCGCGACGACGTGCTGCTGCACATTCCGGTGGTCATGCTCACGACCTCGGCGCATCCGGGCGACGTCGAACAGGCCTATACCCTGCACGCCAACTCGTACCTCGTGAAGTCCGAGAGCTTCCCCGACTTCATGGGGCAGGTCG
The DNA here is from genome assembly GCF_000252445.1 of Deinococcus gobiensis I-0. Classification (GTDB taxonomy): domain Bacteria; phylum Deinococcota; class Deinococci; order Deinococcales; family Deinococcaceae; genus Deinococcus; species Deinococcus gobiensis. The sequence goes on along the minus strand of NC_017790.1, from coordinate 1,424,768 downwards.
ACAGCTTCGTGAGCTACTGGCAGCAAAACCGTCTGCTGCACCGCAACCACCAGCCCGGCTGAGACCCGGTCCGCGTGCAGTGGGCCGGATGTGGCGCGTGCGGGTGGTAGGCGCGTATGCTGGGGAGGATGGGCGGCGTGCATATTCTTTTGGTTGACGACAGTCCGGGCGAACTCCTGCTGGCGCAGGAGGCGTTCTCGGTCCACTCGGAGGCCGTCCGCCTGACCACCTTCTCGGACGCGCGCGGCGCGATGGCGTGGCTGGCCGGGGCGGCGGGCGACCTGCCCGACCTCATCCTGGCCGACGTGAACCTGCCCGGCCTCAGCGGCCTGGACTGGCTGCGCTCGCTCAAGGAGCAGCCCGCGCTGCGCCACATTCCGGTCGTCGTGATGTCGGTCGCCGCCCCGCCGCAGCAGATCGCCGAGGCCTACGCCCTGCGCGCCTGCGGCTACCTGCCCAAGGCCCCGAGTTTCGGGGAATTCCAGAAGCAGATCGACGCCCTGGTCAACTTCTGGAGCCGCTGCATGTTCGCCCGCCCGCCCGCCGCCACGCTGTCCTGACGGGCCCGCCACCCGCATCTGCTCATGCCTGCGCCGGGGCGACCCTGTAGAATTAAGGTGTGATGAAGCTTTTGCGGGTGCTGCTGGTGGACGACAACCCCGAGGATATTTTCCTGGCGCGGGAAGTCTTTCAGGAGCATCAGGGGCATGTGGAACTCGTCACCTGTCAGAGTGGCCCCGACGCCCTGGAGTACCTGCGCCGCCACGCCGAGGCGGCCTATCTGCCCGACGTGGTCCTGCTGGACATCAACATGCCGGGCATGAGCGGTTTCGAGCTGCTGCGGGCCATCAAGGACGACGGAGCGCTCGCGCACATCCCGGTGGTCATGCTCACGACCTCCGACCATCCGGAGGACGTGCGGGAGGCCTACACGCTGCACGCCAGCTCGTACCTCATCAAGTCCGAGACGTTCCAGGCCTTCATGGAGCAGATCGACGCCTTCGTGACCTACTGGCAGCGCAACCGCCTGCGCCACTGGCCCGCGCGCTGAGGCCCGGCCCTGTGTCCCACGCCGTCCCCTGGACCGACGACCTCGCCCGCGAAGCGCTGCGGGGGCTGTTCGCGGCCGCCTGCCGCAGCGCCGACCCGGGGCAGGTGCTCGCCGCCCACCTGCCCCCGCCGCCGGACGGTCGGGTGGTGGTCGTGGGGGCAGGCAAGGCGTCAGCCGCGATGGCGGCGGCGCTGGACGCCGCGTGGCCGGGCGCGGACCTGCGCGGCGTGGTCGTGACGCGCGACGGCCACGCGCTGCCGGGGGCGGCCGATGGACGTATCGAGGTGCTGGAGGCGGCCCACCCGGTTCCCGACGCGCGGAGTGAGGCCGCGGCCCGGCGGCTGCTGGCAACGGTGCGCGGCCTGAGTGCCGACGACCTCGTGGTCGCGCTGATTTCGGGGGGCGGGTCGGCGCTCGCGGCCCTGCCGGCCGCCGGCCTGCGGCTGGAGGACAAGCAGGCGGTGATCCGGGCCCTGCTGGCCAGCGGGGCCAGCATCCGGGAGATCAACGCGGTGCGCGCCCAGCTCTCGGCCATCAAGGGCGGGGAACTGCTGCGCGCGGCGCGGCCCGCACGGATGCTGACCCTGCTCGTCAGCGACGTGCCCGGCGACGACCCGGCCCTCATCGCCTCCGGGCCGACCGTGCCTGGCCGCACTTCACCGGCCCAGGCCCGTGAGCTGGTCGCCCGCTACGGTCTGCCCCTTTCCCCCGCTGTCCGGGAACGGCTGGACCGTGCCCCGCCCCGCCTCCCCATTCCGGACAGCCCCGCCGGTCCCGACGAGGTGCGGCTGATCGCCGCGCCGATCCTGGCGCTGGAGGCGGCGGCCGACGCGGCGCGGGCGGCGGGCCTGACCCCCCTGATCCTGGGGGACGCCATCGAGGGCGAGAGCCGCGAGGCCGGACGGGTCATGGCGGGGATCGCGCTGGGGGTCCAGCGGCATGGCCACCCGCTGCCGGCCCCGGCCGTGCTCCTCTCGGGGGGCGAAACCACCGTGACACTCGGTGCGGGCGGCGCACACGGCCGGGGAGGCCGCAACACCGAGTTCCTGCTGGGGCTGGCGACCGCGCTGGGCGGTGCACCGGGCATCTGGGCGCTGGCGGGCGACACCGACGGCATCGACGGCACCGAGGATGCTGCCGGGGCCACCGTGACCCCCACGACCCTGGCGCGGGGACGGGCCGCCGGGCGCGACCCCCACGCCGACCTCGCCGCGCACGACAGCTACAGCTACTTCGCGGCGCTGGGCGACCTGCTCATGACCGGCCCGACCCGCACGAACGTCAACGACTTCCGCGCCGTGCTGGTGCTGCCCGCAGAGGCCTGAGCGCCCACGCCCGCTACAGCCCCCAGGCCCACGGTGCCCCGGCCACCCCCTCCCCGAACTCCTGGGCCGGTCCGGGCCGGGCGCAACGGATGGACGAGACGGCAGGCACGCTGGGGCGGCAGGTGCGCGCCGGAGCCGGGTCCAGCCCATCACACTTCCAAGAGCTTCGCCTCTGCACGTCCGGGCGGGTAAGCTGCGCCGCAGTCCACACACGGCGCGGCGGTATACTGAGAGGCTGTGACGCGCAGGGCGCCGGGGAAAGTTCCGGCCGGAGAAGCGCGCGGCCGGAGGACTTTTGAGTTACTGGAGAAACACGCTTAAGCCGCTGCTCGACGCCGAACAGGGCACCCTGTTCAAGCAGGCCCCCATCCGCGTGACGCTGGCCTTCCCCAACCGCTACGGCGTGGGCATGGCCTCGCTGGGCTATCAGGTCATCTACCGCATGTTCAACCAGGAAGAGGGCGTCGCCTGCGAGCGCGCCTTCCTGCCCGACGACGTGGACGCCTTCGAGCGCACGGGCCAGACCCTGCCCACCGTCGAGTCGGGGCGCGCGGCGGCCGACTGCCAGCTGTTCGCCATGAGCGTGAGCTTCGAGCTCGACCTCACCAACATCATCCGCATGCTGGACGTGGCGGGCATGGCCCCGCTGCGGGGGGAACGCAGCGACAGCGACCCGGTGGTCATGATCGGCGGGCCGCTCACGAGTTCCAACCCCTACCCGCTGACCCCCTTCGCCGACATCATCGTCATCGGAGACGGCGAGCAGATCGTGCCGGTGGTGTCCGAAGCGCTGCGCGAGGCGGCGTCGCGCGAGGACTTCTACGACCTCATCGACGGGATGCCCGGCATCTTCCTGCCCGCACGCCACAGCCACGAGCCGCAGTGGGCGACCGCGCCCAAGGAACTGCTGCCCGCCTACAGCCAGATCGTGACGCCGCATTCGGAACTCAGCAACATGTTCCTGGTCGAGGCGCAGCGCGGCTGCCCGCGCCCCTGCACCTTCTGTTTGGCGCGCACCATGTACGGCCCCAACCGCAACAACCAGGCGCAGGAACTGCTGGACACCATCCCCGACTGGGTCACGAAGGTCGGGCTGGTGGGCGCGGCCCTCTCGGACTTCCCGCACACGAAGTACGTCGGCAAGACCCTCACCGAGCGCGGCATCAAGCTCGGCGTGAGCAGCATCCGCGCCGACACGGTGGACGCCGAACTCGCCGAGATCCTGAAGGCGGGCGGCCTGCGCACCTTCACGGTCGCGTCGGACGCGCCCAGCGAGCGGCTGCGGCGCTGGCTGAAAAAGGGCATCACGACCGAGGACCTGCTCAAGACCGCGCAGATCAGCCGCGACCTGGGCTTCAAGGGCCTCAAGGTCTACATGATGATCGGCCTGGGGCCGGAGAACGACGACGACATCTCCGAGCTCATCGCCTTCACCAAGGAACTCGCGGGGATCAACCGCATCGCGCTGGGCATCTCGCCCTTCGTGCCCAAGCGGCACACGCCGCACTTCGCCGATCCCTTCGCGGGCGTGCAGACCATCGAGAAGCGCCTCAAGCGCATCCAGAAGGAGCTGCGGACCACCGCCGAGCTGCGCAACGTCTCGGCCAAGTGGGCCTGGGTCGAGAACGTGATCGCGCGTGGCGGCCCCGAGGTCGGCATGGCGGCGTACAGCCTCTACAGGAACGAGAGCATCGGGGCCTGGAAAAAGGCGCTGGAGGAGATCGGCTGGCACGACGAGTTCGAGGCCAACACGCCGTCCATCGGCCTGCCGCCCGGCCAGTACGAGCCGCGTGAAGTCAGCGCGCACGCCCAGGGTTTGGCGATCTGACGACCGCATAGATCCAAGCTCACCCCAGGCATGAAGCCCCGGAAGCCAGCAGGCCCTCCGGGGCTTCATGCCTGGGGTGGCCCCGGTCACCGGGCGGACGGCTGGTCATTCCCGCTCCGCTCCGGCGCGCCGCCGTGCTATGGATGCGCTCATGCCCCGCCTGCCCTCCCTGGCCCTCCTGACGCTGACCCTGATCGGCACGGCCCACGCCGCCCCACTGACCGTCTGGACCCATTACCAGCGCGCCGACGCCAACTGGCTCAGGGCGCAGGCGGCACTCTACACGCGGCGGACCGGACAGCCCGTCCAGATCAGGACCCTTCCTCTGGACCAGCTCGGGCCGCAGTGGGCAGCGGCCGGGGCCGGGGGGCCGGACGTCGTGGTGGGCGTTCCCGACGAGTGGCTCCTGCAGGTCCGGACACTCGCCGCGCCGCTGACCCCCGCTGGGCCACAGGACCGGGCGGGAATTCAGGCCTTCACGCTGGGAGGCCGGACCCTGGGACTGCCCCTGATGGCCGAGGCCATGGCGCTCGTGTACAACCCCCGCCTCGTATCGGCCCCCCCGACCACCTGGAAGGCGCTGACCCTGGAACTGGCCCGACAGGTCAAGCTGGGGCGGCAGGGGCTGGTGCTGGACCTGACTGACCCCTACACCCAGGCCGGGCTGTTCCGGGCCTACGGCGCGGACGTGTTCGGCCCCCAGGCCCGGAGCGCGGCCCCGGCGACCTGGGGCCTGGCCCAGCCCGGTGCCCTGAAGGCCGCCGAACGGCTGCGGCAGTGGGGGCCGGCCCTCCTCCGGAATCGCCAACCTGAACGGCGCGGCGGCGGCCCAGGCCTTCGTGGAGGGCCGGGCGGCGATGTGCTTGCCGGCCCCTGGGAGCTGCCCGTCCTCCAGCAGGCCGGGCTGGAGGTCCGGTCGGTCCCCTTTCCCGTGCCGGAGGACGCGCCGCAGGGCTGGCAGCCCTTTGTCGGGCGGCAGGCCGTCATGGTCTCGGCGCGGAGTGTCCAGCGCAAGGAAGGCGCGGCACTGGCCGGGCAACTCAGTTCCGATGCGGCGCAGGTGGCCCTCTACCGGGCCGGGGGCCGCCTGCCGTCCAGCCCCGCCGCCTGGGCGCAGCTCGCGGACACGCCGGAACTGCGGGGGTTCGGCCAGGCCATCCGCGCCGGGGCACCCGTCCCCGCCCGGCCGGAGATGGACGCGGTCTGGGACCCGTGGCAGGCGGCGCTCGGGGCCATCCAGACCCAGCCGCAACGCAGTGTCAGGGAGATTCTCGGGGCGGCTGTCCAGACCATCTCGGCGGCGCTGGGGCGCTGAAGCCCTCTGGGCGTGAAGGCGGGGCCGTGCGCGGCTACCCCTTCACACCACCAAAACGAAAAATCCCCGCCGAAGCGAGGATCTCTGTTGGTAGAACCGAGGGGATTTGAACCCCTGACCCCTACCGTGTCAAGGTAGTGCTCTACCCCTGAGCTACGGTTCTACATGCCACGAGGGCGAGGTACAGATTGGAGGCGCTGACCGGACTCGAACCGGTGGTGGAGGTTTTGCAGACCTCTGCCTTACCACTTGGCTACAGCGCCGCTGATTGGGCGGTTGGTGCTGTCCCTTGCGGGGGCTGGAGATGTCTTTCCTCACCAGCGGAAGGAATAGTAGCACGCTCTTTCTGAACTGTAAACCCTGCCACGCCTCTGCCGCCTCAGGTGCCGGGCGCCCCGAAACGGCGGCCGAATTCGGCCCAGCTCGCGGCGTCACGGGGCGCGGCGCGCGACTCGGTCCAGGACCAGTAGGGCGTGTAGAGGCTGCGGGCCGTGAGCACCTCGTCGCGGAAGATCTCGGCGCTCAGGCCGGTGCGCAGCAGGCCGCTGCTCTCGAAGCGCCCCAGCACCCCGGCGCGGTCGTAGGGCACGCGGCGCAATTCGGCCTGCCAGCCCTGCGGCGTGGCCGTGAGCAGCAGGTACCCGGCGCGCGGGTCGCCGTCGGCGGGCGAGCCGACCGAGCCGGTGTTCAGGACCCGCACCGGCCCGAACCGGGCGTCGGCCTGCCGGTGGATGTGCGAGGCCACCAGCACCCCCGCGCCCGACCCGGCCGCCAGCTCGGCCACGCGCTCGGGGGCGGTGCGGTCGCTCAGGCTCTCGCGGTAGTGGTCGGGCGAGCCGTGCGCGACGAGCACGTCGGGCAGGCCCGCCTCGCGCAGCGTCAGGGTCATGGGCCAGTCCTGCGGCACGTCCAGCAGACCGGCGCGGTCGAGCTGCTCGGCGCTCCAGGCGGTCGCGCCCCAGAAGGGATCGGTGAACCAGTCGGCCGGCAGCGCGGCGCTGCGCGACTGCCACAGCCGCAGCAGGTCGTCGTGGTTGCCCAGGGTAAAGGTCACGTCGGGGCGTTCCAGCAGCAGGCGCATGACCTCGACCGAGTCCGGCCCCCGGTTCACCACGTCGCCGTTGACGACGATCCGGTCCGCGCCCCTGCGCCCGATGTCGGCCAGCACCGCGCGCAGGGCGTCGGCATTGCCGTGGATATCCGCAATGACGGCGAGGCGCATGAGCCGATTGTAGAGCGCGGGGTGCAAGTCAGCCGTCATGCACACCACACAGAGTTGCCCCAAATTCGGGGGCCCGAATCCGGTAGCCCGGACCGGGGTGGGCCGCCACAATGTTGCCCGTGCCTCTCCCCTACTCCCGCCAGCTCATGCTCGACCGCATGCAGGCCGCTGACCCGGCCTACGACGGACGGTTCGTGACCGGCGTGCTGAGTACCGGCATCTACTGTCTGCCGTCCTGCCGTGCGCGCAAACCCCTGCCCCGCAATGTCGAGTTCTTCGAGTCCATGGCGGCGGCGCGGGAGGCGGGCCTGCGCTCCTGCCTGCGCTGTCGCCCCGACGAGTTTGGGTCAGGAACGGACTCCGCCGAGGAGACGCTGCGCCGCTTGCAGGCCACCGACCCGGCCACGGTAGGCAGCGCCTCGGCCCTGGCCACCCACCTGGGCCTGAGCCGTAAAGTCCTGGCCGACCTGCTCGGGCGCGAACTGAACCTGACCCCGGCGCGGTGGCTCAGTCGTCAGCGCATCCGGCAGGCCCAGGCACTGCTGCTCGGCGGCGACGACTCCGTGACCCAGATCGCCTTCGCCGCAGGCTTCGGGAGCCTGTCGGCCTTCAATGCCGGATTCCGGCGCCACGTCTTCATGACACCGTTGGCCTTCCGGGAACTGCGAGACGCGCAGGCCTTCACGTTGCTGTTGCCTGCGGGCTACCCGGCGGCGGCCGTACTGGCCGATCTGGGCCGCGACCCCCACGGCACGACCTGCCGCGTATCGGACCACACTTGCACGGCAGCCCTGCGTATCGGGGAACAGCCGGTGCTGGCGACCGTCCAGTTCCGGGGCCACGCCGCCGACATCATCCTGAGTCGCCCAGCAGATCCCCAGACCATTCACGATGCCCTTCTCAGACTTCTCGGTCTGACCACCCCAACCCAGGGCTTTGCCGCCCTGACCCGTACTCGCCCCGAACTGGCCCGCCTGACCCGTGGCCGCGAGGGGCTGGGCCTGCCCCTGAGCGCCACGCTGTTCGACGGGGTGGTCTGGGCAGTCATAGGCCAGCAGATCGGCTTCCGGACCACGTGTGCCCTGCGCCGCCGCCTGTACGAACGGGTGGGCGAGGCACTGCCAGGCGGCCTGTACGCTCCGCTCACGCCGGCCCAGGTGACCGCCCTGTCGCCCGACGAGCTGACCGCCACCGGACTGACCCGGCAACGCGCCCGGACCCTACACGACCTGGCCTGCCGCGTCGCCGCAGGCGACCTGAATCTGGAGGCGTTGGCGCAGGGCCCGCTGACCACCCGCCACCGCGCCCTGCTGGCGGTGCCGGGGCTCGGCCCATGGTCGGCGGGGTATGTGCTCCTGCGGGCCTATGGCGCGGCCGACATCCTGCTGGCTGCCGACAGCGCCCTGGCGACCGCGCTGCAGCGGCTGTACGCCCTGCCTGAGCGCCCGACCCCGCAGGAAGTGGCCGCCCTGATGCAGCCCTTCGCCCCTTACCGCAGTCTGGCCACCCTGCACTTGTGGCACAGCCTGCACGCCCCACCGGAGACCCCATGACCCACTTCGAGCGCTGCCAGACCTTTCGCGACCTGCATCAGTCCCAGAGGCCCCAATCTCCAGGCTTCGTGCTGCCCAATGCCTGGGACGCCGCCAGTGCTCGGGTGCTGGAACGGGCCGGGTTTGCCGCCATCGGCACGACCAGCGCCGGAATCGCCCACGCCCGGGGCCTCCGGGACGGTCAGACCCTGAGCCGTGACGAGATGCTGCGCGAGGTCCAGACGATCATCCGGGCCGTGTCGGTGCCCGTGAACGCCGATATCGAGGCCGGATATGGCGACACGCCCGGGGACGTGGCCCAGACCGTGACCGCCTTCGTGACCGCCGGAGCCGCAGGAATCAATCTGGAAGACGCCTGTGGCACAGAGCTGTACGGCAGATCTCATCAGGCCGAGAGACTGCGGGCCGCACAGGCCGCCATCGGGGCCAGTGGCCTCCCGGTGTTCCTGAATGCCCGGATTGACACCTATCTGCTGGGCATGGGCCACACCCCGGAGGAGCGGCTGGCCGAAACGCTGGCCCGTGGACACGCCTACGTCGCGGCGGGCGCGGACGGCCTGTTCGTGCCCCTGGCGACCGATAGCGACCTGATACGGACGCTGGCCCACAGCCTGAAGGTCCCCCTCAACGTGATGGCCTTTCCCGGTTCGCCTGCCCCCGCCGAGTTGCTGGCCTCCGGGGCCACGCGGGTCAGCTACAGCCAGAGCCTGATGCTGGCGGCACTGGGTCTGACTTCCCAGATGGCCCACGAGTTGTACGAATCAGGTACGTCCAACACGATGAATCGGTATTTCTACGGCTTCACGCAGGCCAGTGCCCTGTTCCCAGATCGCCCCAACACAGCCTGAACGCCTCTCCCAGCCGCCACAGCTAGCTGCTGCCACAGTGCCCCGGCTGCTGCCCTCCTACACTTGGGGCATGATCGAATCGCATATCGGACACACGCCGCTGGTTCAGCTGCGCCGGGTGGTCGAACCCGGCATGGCCGACGTGTTCGTCAAGCTCGAGGGCCAGAATCCGGGCGGCTCCATCAAGGACCGCACCGCGCTGGGACTGGTCGAGGACGCCGAGCGCCGGGGCGTGCTGCGGCCGGGCGGCACCATCGTGGAACCCACCAGCGGCAACACCGGCATCGGGCTGGCGCAGGTGGCGGCGGCCAAGGGCTACAAGCTGATCCTGTGCATGCCCGCCCAGATGAGCGAGGAGCGCAAGCGGACCCTGGCGGCCTACGGCGCCGAACTGATCCTCACCGACCCCGAGCGCCGGATGCTCGCGGCCATCGAGGAGGCCGAGCGCATCAGCGCCGAGACGGGCGCAGTCATGATGGGCCAGTTCACCAACCCCGCCAACCCCGCCACCCACGAGCGCACCACCGGCCCCGAGCTGTGGGAGCAGATGGAAGGGCGCATCGACGCCTTCGTGTACGGCAGCGGCACGGGCGGCACCATCAGCGGGGTGGGCCGGGCGCTCAAGAGCCGCGACCCGGCGGTGCAGGTCATCGCGGTCGAGCCGGCGCGCAGCAACGTCCTCTCGGGCGGCGAGCGTGGCGAGCACGGCTTTCAGGGCATGGGACCGGGCTTCATCCCGGGCAATCTCGACCGCCGCGTCCTGGACGACGTGGTGCAGGTCTGGGAGGAGGACGCCTACCCCCTGGCCCGGCGGCTGGCGCGCGAGGAGGGCATCTTCGTGGGCATGAGCAGCGGCGCGATGGCCTGGGCCGCCCTGGAGGTCGCCCGCCGCCTGGGGCCGGGCAAGCGCGTGGCGACCATCGCCTGCGACACGGGCGCGCGCTACCTGACCACCTCGCTGTTCAGCGGCAGCACCGGCACGCCCAAGGGATACAGGCCCTACTCGCGCGAGAAGCTCGGGGACGAGTAGGCCCGCACCGGTCTGGGCCTTCCCCTGCCGGCGACTCAGCCCTCGCGGTTCAGGATGTGGCGCACCTCGCCGGGCGGCACGTCCAGCAGCCCGGCCACCACGAGCGGATAGACCGGGCGCGCGGCCACTCCGTCCAGCGGCACCCACTCGGTGAAGACCTCGGCGTTGTCCAGCACGGTGAAAGACTCGTCCGGCAGCTCGGGCGGCGCCTCCATGTGGAAGTAGAAGCCGATCTCGTGCTGGCGCGCGTCCGGCGGGCCGAAGAAGTTCTCGACGACGCCCACGAGCCGCAGCGGCCCCGGCAGCGTACCGGTCTCCTCCTGCCACTCGCGCGCGGCGCAGGCGTAGACGTCCTCGCCGGTGGCGAGCGCCCCGCCGGGCACGAAGGCGAAGTGCTGGCGATCCTGCGCGTTGACGAGCAGCCGCCCGGCACGAACGCACAGCACGGCCACCCGCACGCTGAATTTCAGGCCTCCCAGGGGCAGGCGGATATCGGTCATGTGACCCAGCCTACCCCGCGCCCGCACCCGCCGGAAAAGGGCGCAGCCCGCTATAGTTGCCCCCATGCTGTTTCTGTCGGCCCTGCTCCTGCTCGTCGCGTTTCTGGTCGGAAGCCTGCCCCTGGGCCACTGGCTGCTGCGGCGCGCCGGGGTCAGCAGCCGCCTGAACAACGCGCACAACCTCGGCGTCGAGAACGTCCTGCGCCGCGTGGGGCCGGGACTGGCCGCCGGCAGCGCCGCGCTCGACGCGGGCAAGGGTTTCGTCGCCCTGCTCATGGCCTCCAGCCTGGGCCGCCCCGAGCTGACCGTGCTGGCGGCCCTGGCCACCTACCTGGGACACCTCAACCCGCCGCGCGCGCTGTACGGCCGCACGCCGCCCCGTGGACGCGGCAACCTCGTGCTGCTGGGCCTGCTGGCCGGGCTGACCGTCACGGGGGCGCTGCCCTTCTGGGCGACGCTGCTGCCGGTGCTGATCTACGCGGCGGTGGCCGGGTACTGGGGCTATGTCGGCGCGGCGACCCTGGCCGGACTGGCCGGGCTGGCCCTCGCCGGGGCGACGCTGCCGCTGGGGCCGGAGGCCAAGCTCGCGCTGCTGGGCCTGCTGGTGGCCGCCGCGTGGCGCTTCAAGGAGAATGTCGGCCGGATGCTCGACGGCACCGAACCCCGCGTGGGCGAGGAGGTGCCGCTGGCTGGCAAGCGCGCCGACGTGGTGGTGGCCGCCTTCATGATCCACCCCATGACCCTGAAGGACTTCTGGCAGACCCGGCGCTTCGCCTGGATGCGCCCGCTGGTCGAGCGCGGCGTCCTGAGCGAAAAGACCGTGCGCCAGTTCGCCGACGAGGTGCGGCCCATGAAGGTGGGCGAGCTGCGCGGCATCCGCACGGCGCAGGGCCAGGAAATCCGCTGCTACCTGATCTCCAGCCCGCTGCTGCCCGACCGCTTCCGCGACGCCCCCGAGCTGGCGACCCGCCGGGCCATCGAGGGCGCGCGTCTGGCACAGGAACTCGGGGCATCGGTGTTCGGGCTGGGCGCCTTCTGGAGCGTGGTGGGCAACAAGGGCGTGGACGTGCAGGCGGCCGTGCCGGACATCACCGTGACCAACGGCGGGGCCTACACCTCGGGCACCATCAAGGCGGCCATTCCCGGCATCCTGACCCACTTCGCCGAGACGGGGCGCGACCTGAAGGCCGCCACGGCGGGCATCGTGGGGGCCAACGGCGTGGTCGCCTTCGGGATCGCGCGCACCATCGCGCCGCAGGTCGGGCGCCTGGTCATGATCGGGCGCGACCCCGAGAAGCTCGAACGCAGCGCCAACACCCTGCGCCGCGCCAACAAGACCACCGAGATCGTCACGACGACGAGCTACGACACCCTGAAGGACGCCGACCTGATCTTCACGGCGACGAGCGACCCCAACCCCGTCGTGTTTCCGCAGCACGTCAAGCCCGGCGCGTGGATCTTCGACGAGGGCCGCCCCGCCGACGTGGACGAGAGCGTCGCCCGGGTGCCCGGCGTGCGCGTGATCCCTGGCGGCGTGGTGCGCCCCCCCGGCGGCATGACGAGCAACATCGACCTCCAGTTCGGCGAGGGTGCGGTGCCCGCCTGTCTGGCCGAGACACTCATCATCGCTTCGACCGGCGAATATGAGCGCAAGAGCCTGGGCGGGCAGACCCTGAGCGAGAACATCAACTTCTTCGTGGAGGAGGCCGAGACGCTGGGCTTCACGGTGGTGGACTGAGCGTCTCGGCGCGGGCGGCCTAGGCCCGCTGGCGGGTTGCCCCTGTGGGGAGGGTTACGCCATCCTGAACGTCCACAGCGCGCAAATGTGGACAAGCATACCCAGGCCTGACGCCGCCAGGCGGAAAATAGGGCATCCGAATGACGCTATCCGTCCTCTTCCCTCTCCGCGCCGCGTGCCGGGGAGGACTGCGCCCGCACGCGGCCAGACAGGAGCACCGTTGACAGACTTCACCACGAACGCCGCCTCCCACACCCCCGCTCCCGCCACGGCCACCGCCACGCTGACCCTGCAGGACCAGCGGGAAGCCTACGCCCTGCTCGGCGCCAACGACGCCAACCTGCGGCGCATGCGCGAGCTGACGAAGGCCAAGATCATCGCGCGCGGCGAGACGGTCACGATCACCGGAGACGCGGCGGACGTACAGGGCGCCGAGCGCATGGTCCGGGGGGCGCTGGACCTCGTGCGCGGCGGCGGCGAGCTGACCCCCGAGAGCCTGCTGCGCAGCGCCCGCCTGAGCACCGAGGGGCGCAGCCTGGCGGCCGAGACCCAGGTCACGGGCCTGAGCCTGCCGCGCGGCCTCAAGCCCAAGACGCCGGGCCAGAAACTGTACCTCGACCTGATCGAGAAATCCGACATCACCTTCGGGGTCGGCCCGGCGGGGACCGGCAAGACCTACATGGCCGTGGCGATGGCCGTACAGGCCCTCAAGGCCAAGAAGGTCAAGCGCATCATCCTGACGCGCCCGGCAGTCGAGGCGGGCGAGCGTCTGGGCTTCTTGCCCGGTGACCTCCAGGCCAAGATCGACCCGTATCTGCGCCCGCTGTACGACGCGTTGCAGGACATGCTCGACCAGGAAAAGTTCGAGTCGTACCTGACGAGCGGCGTCATCGAGATCGCCCCGCTGGCCTTCATGCGCGGCCGGACGCTGAACGACGCCTTCATCATCCTCGACGAGGCGCAGAACACGACCGGCGAGCAGATGAAGATGTTCCTGACGCGCATGGGCTTTTCGAGCAAGGTCGTCGTGACCGGCGACGTGACCCAGATCGACCTGCCCCGTCACGTGACCTCGGGCCTCGCGGTCGCCAAGCGGGTCCTGAGCCGCATCGAGGGCATCGGCTGGCACGAGTTCACCGACGTGGACGTGGTGCGTCACCCGCTGGTGGGCCGCATCATCAAGGCCTACGAGGTGGCCGAGGACGCCGAGGAGGACAAGCGCGCCGCCCGCCGGGGCGAGTTCGCCAAGATCCCCGAGGTCGAGGGCGACCGCGTGAACAGTGACAGGGTGGCCGTCACCGGCGACTGAAGCCCGCCCGACTCAGGCTGACCCGGGGGCCGGGCATGGAGAGGTCTCTCCATGCCCGGCCCCCAGCCCTTATCCTCTCCCTCGTGATCGACCTTATCGCCCGCAAGACGCCGCCCCCCGGCCTGCGCCCCGCCCTGCGCGCCAGCCTGGAGGCGGCAATGGTGCATTTCGGGGTACAGGAGCGCGAGGTGACGGTGGTGCTGGTGGGCGACCGCACCATCCGCGCGCTGAAAAAGGAGCACTGGGGCGAAGACGCCGCGACCGACGTGCTCAGCTTCCCGACCTGGGAGCCGGGCGACCCCTTCGTGCCGCCGCACCTGGGCGACATCATCGTCAGCCTGGACACGGCGGCGCGGCAGGCGCAGGCACGCGGCCACAGCCTGACACACGAGGTCGCGCTGCTCGCCAGCCACGGCCTCGCGCACCTGGTCGGGCACGACCACCCGCACGCCGAGGGCCTGGGCTTCGAGGAGGGCGCGACCGGCGAGGAGTGGGAGGTCTTCCACGCCGCCTGGGCCGCCGCCCGAGCCGCCCTGCCCACCGGGACCTGACATGCGGCTGGAGGGCGGCTCGGCGCTGAGCCTGCGGCGGTGGTGGCGCTCGGCGGGTTTCGCCCGGGCCGGCATCGCCCACGCCTACCGCACGCAGCCCAACTTCCGGATCGAGGTGTGGGCGGGGACGCTCGCCTGCGCCGTGGCCCTGGCCCTGCGCGCGCCCCTGGCCCCGGTCGCGCTGGCCTGCGCGCTCGTGCTGGGTCTGGAACTCGTGAACACCGCCCTGGAAGCCGTGGTGGACCTCGCCAGCCCCGAGCTGCATCCGCTGGCGAAGGTGGCGAAGGACGCCGCCGCCGGGGCCGTGCTGGTCGCCAGCGGGGGGGCAGTCATGGTCGCCCTGGCGGTGCTGCTGCCGCCGCTGCTGCGGGTGCTGGGGTTCTAGGGCCGGACGCGCTTCAGCCGTAACTGATGAACTCCAGCAGCGAGCCGTCGGGGTCGCGGAAGTAGACGCTGTGGCCTGGGCCACGTGCGCCCCGGCGCTCGACCGGCCCCAGCTCGACGGCGACGCCGTGGGCCTTCAGGTGGGCGGCGGCCTCCTCGGGGCGGCCCGGCCACACGAAACACAGGTCCGAGCCGCCGGGGGCCACCGGAACGCGCGCCAGGGGCGAGGGATTCAGGCCCGGCCCATGCACGTTGAGCTGCTGGTCCCCCAGGCGATAGGCGTAGCCCTTGCCCTGAGGTACGACCTCGGCCCCCAGCACGTCCCGGTAGAAGGCGTTCGACCGCGCCCAGTCGGTCACATGAATCACGCAGTGGTCGAGGATGATCTCCATGAGACCAGCGTAGGCCAGTGGGCGCAGTGTCGGGCGGGCTCCGTCGCTCCGGCGACAGACCGGGAAGGTGTCGCCCTGCGCTCACTCGCGCTCCAGCAGGAGCAGGCCGTCCAGCCAGGGCACCTGTTCCGCCTTCAGGGGAAAATGGGCGGACTGCGGTGTCCCGGCGGACTCGGGGAGGCCCAGCCCCTCCAGGTCGCGGGCGGCATACAGCGTGGCGGGCGGCCACTCCGAGGCGACCTCCGGCGGCGACGAGCGCCAATGCAAGGCAATGAAGGCGTATGCCGTGCCCAGGCGCAGGCCCAGGTGTGCGCCCGCACCCCACCAGCCCAGCGTCTCGCCCAGCATCCGCATCTCGCTGCGGGGGCGTTGCAGGTGCGAGTTGTGCGCGAAGACCAGGGTGGGGCCGCGCGGGCGCTCGCGGTCGGCCACCGCCGTCAGGTGGTCGGCCATGAGGAGATCCCGCAGGGCCAGCATGCCCTCCACACGTATGGGCGTCGGGACGGGGTCGGCCATGACCGCGTGGTAACGCAGCAGGCCGGTCGCCGTGCGGGCGTGCAACTCCGCTTCCCAGAAGCCGGGCCGGGCAGCCAGTTCCGGGGCCTGCCGCCGGAGCAGGGTGGCGAGGTCGTCGGCCAGCACCCGCAGCTCGCGCGCCTGCGGGGTGCGGCCCAGCGACGCGGCCGGGTTCAGCGCCGCCGCCTCGTCGGTCCAGCGGGCATCCTCACCGCACAGGCGCTCAATGGTCGCCGCCTCCGCCGGCCCGGCCTGCCCGTGCGTACTCAGGAAGGCGTGCAGGGCGAGCAGGCTGGCGCGCGGGCTGGCCGCCCACATGTTTTCCAGCGGCGGGTCGAAGCCGTAGAAGCGCACCCGGTCGGCAGGATCACGGCCCGCGTTGAAGGCCCGCAGCCACTCGACGAGCGCGCGGTTGGCGGGCAGAGTCCCGAAGCCGTGGCTGAAGCCCGACGCCATGATCTCGTCCAGCGTCCCTTCGCCCGCTGTGACATAGGTATTCACCCGCAGCGCAGCGACGGCGTCACTCTCTATGGCGATGGACCGGAAGCCGTGTTCCTCGACCAGCACCTGCAACATACGGTTGCGCCAGCCTGGAAAGGCCGAAACGCCGTGCGTCGGCTCGCCCAGGCCCAGGAGCCGGGGCGGGGCGGGCAGGGTCCGCAGGAAGGCGGCGAGGGCGGCCCCCGGCCGGGTCATGGCCCAGCCGGGACCAGACGGATACAGCGTTGACATGGCAGGTTCCTTTGCCGCAGCACGTTGTTCCGGGGCGCCCCTGCCTTGGCCCCCTCATCTTTCCTGTGGAAGATGTGAGCGGCCTTACGGGAGAGCCTTCATTTGCCCTTTACCGAGCGGCCGCCCTTCCTCAGAACACGACGGTCTTGTTGCCGTACACCAGCACACGGTCCTCGACATGGGCCTTGACCGCGCGGGCGAGCACCTGCCGCTCGACATCGCGGCCCAGGCGCACGAGCGTCTCGGGCGTCTCGCGGTGGGTCACGGGCGTCACGTCCTGCGCGATGATCGGCCCGGCGTCGAGTTCCTCGGTGACGTAATGGCTCGTCGCGCCGATGAGCTTGACCCCCCGGTTGAAGGCCGCGCGGTAGGGATTGGCCCCCACGAAGGCCGGCAGGAACGAGTGGTGGATGTTGATGACCGGCCGCCCGAAGTCGCGCAGGAAGTCGCCCGAGAGGATCTGCATGTAGCGCGCCAGCACGGCGAATTCGGCCCCCGCCTCGCGCAGCAGCCGGACCTGCTCGGCCTCGGCCTCGGCCTTGTTGCCCTTGGTCACCTCGATGACGTGGAAGGGAATGCCGAACATCTCGGCGTCGCGGCGCAGGTCCTCGTGGTTGCTCAGGATGAGGGGAATCTCGACGTTCAGTTCGCCCCGGCGCTTGCGCCACAGCAGGTCCAGAAAGCAGTGGTCGTAGCGGCTGACCAGAATCGCCATGCGCTTGGGCTCGCTGGCGTAGCTCAGGCGCCAGTCCATCCCGAAGGGCTCGGCCACGACCGCCGCGAAGGCGCGCTCGAAGGGCTCGCGGGCGAGGTCCAGGCCGCCGAGATGGAACTCCATGCGCATGAAGAAGCTGCCGCCCGAGGGATCGGTGCTGTGCTGGTCGCTGTGCAGGATGTTCGCGCCGTGGTTGTGCAGGAACTGCGAGACGGCCGCCACGATGCCCTTGCGGTCGGGGCAGGAGATGGTCAGCGTGGCGGTGCCCTGGGGGTCGAGGGGCGCGGAGGAGGAAGCCGGGGCCGTCATATCCGGCGAGGATACCGCCCGGCACCCGCAGTCCGCGCCCGCGTGGGGGTCTGGCCTGCCTGGACAGGCTGCGGAGCGGATGCTCTAGCCTGCCGCACATGCCCGACTTCCTGGCCTACGACCCGGCGAAACACGCCGAACTGCTCACGCACTACTGCCTGTACGCCGCGCCGGGCGAGCGCCTATTGATCGGAGGCAGCAGCGCCGCGCTGCCGCTGGTGGCCGAGACGCACCGCGCCATGCTGCGGGCGGGCGCGCGGCCCGTGGTGCGCCTGAGCTACCCCGGCCAGGACGAGGACCTGGCCGCCCTGGCCGGGGACGAGGTGCTGGACACCACGCACCCCGCCGATACCGAGGACATGCGCGCGATGGACGGCACCCTGCGCATTCTGACCCCCGAGGCCCAGGGCGGCGCAGACGCCCCCGGCGCCGCCGAACGCCGTGCCCGCCTGACCGCCGCGCGCGCCGCCCTGGCCGCCGCCCGCGCAGGCAAGAAGTGGAGCCTGACGCTGTACCCCACCCCGCACGCCGCCGAGCAGGCGGGCATGGGCGAGGCCGAGTTCGGGGACTTCGTGATGCGCGCGATGTTCCTCGACCGCGCCGACCCGGTGGCCGCCTGGGGCGAGGTGCGCGCCACGCAGGCCCGGCTGATCGAGCGCCTGACCCGCGCCGACACCGTGAAGATCGAGGCGGCCGGCACCGACCTGACCCTGCGCGTGGGCGGGCGCACCTGGGCCAACAGCGACGGCAAGCGCAACATGCCCAGCGGCGAGGTCTTTACCGGGCCGCGCGAGGACAGCGCCGAGGGCCACGTCACCTTCGACATCCCGGCGTCCTACGGCGGCGTGCTCGTGCGCGGGGCGCGGCTGGAGTTCCGGGCCGGGCAGGTCGTCTCGGCGCGCGCCGACGAGGGCGAGGACACCCTGCACGCCGCGCTGGCGACCGACCCCGGCGCGCGTTTCCTGGGCGAGCTGGGCATCGGCACCAACTTCGGGATTCAGCGGCCCACCGGCAACATCCTCTTCGATGAGAAGATCGGCGGCACGGTCCACCTCGCGGTCGGGCGCAGCTACCCCGAGACGGGCGGCACCAACCACAGCGCCGTCCACTGGGACCTGATCGCCGACCTGCGCGGTGGCGGCCGGATCCTGCTCGATGGGGAACTGTGGCAGGAGAACGGCCAGTTCGTCTGAGGCCCGGCAGAACCGGCTCCCCCGGAAGATGAGGTTTTCTCCCCGGTTGTCCCGGCCACCGTTCATCCGAATCCCGGTCAGCTCCCGGCTTCCCTAAAGACTGGCCGCATGGGCCATAAAGGCGGCCTTGACCGGGACGCCATCTGCGTTCCGGGCGGCTGCCCTAGGCTCGGCCCCATGAGCGACGAATCCCAGAGCCGGCCGGTCAACAACCAGTACGAGATGCGCGACCCGCTGACCCAGTACCCCCGGCCGCCCTTTCCCGAGCAGCCGCAGCCCGCGCCGGGTCTCGACGCCAAGATGGTTCCCGAGCCCGACCACGGCGAAAAGAGCTACCAGGGCTTCGGCCGGCTCAAGGGCCGCAAGGCGCTGATTACCGGGGGCGACTCGGGCATCGGGCGCGCGGTCGCCATCGCTTACGCCCGCGAGGGCGCCGACGTGGCCATCGGTTACCTCCCCAGCGAGGAGGAGGACGCGCAGGAGGTCATCAAGCTCATCGAGGCGGCGGGGGTCAAGGCGCTCGCGCTTCCCGGCGACCTCAAGGACGAGGCCTTCTGCACCGGCCTGATCGAGAAGACGGTCGAGGCCTTCGGCGGGCTGGACATTCTGGTGAGCAACGCCGCCAAGCAGGTGTTCCAGGAGAGCATCGCCGACATCACGACCCAGCAGTTCGACGAGACCTTCAAGACGAACGTCTACGCGCTGTTCTGGCTGACCAAGGCGGCGATTCCGCACCTCAAGCCCGGCTCGACGATCATCACGACCACGTCCATCAACGCCACGCAGCCCTCCGAGACGCTGCTGGACTACGCGACCACCAAGGCCGCCATCGCCGCGTACACCGAGGCGCTCTCGGGCCAGCTCGCCGAGAAGGGCATCCGCGCCAACGCGGTCGCGCCCGGCCCCTTCTGGACGGCGCTGCAACCCAGCGGCGGCCAGAGCCAGGAGAACCTCAAGAAGTTCGGCGAGCAGGTGCCGCTCGGGCGCCCCGGCCAGCCCGCCGAGGTCGCCTCCCTGTACGTTCTGCTGGCCTCGCAGGAGTCGAGCTACATCACGGGCGGCCTGTTCCCCATCACGGGTGGCAAGCTGATGTAAGCCCCTGGGGGGTCGGGGGGCCCCTCAGTCCCAGTCCCACTCGCGCCAGTCGCTGGGCTTCGCCCCGGTCGCCGCGCGGGTGGGACTTTCTTTGTGCGGTGACGGATACCAGGGGTAGACGAGCGACAGGGCCAGGTCCAGCCGCTCGCGCAGCAGCCCGGCCAGCACCCCGGCCTCGGCTTCGGTCACCTTGCCCAGCCCCACGACCAGACGCTCCTGCACCGCTTCCAGCGCAGGCAGGTACGGATCACGGGCCTTGCGCACCGAGCCCTTGCGCAGGGGCTCGGGATGGATGACCGGCACGTAGCTCTCGGCCGCGTCCCGCAGTTCGGCGGCGCGGCGGGCCTGCTTCTCGGCACGCCTCCCCTCGGCGCGCTCACGGGCGTCGGCGGCGCGCGCCTGGGCGGCCAGGAACGCGTCCTCGCGCTCGACCTCGTTGACGCGCTCTTCGCGGTAGAGCTTGACGGGGGGCAGTTTGCGCCGGCCCATCTTCAGGCCGTTGGGACGGGTCTGGTCGTGCTCGCCCAGGAACTTGCGGATCAGCGTGGGCGTCCAGCCGCGCTCCTTGAGGTCCTGCGTCGCCAGGAAACCGGGGGGGTTGAGGGGCGCGCCGCGCCGGGGCCGGTCGTCAGTCATGGCGGGGGGCGAACAGCCGGGGCACGAAAGGCTGCGCCTGCGGCAGGGTCTCCAGCAGGCGCAGGAGAGACGTTTCGAGGTCGGGAAGCAGCCGGGGCGCGCGGGTATACACGTCCAGCCCGGCGGGCGTGAACGGCGTGCGCGCGAACACCGTCACGGCCCAGGTCTGCGCCTGCGGGTCATGCGCCAGCACCTCCCAGCGGCTGGGCGTGAACCGGGTCGGGAAGGACAGGCCACGCCACTCGAAGCGCCCGTCGCCCAGCGGCCGGTCGAGTCCCACGATGAGACGGGGGCGCCCCCCCGCCGCCGCGCGCACCGTGTCCACGACCTGACCGCCGGGCAGCGGCGCGTAGGTCACGCTAGGATTGTCCAGGCGGCGCCACAGCGGCAGGCTGGTGCGGGTCACGTACCACGTCCCGGCGACCACGCGCGGGTCGAGCCCAGTGCGCGCCGGAAAGCTGGCCGCGAGGCTCACGCCCGGCCGCCGGCCCACTCGCGGCGCAGCAGGTCGAGGCGCACGCTGTCGTGCCGTACCCCGGCGACCACCCGCGCCTCGCGCACCCGCATGCACTCGGTGAAACCCAGCCGGCGCGCGAGGCGGATCATGCGTTCGTTGCCGCCCCAGGTGGTCACGGTCAGGGTATGGGCGTCCGTCCAGTCCAGGGTGTCCTGCACCCACAGGGCCAGCGCGCGCGTCCCCACGCCGCCGCCCCAGTACGCCGGGTCCAGCAGCAGGATTCCCAGGTCCCACCAGCCGCCGCCGGCCGGTTCCTCCTCCGAGCGGTTCACCATGCCGACCACCTGCTCGCCCACCACGACCAGACGCTCGTCGGGGTCGGGCGAGGTCTGGCGCAGGTACTTGACGTAGGCGCGCATGGTTTCGGTCGTCTGGGCGGCGGGCGTGTAGGGCGCGTCCCAGGCCCGCCACTCGGCGGCGGGGTCGGTCAGCCAGCGCGCCAGGGCCGGCACGTCTTCCGGTCGGCGGTCACGCAGCGTCACGTCCGGGGCACAGAGGTCGGTCACGGCGCGGAGTATGCCAGAAGTGCGGGGGCGACAATGGGGGGCCGGGAGGGGTCGGGCCGGGACCGTCCCCGGCGGCCTCACCGGCCGGCGGCCGGCGCGGCGGCCCAGGCCAGACGCAGATAGCGATGCCCGGCGACCGTGACCTCCTCCTCACCCGCAAACCCGAGGCGGCGGTAGAGCCGCCCGGCCGGGTTGCCGTCCTCGACCAGCAGGGCCAGTGGCAGCCCGGCCGCCTGGGCGCGCGCCGCGCAGGCCGCGAGCAGCGTGGCCCCCAGCCCCCGCCCCCGGGCCGCCCCCGCCACCGCCAGCGTGTCGAGATACAGTTCGCCCGGCCGGGCCTCGGCGACGATGTGGTCCGGCCGGCCCAGGGCCCGCAGGCGGTCGTGGAAGGGCCGGTCCAGCAGCTCTGCCCGCTCGCCGGGATACAGCACCGCGAGCCCGAGGGGGACGCCGTCCTCTTCGAGCAGCAACGTGAATTCGAAGCTCAGGCGGTGACCCGGCCGGGCGAAGGCTTCCTCGATGACCCGCGCGGCTCCGGCATCGTCCACCTCGCCGGTCAGGGCGTGCCCGATGGCCCCGATGGTTTCCTGGATCAGGGGCGCGGCGAAGGCGGCGTCTCCGGGAACGGCGGAGCGGACCTGGGGCACCGGGACCTGGGGCGGGCGTGACATGCCCGGACTATGCCACGCCCGCCCCGCACGGCCCAGCCCGCACGGCCCCACCCGTAAAGAACGCCTCAAGCGCCGGGGCATCCGGGCCGCGCGTGGGGCCGCTACGGTGACCCATGCCCCTGAAACCGCAGATTGAGCATCCGGAAGCCCAGAACCGCCGGGTCGGCTTCGCCGTGGTCGGCCTCGGGAAGCTCAGCGTCGAGGAGCTTCTTCCGGCGGCGCGCACGAGCGAACACGCCTACGTCGCCGCCCTGGTCACCAGCGAACCCGACAAGGGCGAGGCCTTCGCGCTGGCCCTGGGGCTGACCCCGGACGACGTGTACACCTACGAGGAGTTCGGCCGCCTGCGCGAACGCAGCGACGTGGAAGCCGTCTACATCGTGCTGCCCAACTCCATGCACCGCGAGTACGCCCTGCGCGCCGCCGAAGCGGGCAAGCACGTCCTGTGCGAGAAACCGCTGGGCGTGAACGTCGCCGACGCCCAGGCCATCGTGGACGGTTGCGCGCAGGCCGGAGTGCAGCTCATGACCGCCTACCGCTGCCAGTACACCCCCGAGCACTGGGCCGCCCGGCAGGCCGTGCAGGAAGGCCGCCTGGGCAAGGTCAAACTGCTCGACTCCATCCACGTGCAGGTAGAGGACGATCCCGAGGTCTGGCGGCTGCGCCTGGGCCTCGCGGGTGGCGGGCCACTGCCGGACGTGGGCATCTACAGCCTGAACACGGTCCGCTTCGTGCTGGGCCAGGAACCCGAGTGGGTCTTCGCGGCGCAGCACCGGCCCCAGGACGACCCGCGCTTCACGGAGGTCGAGGAGTCGGTGAGCTTCATGCTCGGTTTCGGGGGCGGCGTGATCGCCAACTGCCTGACGAGCTACGGAGCCCTGAAGACTTCGACCCTGCGCGTGCTGGGCGAGGAAGGCTCATTGCTGATGGACCCAGCCTTTCCGTATCAGGGCGTGAAACTGACCATCGAGGACGAGGCGGGCCGCTTCGAACCCAGTTTCGGAAGCCATGACCAGTTCGCGCGCGAGTTCGACCACTTCGCGCAGCGGGTCCGCAGCGGCCAGACGCCCTGGACACCCGGCGAGGAAGGCGTACAGGACCACATCATCATGGACGCCATCTACCAGAGCGCCCGCAGCGGTCAGGTCGTGCAGCTGAAGAAGGTGGAAGGCCAGGACGTCTTCCGGGGCATTCCGCCCGAGGTGCCGGGCCAGGAGTGAATCCAGAAATGAAGCAGGGGGGCCAGGCGATCACACCTGCCCCCCTGCCGTCTCATGAACGGTGGCCCGACCATGAAGGCCGGGCCACCGAGCACACCTGCTCAGTTCGTGGTGATCTTGGTCGCGGTGATGGTGTCGCCCGAGATGGCGCCTTCGACCGCCACCGACGCGTTGTCGCGGTTGGTGCCGAAGAAGTCGTCAGCAGTCGTCGCGGTGCCCTCGTAGGTGGTCGAGGCGTCCACGTTGACGGTGTAGTTCTTGTCGTCCTCGTTGAGCATGAAGGTGCGCGCCGTGCCGTCGAAGCTCATGACCGAGCCTTCGAGGCCGTCGCCAGCCGCCATGTCCAGTTCCTCGCTGGCGTTGGCCGAGTCGTTGTTCGCCAGGGTGCTGTCGGCGGCGGTGCCGTCCGTGGTGGTGGCGGTGGTCCCGTCCGTGGTGGTCGTGGTGCCGTCGGTCGTGGCCGTGGTATCCGGCACGGTGGCGGTGGTCGTCGTGTCGGTGGTCGTGGTGGTGGTCTCGGTCTTGGGCGCGCAGGAAGCGAGCAGGCCGGCGGTCAGCAGAATCGTCAGGACGCTTTTCATGAGGTCATGATGGCGACCGGACCCCGCGCGCAGAGTGAGGCCGGAAGCAACGTCCCTTCACAAGGAAGTTAACAAACATATGGAATTCAAGGCGGGGTCAAGAAATGCTTCAGACCCCGCCCTGGTCAGGGCGAGAAGCGGAAACCGCCCTCATCGTCCGTGTCCACCATGACGGTCCCGCCGCCGGTCAGCCGCCCGAACAGCAGTTCGTCGGCCAGTGGGCGGCCCAGCCGTTCCTCAATCACGCGGGCCAGCGGGCGCGCGCCCAGCGCCGGGTCGTACCCGAGCTGCGCCAGCCGCGCGCGGGCGGCCGGGGTCACGGTCAGGGCCACGCGGCGTTCGGCGAGCTGCGCCTCCAGGGCGCGCAGGAACTTGTCCACCACGCCCGTCATGACCTCGGGCGACAGCGGCGCGAAGTGGATCACGGCGTCAAGGCGGTTGCGGAACTCGGGCGTGAAGGTGCGGGTCACTGCCGCGCTCTCCTCGCCCGCACGGCCCACCCGCGAAAACCCCAGCGCCGGACGGCTGGCGTCGGCCGCGCCCGCATTCGTGGTGAAGATCAGGAGGAGGCCGCGCCCGTCCACCTTCTTGCCCGCGTGGTCGGTCAGGGTGCCGTGGTCCATGAGTTGCAGGAAGACGTTGTACACGTCCGGGTGCGCCTTCTCGATCTCGTCGAGCAGCAGCACGGCGTGGGGGTGCTTGGCGACCGCGTCGGTGAGCAGCCCACCCTGGTCGAAGCCCACGTAGCCGGGGGGCGCCCCGATCAGGCGCGCGACCGTGTGCGGCTCCTGGTATTCGGACATATCGAAGCGGGCGAGGTGGATCCCCAGGCGCTCGGCCAGCGCGCGGGCCAGCTCGGTCTTGCCCACGCCGGTCGGCCCGGCGAACAGGAACATGCCCTGGGGCTTTTGCGGATCGCGCAGGCCCGCGCGTGCGAGCTTGACCGCCGCCGCGACCGCCCCCACGGCCTTCTCCTGCCCGAAGACACGCGCCCCCAGATCGGCCTCCAGGGTGGCGAGGCTGCGCACCTCCTCGGCCTTCACGGCGCCCAGCGGCACGCGGGCCATGCGCGCCACCGTCGCCTCGATGTCCGGCACCCCGATCTCGCCGCCCTTTCCGGCGCTGCGCCGCGCCGCCCCCGCCTCGTCGAGCACGTCGATGGCCTTGTCGGGCAGGAAACGGTCGCGCAGGTGCCGGGCCGAGAGCCGTACGGCGGCGTCCAGGGCGTCGTCGGCGTAGGTCACGCCGTGATGCGCGGCGTAGTGGGGCGCGAGGCCGCGCAGGATGGCCAGCGCGTCCTCCTCGGAGGGTTCGGGCACCTCGACGGTCTGGAAGCGCCGCCACAGGGCACGGTCCTTTTCCAGGTGCCGCAGTTCGGCGGGCGTGGTCGCGCCCAGCACCCGCAGCCGCCCGCGCGCCAGGGCCGGCTTGAGGAGGTTGGCGGCGTCCACACTGCCGCCCTCGGTCGCCCCCGCCCCCACGATGGTATGCAGCTCGTCGATGAACAGCACCGCGTTCCGGCCGTCCAGCGCCGCGACCACCGCCCCCAGCCGCGCCTCGAAGTCGCCCCGGTAGCGCGTGCCCGCGAGCAGCGCGCCCAGGTTCAGCGCGTACACCGAGGCGTCCTTCAGGAAGCCGGGGGCCTGACCGCCCACCACCCGCTGCGCCAGTCCCTCGGCCAGCGCCGTCTTGCCCACGCCGGGCTCGCCCACCAGCACGGGATTGTTCTTGCCCCGGCGCGCCAGGATGTGTACGGTGCGCTCCAGCTCGGCGTCGCGGCCGATCACGGGATCGAACTCGCCGGCCCGCGCTGCGGCCGTCAGGTCGGTGGCGTAGGCCTCCAGCGGGTCGGTCTCGGCCGGGGCCTCGGCCTCGGCGGCCGCGCCGTCCACACCGGCCACGCGGCGCTCGCGGCTGCGCCCCCCCACCTTGGCGACGCCGTGCGAGAGGTAGCTCAGTACGTCCAGGCGGGTCACGCCCTGGGCCTCCAGGGCCGCGCGGGCGGGCGAGTCCTCCTCTTCCAGCAGTTCGGCCAGCACGCGCGCGCCGTCGGCCTCCTCACTGCCCTTGCCGCTGGCATGCAGTTGCAGCACCGCGCCCTCGACGACGCGGTGGACCCCCAGGGTGAAATCGGGATCGTCGTCCTCGGGCAGCGCCTCGCCGCTCGCGGAGGCCTCCTGCAATTCGGCGTTCAGGGTCTCGCGCAGCGCCTCGACATCCACGCCCAGGGCCAGCAGCGTTTCCAGGGCCTCGGGATCGTGGGTCAGCGCCAGCAGGAGATGTTCGAGGGTCACGTACTCGTGCCCGGCGACGCGGGCATAGTCGGCCGCGCGCCCGATGGTGACCTGAAGGTGCTCGCCGATCATTCGTGGGCCTCCGGTTCGGCGACGACGCGCAGGGGGTAGCCCTCGCGCCGCGCCTGCGCGCTGACCTGCGCGACCTTGGTCTCGGCCACGTCGCGGGTGTAGACGCCCGCCACGCCCTGACCCTTGTGGTGGACAGCCAGCATGATGAGTCGGGCGTCCTGTTCGGACTTGCGGAAATAGCGCGACAGGACCGCGACCACGAACTCCATCGGGGTGTAGTCGTCGTTCAGGAGCAGCACGCGCCACAGCCGGGGCGGCTCGGTCCGCGTGCGCTCCAGCGTCTGGGTGCGCTGGTCGCCGCCAGTGTTGGGGGTGCCGGGGCGGGTCATGGGCCCGAGTCTAGCGGGCGGACCGGAAAGAAAAGGTGGCGACCGGCGGCCCGGCGCTCAGCCGCCGTCCAGGCCCTCTCGGTGCAGCATGTCGCGTACCTGGGCCACCGTGTACGTGCGCGAGGGCACGCGCAGCAGCCGCAGCCCGCCGCAGCGGAAGGCCGTGTCCTTGACCGCGTCGCGGTACTGCTGCTGCTCGGCCGTGTGCGACACCCCGTCGAGTTCGATGGCCAGCACGGGACGGTAATGGTCGCGCGTATGGACCAGCAGGAAATCCACGTGCTTGTCCTTGAGGCGGCCGCGCGTGGCCCCCGAATTCACCTTGTCGGTGATGTCGAACAGGTCGCCCAGGCGCACCTTGGTCAGCACGCGGTAGGGCAGGTCGGCGGTCGCGGCCTCCAGCGCCTCGAAAAACGCGGCCTCGTCGCGCGTGAAAAAGTAGCGCCGGACCTTGAGGGGCAGGGACTCGGGCGGCGCCGGGCGCGCGCTTGGCCGGCCCGGCACTCCCCCGCCCCGCGAGGCGGCGGCTTTTTCCCGGATTCCGAACAGCGAGGCGAGACATCCCAGTGGCACGCCCCCACGGTAGCGCGCCGCGCTCGGCGCCGGGGCCACAGCCCTCCCCATCCCCTATGCTGGCGGCGTCTCCCGCTATACTTGCCCCCAGTCTTTGAACCGAGTCCAATATTGATGGGGTCTGCCCGCCCCTGGAGGTTTCTGCCGTGCTGCCCACCATTCACAAGATCGTCTTCTTTCTGTTCGCCCTGGTCGCCGGGGGCTTCGGGGCCTGGGGCTTCTGGCGGCTGTACCTGCGCGTAGGCCGGGGGGCGCCGAATACCGAAGCCCGCTTCGACCGCCTGCCCGAAAGGATCGGTTACGCGCTACGCGTCAGCCTGACGCAGGAGCGCACCTTCCGGCGCCGGCCCTGGATCAGCGTGCTGCACGCCTTCATCTTCTACGGCTTCGTGTACTACCTGCTGGTGAACGTGGTGGACGGCCTGGAGGGCTACTTCCACTTCTCGATCCTGAGCAGTAACCCGCTGGGGGCCGTGTACAACGTCCTGGCCGACGTGCTGAGCTTCCTGGTGCTGGTCGGCGTGATCGGGCTGGTCATCCGGCGCTTCGGCACGCCGAGCAAGCGCGACTTCCGCTTCACCGAAAAGACGCTGATCCACCCCCTCATCAAGCAGAACTACATCGCCCGCGACGGCCTGATCGTCAGCTCCTTCATCACCTTCCACGTGGGCAGCCGCATCCTGGGCAACGCCGCCAAGATGGTCGCCGAGAACCGCGAATTCGGACATTACGACGCCTTCCAGCCCCTCTCCTCGGCGCTGGGGTCGGCGCTGTTCGGCGGCCTGAGCGACCGCGCGGTCGAGGGTTGGCGCATCTTCGGGTTCTGGGGGGCGCTGGGCAGCGTGCTGGCGTTCCTGTCGTACTTTCCGTACACCAAGCACATCCACATCTTCATGGCCCCATTGAACTACGCCCTCAAGCGCCCGGTGGGCAGCGGCGTCCTGCCGCCCATGAAGGGTCTGGAAGAGGCGATGGAGGCCGAGGAACCCAAGCTGGGCGCCGAAAAACTCGAAGACCTGGAGTGGCCCCGGCTGCTCGACGCCTACTCGTGTATCCAGTGCAACCGCTGCCAGGACGTGTGCCCGGCGAACGCGACCGGCAAGGCGCTCTCGCCCGCCGCGCTGGAGATCAACAAGCGCATGGAACTCAACGTGATCGCGGCTCACCCCAGCCCCTTCACGCTGCGGCCTGCGGCCTACGAGGGCGGCGCGAGCACGGCCCACCCCCTGCTGGAATTCGCCATCAACGAGGAATCGGTGTGGGCCTGCACGACCTGCGGCGCGTGCATGCAGGTGTGCCCGGTGCAGGACGAGCAGATGCTCGACATCATCGACATCCGCCGGCATCAGGTCATGGTGGCGGGCGAGTTCCCGGCGCAGCTCCAGACGGCCTTCCGGGGCATGGAGCGCACCTCGAACCCCTGGGGGATCAGCCGCGACAAGCGCCTGGAATGGGCCGAGGGCCTCAAGGTTCCGACCATCGACGAGAACCCCGAACCCGACGTCATCTACTGGGTGGGCTGCGCGGCGGCCTACGACCCCGGCGCGCAGAAGGTGGCCCGCTCCTTCGTGCAGCTGCTCGACAAGGCGGGCGTGAACTACGCCGTGCTGGGCAAGAAGGAGGCCTGTACGGGCGACAGTGCCCGGCGCGCGGGCAACGAGTTCCTGTACCAGACGCTGGCGGCCGAGAACGTCGAGACGCTGAACACGGTGCGCCCCAAGCTCATCGTGGCGACCTGCCCGCACTGCATGAACGCCATCGGGCACGAGTACAAGCAGCTCGGCGGCGACTACCGCACGGTCCACCACACCGAGTACCTGGAGACGCTGGTGGCCGCCGGAAAACTGCCCCTGGCGGAACTGGGCGACCACGTCACCTACCACGACCCCTGCTACCTGGGCCGCCACAACGGCGTGTACGACGCGCCGCGCGAGCTGATCTCCAAGATGGCGGGCGAGGTCCTGAGCCTGGAGCGCGAGCGCGACAACTCCTTTTGCTGCGGGGCGGGCGGCGCGCAGTTCTGGAAGGAAGAGGAAGAAGGCCGCGAGCGCGTGAGCGACAACCGTTTCCGCGAGTTGCAGGCCCGGCTGGACACCGCCGCCGAGGCGAGCGCCGAATTCGAGCGCAGCGGCAAGGTGGTGGCGGTGGGCTGCCCCTTCTGCAAGGCGATGCTGAACAGCACGCCCGAGAAGCAGAAGCGCGACGACATCGTGGTGAAGGACGTGGCCGAGCTGATGCTGGAAAGCATGCAGAAGGCGACGGGCGTGGCCGTGGCCCCGACCGGCCCCGACGCCGACGCGGCCCCTACCGAGCAGCCCGAGGTGGTCAGTGCCCCCAATGCCCGCCTTCCCATGCACCGCACGGGCGACCTGCCTGCCGCCGGGGGACCGGGGCTGGCCGTGGGCGAGACGGGCGCGGATGTGCAGGGGCCCCAGCCGGGCAGCCCGGTGCAGGCGAGCGCCGAGAGCGGCGTGCAGCCCGAGGCCCAGGCCGCGCACCCCGAGGCCGCCGCCCCCCGCAAGAGCTGGAAGCCCAAACGCGACGACGTGGCAGGCACGGCCCCAGCAGCCCCGGCCGACGTCGCGCCAACCGGGCTAGTCCCCGCCCGCAAAGCGTGGAACCCCAAAGCGGCCGGCGACGACGTGGCAGGCACGGCCCCGGCACAGGACCTTCCCACTGCGCCCGCACCCGCAACGGCGGGCGACTCCGGCCGCAAGGCATGGAAGCCGAAAGCGGCCCAGGCCAGCGACGACGTGGCCCAGACTGCGCCCGCCGCTGCCCCGACAGACACCGCTCCGGCCCGCAAGGCCTGGACCCCCAGGGCGAAGGCCGACGACGTGAGCGCCGCGCCCGTGCCTGCATCCGAAGCGGAAGCGCCGGTCCCCGGGAACGCTGCGCCTGGAGACCCGGCCCCGGCCCCGGCGCGCAAGGCCTGGACCCCCAGAGCCAAGGCCGAGGCGACGGCTCCCGCCGGAACCAGTCCCGAGGACACCACGCCGACCGCGCCCGTGCCGACCACCGAACGCAAGAAGTGGTCCCCCAGGGCAGCGGCCCCGGCCGACACCCGGACCACGGCTGAGCCGACCACCCCCGCGCCGGTGGCCGACCCCGGTGCCGCCGACACCGCGCCGGGCCAGGCCAGCCCGGAGGTCCCCGTCGCCCCCGAGGCCTCCCTGGCCCCCATCACCGAGCATGTCCACCTCGAGCAGGTCGGGGAAAACCTGTTGGAGGAAGGCGCGCGGGCGACCAGCGAACCCGGCGCGGGCAGCCGCAAGAAGTGGCAGCCCAAGAAGAAAGACTGAGCCGGTCCTGACGGGGCGCGCGGCCAATGTAGGCCGCGCGCCCCCTTCTTTGTCGGCCGCGTCTCTTTTGCCAAATGCTCTAGGATGCGGGATATGACCATCGCCATCGTCACCGATTCGACGAGTGACCTGAGTCCGCAGCTGTGCGGACAGTACGGCGTCCGCAGCGTGCCTCTGTATGTGCTGTTCGACGGCAAGATGCACAAGGACGGCCTGGAAATCCGGCCCGCCGAGCTGTTCGCGGGCGTCCGCGCAGGTAAAAAGACCCCCAGCACCTCGCAGCCCAGCCCCGCCGAATTCGCGGCCGTGTACCGCGAGGCCCTGGAGAGCGCCGACGAGGTCCTGAGCATTCATATCAGCAGCCAGCTGTCGGGCACGGTAGGCAGCGCGCAGCTGGCCGCGCAGGAGTTCGGCGGCCGGGTCACGGTGATCGACAGCCGGACCGTGAGCATGGGGCTGGGCCTGCGCGTCATCCGCGCCGCCGAACTGGCCCGCGAGGGCCGCAGCATGGCCGAGATCGTGGCCGCGCTGGACAAGGTCGCGCCCGACGCCGACCTGCGCTTCACGGTCGACACGCTCGACTTCCTGCGCATCAACGGGCGCATCGGCGGGGGAGCGGCGCTGCTGGGCAGCCTGCTGAACATCAAGCCGCTGCTGGTGGTGCAGGGCGGCCGTGTCGAGAGCGGAGGCCGGGCACGCGGCAGCAAGAAGGCCCTGCAGGAACTCCATGCCCACACGGCCGGGTACATCGCGCGGCACGGCGGGGCGCGGGCCGCCTTCCTGTATACGGCGGGCGGCGAGGCGGCGGCGCAGGAGCTGGCGGCCGGCCTCGGCGGCGCGGCCTTCGAGAACCTAGGCGCGCACGAGATCGGCGCGGTCGTCGCCACGCACGCCGGCCCCGGAGCCTACGGCGTGGCGCTGGAACCCCCCCGCTAGGTCCGTCTTTGCGTCCGACCTTTCCGGGCCGCCCGGGAGCCGCGCGGCAGGTGCTGGCCGCCGCGCTGGCCCTGGGCCTGAGCGCCTGTCAGCAGCCTGCCGCCCACCGGGACCCGGGGAAGGTCGCCGCGCCGGCCGGTCCGGCAGCCGCGCCCAGCGCCGTCTCCCCTGTGTCCGTCCCGGCGGCCCTGAGCCCGAACGTCGCGGCCACCACGCCGGGCACCAGCCCCACCGGCACCCCCCTGAGCCGCGCGCCCTTGCCGGAACTCCGCGGTCCCAGGGGCTGCCTGACGGGCGCACCCGCCGCCGCCAAAGCGCCCGCCCCCCCGCTGCCCCTGAGCGGACGGCTGGGGCTGTGGGTCGCGGAGATTGATCCGGAGACGCTGGGGGTGATCCGGGCGGTGGGCACCAACCCCGACAGCGTGTTTCCGCTGGCGAGCACCTACAAACAGGCGGTGCTGTGGGCCCTGCTGCGCGAGTTCGATGCCGGGCGCCTCTCGCCGACCGAACGCTTCGACGTGACGCGCGGCAGCCAGAGTCTGGGGGCCTATCCCTTCGACGGCATGAACGTGCGCGACCTGTCCACCCGCATGATCCAGTGGAGCGACAACACCGCCACCGACATCCTTCACCGCCGCGTGGGTCTGGGGCGCGTGCAGGCGGTGGCCGACCGGCTGGGCCTGTGCCGCACCCGCCTGATCCTGCCGACCCGCGACTGGTGGGCGGCGCAGTCGGGGCTGTCGGCGACCTTCAGCGGCACCTCGCGCTGGGCCGGGGCGACCGGCGCCGAGCGGCTGCGGCTGGCCAGCCTCATCGATGCCGACGCCCGGCGCTACCCGGCCGGGTACATCCAGCGCCAGCTCGACCTGTATTTCGACCACCGCTACCGGCCGGCCGACGACCTGCTCGCGCACAACCTCAGCACGCCCTATGAGCTGGGCACCCTCCTGGCGCACGAATTCCTGCGGCCCGGCCTCTCGCCCCGCGCGCTCCGCTGGCAGCGCGAGGTGATGGCGCTGGGCTTCGGGCGCCGCGCGCTGCGGGCCGAGGCCGCCGGCAACGTGGCCTTTTTCGGAGGCAAGGGGGGCAACGGCTGGCGGCTGCTGACCTACAGCGGCTACTTCCAGACGAAGGACGGGCGACAGGTGGTGTACGCCTTCATGCAGCACGGGGCCGACCAGACCTACACCATGCCCAACACCCGCCGCGCCTTCGCCTGGATCAACGCCGGAATCGACGCGGTGATCGGCGTACAGACCCCCCGGCCCCCGGCCCCGAAACCGGGCAAGCCGAGCGGCTGGAAACGCTGAGGGCGGGCCCCCGGAGGCTCAGAGCGGTCTGCCGCTGCCCTTCAGGGGTCCCGCTCTTCTCGGGCCGGGGAAGTTGCGGCCAGCCCCCGCGCCTTCCCCGACCACCACGGTCAGTTCGCCTGGGCGTCCACCCGCGCCAGTTCGGCCGTGATGGCCGCGTCGAGGTCGCGGCGCACCTGGGCGTAGGGCTCGGAGCGCGAGGCCCCCGCCGCCGGGACGTGGCCGCCGCCGCCCAGGGCCACGGCGATGTTCTGGGCGCTGACCGGACCGCGCGACCGCAGCGAGAGTTTCACGCGGTCGCCGAAGTCCTTGACCATGACGGCAAGTACGGTGCCCTCGGCGCTGCGCAGCAGGCCCACGTAGGACTCGACATCCTCCCAGGTGGCCCCGGCGCGCGCCAGCATGGCGTCGTCCACGCGGGCCATGACCACCCGGCCGCCGTGCGTGAATTCCATGGTGCCCAGCACCTCGCGCAGCAGCAGGTAGTACGAATGAGAGTTCTGGGCCATCTGGTCGCCCAGCCAGCCCAGGCGGGCGCCGTGGGCACGCAGGCGGGCGGCGTACTCGAAGGTCTCGGCGCTCACGCTGTCGAAGCTGAAGCTGCCCGTGTCGGTCTTGAGGCCCAGCATCAGCGGGGTGGCGATCTCCTCGGACCAGGGAATATCCAGCGCGTCGATCACGTCGGCCACCAGCATGGTCGTCGCCGGTTTGGACGGGTCCACCACGCCCGCCGTGGCCCGCCGCAGGTTGGTGCCGTGGTGGTCGAGGTTGAGCACGTCGCCCGTGAAGGTCCCCAGGTCGGCGCCCGCCACCCGCGCGGGGTCGTTGTTGTCCACGTCCAGCACGGCGGCCAGGGCCCCGGCGGGCCACGCGGCCAGCGGCGCGGCGGTCTCGCCCGGCTGCGGCAGGAAGCGCAGGTAACGCGGCACGTCCATCGGGGCCACGACTTCGCGGCCCAGCGCCCGCAGCGCCCGCGTCAGGCCCAGCACGCTGCCCAGCGCGTCTCCGTCGGGGTTCTCGTGCGACAGGACCACCACGGGTCCCTCGTGGGCGAGCAGCCGCGCCGCCACCGCCTGAATGTCCCGCGCGTACTCGGGGCTGCCTGCGTTCATCCTCGTCATCCGCTGAAGTATAAGAGGCCCGCCCCGGCCCGGCTCGCCTGCACAGCGCGCCCGCGCCCGGCGGCGGCGCGCGGCATAGTGGCCCCATGAGCGAATCGCCTGTCCGGACCCGTCACGTCGCCTTCGACTGGGGCGGCGTCTTCACCGTCGGCACCTTCGACGGCCGCAGCACCCAGAACGTCGCCGACCGCGCCGGGGTGCCCGTCGAACGCGTGCGCGAAAGTTACTTCCGGCACGTGCGGCAGCTGGAGGTCGGCGCCTGGAGCCTGCCGCAGTTCTGGACCGTGTTGCAGGAGGAGGCGGGGATTCCGCTGCCCTACGACGAGTTCGAGGAACTGTACCTGGGGAGTGTCCACGACAACGCCCCCATGTACGCCACCCTGGCCGCGCTGCCCGAGGGCGTACGCGTGGGCCTGCTGAGCAACAACTACCCGGTGGTGAGCGACCACCTGCGCCGCGACCCCCGCTTCGGCCGCTTTGACGCGCTGGTGTTCAGCAACGAGATCGGGCACAAGAAGCCCGCGCCCGAAGCCTTCGCCGCCCTTCAGGAGGCGATGGGCGTGCCGGCTGCGCAGGTGGCCTTCGTGGACGATGTCCAGGAAAACATCGACGCCGCCCACGCCGCCGGGTTTCATGGCCTGCTCTACCACCACGACCACCACGAGCAGTTCGGGCGCGACCTGGCCGCCTGGCTGGCCGGCGAGGACTGAGACGCCCTTCCCCGTCCGGTCCTAGGTGGTGTACCTGTGCGCGTGGTGTACTCTCCCGCGCCCTGGGTACACCACCTCTTTTGCGGGCCCGGCGGGAGCACACTGGCTCCACAGCACCCGAAGGGCTTCTTCTCCAGGCGCTCCCCACCGTGGGGAGCCCCGTCTCTCCCCTTCGGCCAGGAGCCGACCATGACCGCACAGCCCCGCACCCCCGCCGAGATCCTGAGCAAGACCTGGCAGACCGAAGACCGCTGGCAGGGCGTCCGCCGCAACTACTCGGCCGACGACGTGGTCAAGCTGCGCGGCAGCCTGATGGTCGAGCAGACCCTCGCCAAGCGCGGGGCCGAGAAACTCTGGCGGCTGATGCGCGAGGAACCCTTCGTGAACGCGCTCGGGGCCCTGACCGGCAACCAGGCCATGCAGCAGGTCAAGGCGGGGCTCAAGGCCATCTACCTCTCGGGCTGGCAGGTCGCGGGCGACGCCAACAACGCCGGGCAGATGTATCCCGACCAGAGCCTGTACCCCGCCTCCAGCGTGCCCGACGTGGTCAAGCGCATCAACAACACGCTGCGCCGGGCCGACCAGATCCAGCACAGCGAGGGCCGGCACGACGTGGACTACTTCGCGCCCATCGTGGCCGACGCCGAGGCGGGCTTCGGCGGCCCCCTGAACGCCTTCGAGCTGATGAAGGCCATGATCGAGGCGGGCGCGGCGGGCGTGCACTTCGAGGACCAGCTCGCTAGCGAGAAGAAATGCGGGCACCTGGGCGGCAAGGTCCTGGTGCCCACCTCGCAGTTCATCCGGACGCTGAACGCGGCCCGCCTCGCCGCCGACGTGTCGGCCGTGCCCACGGTACTCATCGCGCGCACCGACGCCGACGCCGCCAACCTGCTGACGAGCGACGTGGACGACAACGACAAGCCTTTCTGCACCGGCGAGCGCACCCCCGAGGGCTTCTACTACGTCCGGCCCGGTATCGAGCAGGCCATTTCCCGCGCCCTGGCCTACGCCCCCTACGCCGACGTGCTCTGGTGCGAAACCAGCATTCCCAACCTGGAAGACGCCCGCCGCTTTGCCGAGGCCGTCCACGCGCAGTTTCCGGGCAAGCTGCTGGCCTACAACTGCTCGCCCTCGTTCAACTGGCGCAAGAACCTGGACGACGAGACCATCGCCCGGTTCCAGGTCGAACTGGGCCGGCTCGGGTACAAGTTCCAGTTCATCACGCTGGCCGGGTTCCACAGCCTGAACATGGGAATGTTCGACCTCGCCTACGGCTACGCCCGCAACCAGATGACCAGTTTCGTCGAGTTGCAGGAGCGCGAATTTGCGGCGCAGGAACGCGGGTTCACGGCCGTCAAGCACCAGCGGGAAGTGGGGACCGGCTACTTCGACCTCGTGGCGCAGGCGGCGGGCGGCGGCCAGAGCAGCACGACCGCCCTGGCCGGCAGCACCGAGGCCCAGCAGTTCGGACACCGCGAGCTGGCCGGCGTACACGACTGAAGCCCGCGCGAAGAGGGGAAGCTGGCCGGGGATAGGCCATCCCGGCCATCCATTCCCTGTCGGCCTTCAGCAGTCCGTCGTCCCTTCGGAGGGGTGGGCGCTTTCATCGCGCAGCCACCACCGGGCCGGCCACCGCTGCCCCCCTCGATACGGAGACGGGAAGCGCACCGGTCCCCCATTCAGGGACCCTGCGCTTCCCGCCTGCCGTCCTTGCGCGGTTTTCTTATTCCGTGCCGACCTCGTGGCCATCGTCGCGCTGCTCCAGACGGAAGCCGTGGGGCAGGAAATCGCGCACGTGGCCGCTCACCACGTCGCCGTGGTGGTTTACGCACACCACGCGGGCATCGGGGGCGAATTCGTAGAGCACCTGCCGGCACGCGCCGCAGGGACTCGCCGGAGGACTGGCCTCCGAGTACACCACGATGTCGGTGAAGTCGCGCCCCCCCGCCGTCGCCATCGCCTGCACGGCCGACTGCTCGGCGCAGCGGCCCAGGCCGTAGCTGGCGTTCTCGACGTTGGCTCCGAAGAACACGCGGCCGTCGGAGGTGCGCAGCGCGGCCCCTACACGGAATTTGCTGTAGGGCGCGTAGGCCTGCTTGAAGGCCGCCTGCGCGCCCTCCAGCAGTTGCGGGTCGGGACTCAGGTTCAGGGCGTTGCCGGACTGCGGCTGATTGGTGCTGGTCACGGCCGCATTATTCATGAGTGGGCGTCTCCGGACCATCGAGCGGGTCCTGATCGGGGGCGCGCTCGACCCGCACGCGCGTCACGCGGCGCTGGTCGGCCTCCTCGACCGTGAAGCTCCAGCCGGCGTAGTTGAAATTCTGCCCGATCTCCGGAATGTCGCCGAAGTGGTTGGTGACGAACCCGGCCAGCGTGTCGAACTCGCCCTCGCCGTCCTCGATGTTGCTGTCCAGCCGCTCCTCGACCTCGTGGACGGTCAGGCTGGCGTCCATCAGGTAGATGCCCTCGCCCAGCACCTCCACCTGAGGCAGTTCCTCCTCGTCGGTCTCGTCGTAGATTTCCCCGACGATCTCTTCCAGGGCGTCTTCCAGCGTGACCAGACCGGCGGTGCCGCCGAACTCGTCCACGACCACGCTCATGTGCGACTTCTTGTCGCGCATCTTGGCGAGCAGGTCCTTGATCTTCATGCCCTCGGGCACGAAGTACACCGGCCGCATCACGTCGGCGATCGAGATGTGGTCGAGCTCCTCGAGGTGGCGCAGCACGTCGCCCGTGTGCGCGATGCCCACGATGTTGTCGGCCGTGTCCTGAAAGACCGGCACGCGCGAGTAGCCGTGTTCGGTGTTCAGTTCCAGCAGGCGGCGCAGCGGCGCGGCGGCGTCCACGACCACCATGTCCACACGCGGCGTCATGACCTCGCGCACGGTGGTGTCCGACAGGTCGAAGACGTTGTACACGAGTTCCTTCTCGCTGTCCTCCAGCACGCCCTCCTGGCTCGACGCGCCCACGATCATGCGGATTTCCTCTTCCGAGTAGGCCGTGTGGTGCCCGGCGACGCCGCGCAGCCCGAAGAGGCGCACCACGCCGTTGCCCAGCGCGTTCAGGCCCCGGATGGCCCACTTGAAGACCGTGGCGAAGATCAGCAGCGGGCGCGTGACGAGCAGCGCGACCTGCTCGCTGCGTTGCAGGGCCCAGCTCTTGGGCGCCAGTTCCCCGATCACGATGTGCAGCACCGTGCTGATGGCGAAGGCCACGCCGAAGCTGATGGCCTTGATCTGGCCTTCGGTGAGGCTCGTCTCCGCGAACAGCGGGTGGATGAGGTGCTCGATGGCCGGTTCGGCGACGAAGCCGATGGCGAGGCTGGCCATCGTGATGCCGAGCTGGGTGGCGGCGATGTAGAGGTCGAGGTTGTGCAGCGCGCGCTGGGTGGCGCGGGCCGTGCTGTTGCCTTCCTCGGCGAGCTGGTCGATGCGGGTGCGCCGGACACTGACCAGCGCGAACTCTGCCGCCACGAAAAAGCCGTTCATCACGACCAGGAAGAACAGGGCGAAAAGACCAATGATGTCGTTCATGAAGTGGCGTGCTCCAGGCCACGCCCCGGCACGCCGCAAGGCACATGCTGCCCACCACGCGCGCGGGGCGCGGGGCGTCGGCTGCCGGACAGGTTGTCTTGCCACAGTAAAAAACCCGCCCACAGGCGGTCTTCGCGCGGCACATTCAGAGAGCCAGGACTGGGAGGCTCCATAAGCACCCCTACGCTACCACACCCGGCCCTGGCCCAACGGGGCACATGCACGGTTGCCACAACCTGGCCCCCACCACGGGGGCGGGGGCCGGCAGAGGGGTCGGATTAGGTTGCACGGTTCGCCAGAGGCCACCGAACAGTCCGGCGCGTCATTGAAACAGGTGCAACGCGCTTATGGTGCCCCCTGGCCGGGGAGGAATTTGTGCCTTTTTCTCAGTGTGGGACGTGGTTTAAGACTTCTTCAACCCGGCGGCCATACGGCCCTAGGCCGCCGAGCCCGCGCGGCCCAGGGTCTCGAAGCGGCGGCGGGCCAGCCCGGCGATCCACAGCTGCGCCGGCAGCCCCGAAGGCTCCCAGCAGGCCGCCTGCCGCCTGACCTCCTCGAACACGAGGTAGATTGCCTCCTCGGGCTGGGCCAGCCGGTAGTGGGCGGCGAGCGCGAACAGCAGCGGACTGAAGACCTTCACGCACAGGTACAGGTCCTGCCCACCTCCCACCAGGAAGGCCCGCAGGACCTCATCGTTACAGTCGTGAAGGGAGCCGCTCACCATACCCGCAGTCTGACGGCCCAGATGACCGTTCCATGTGGAGACACTTGAGCAAGTGCCCATCGTCCGGGGAGGGAGCGCTCAGGCTCCGGGGAGGGTGAACCCGAACGTCGCGCCCTGCCCGACCTCGCCCTGCGCGAAGACCTCGCCGCCGTGCCGGGCGATGATGCGCCGCACGTTCGCCAGCCCGACGCCGGTGCCCTCGAAGTCGTCGGCGCGGTGCAGGCGCTGGAACACCCCGAACAGGTTCTCGGCGTAGCGCGGGTCGAACCCCACGCCGTTGTCGCGCACGAGCAGCGCCCAGTCGGTACCCCGGCGCTCGGCCCAGATCTCGATGCGGGTCAGCTCGCGCGGCCGGGTGTACTTCAGGGCGTTGGTCAGCAGGTTCACGAAGACCTGCCGCAGCGTGTCGGCGTCGGCGGTCACGGTGGGCAGCTCGCCCACGCTCCACTCGACCCGGCGGTCCCCGGCGTCCGGCTCGACCTCGGCGCGCACCGAGGCGAGCAGCTCACCCAGGTTCACCCGCGCCAGCGACAGGTCGGTACGTGCGGTACGTGAGAGGTCCAGCATGGCGTCAATCAGGACGTTCATGCGCTGCCCGGCCTCGGCCACCACGTCCAGATAGCGCGTCACACGCGACGAGACCTCCGCGCCAAGCGACTGACGCAGAAGGCTGTTGAACCCCAGGATGTGCCGCACCGGAGTCCGCAGGTCGTGCGAAACCGAATAGGCGAAGGCCTCCAGTTCCTCGTTGGCGGCCTCGAGTTTGCGCCGCTCGGCTGCGAGCTGCTCCAGGCCCCGCGCCCGCTCGAGCGCCAGCCCCAGGCTGCGCACCACCGTTTCGAGCAGCGACTTGTCCACCGGGTCCCACTGGTGCGCCCCCGCCGTGGTGATGCTCAGCACGCCGCTGGGCTGGCCGCCGACCAGCACGGGCAGCGCGGCGACCGAGTAGTCGCCCCCGACGGTCCCCGGCGTCCCCTGCGGCGCCCGGTCGAGGTAAAAGGGCTGGCCGCTGGCCCAGGGCCGGTCCAGCGGGGGCGACCCGCCGGCCGGCAGCCCGCTCCCGAGCAGCCCCGCCTGCGGCGACCCGGCCACCTCGCCCACGGCGCTACGCACACTCCAGCGCCCGCCCTCCAGTTCCCAGTACATCGAGTGTCCGCTGGGGAGCAGCGGCAGCATGGCCCCCTGCGCGCGGCGCACGAGCGCGTAGGGATCGCCTTCCACCGTAAGGTCGTGTGACAGCACCGCGAAGCTCTCGAGCCAGCGGGTGCGCGTGTGCAGCTCGGCGTTGCGGGCCTCCAGGGCGCGGGCCGCCTCGCTGCGCTCCAGGGCCAGGCGCAGACTGCGGCCCACCGCGCGCAGGATGGCGCGTTCGCCCTCGGTCCAGCTGACCGCGCCACGCCGCGCCACCGCCAGCACCCCCAGCACCTGCCCGCCCACGCTCATGGGGTAGGCCCCGCTGGAGGCGTAGTCGCTCAGGTATTCGCCGTGGTCCCGCGCAGCGGCTTCGCCTTCGCGGAACACCGGACGCTGGGTGGCGAGCAGTTCGGCCACCAGCGGATGGTCGTCGCTGAAAGGGCTGCGGACCTCGGCCAGTTCGGCGCGGACATCCAGACTCCAGACCTGCGCGCGCCACTGCCCGTCCTCGCGGGCATAGTAGGCGGCACTGTCCCCCGAAAAACGCGCCCGCAGCACGTCGATGGCCTGTTTGGCCAGCACCGTCACGTCGGTCTCGCTGCCGACCGCCTCGGTCAGGGCCGCGAAGGCGTCGAGCGCCCCGGTCCGCTCGGCCAGCGCCCGCTCCTGCTGCTGGCGCCGGGTAATGTCGCGCTGCGCGACCAGCCCCCCCACCGTCCCGTCGGGCAGGGTGACCGGCTGGCCCGTGACCAGCACCGTTCGCGGCGGCTGTCCCGGCGCCCGGATCACCAGTTCGTTGTTGTGGACCGTCTCCCCTTTCCAGGCCCGGTAGAGCGGCACCTCTTCGGGCACCAGCTGCCGCTCGCCGCCCGGCGCGTACAGGTGATACGCGGCCGGCCACTCCTGCGGCGACACCGACACCAGCGGCTGGGCATGGAAATCCTGGCTGACCACGTTCGACAGGATGATGCGGCCCTGCGCGTCGCAGACGATGACCGCCTCGCCCAGGCTGTTCAGGATGCTGGGCAACAGGCTCTGTTCGCCCAGGTCGGGAGTGGCCGTGACCAGCACGCCGCCGGCCCCAGCCCCGTCCTCGCCCGGCACCGGTCCATAGGACAGCGTGAACGCCCGCTCTCCCGCCGGGCCGGCAGACAGCGGCAGGGGTTGCCCCGGCAGGGCGTACCCCTCGCCCTGCCGGATCAGCTCCGCATGCCGGCGCTCGGCCGGGCGCAGGGCCGCGCCGGTCCAGCCGGGCTGCGCCTCGTCCTGTCCCAGCAGCCGGGCATAGGCAGCGTTGTACAGGGGCGCGGCGTCCTCGCCCCACAGCAGCAGCGCCGGCAGGGGGTGGGCCAGCACCAACGCGGCGGCCCAGCACAGGGCGGGGGGCCAGCCGGTCACTGCGCCCAGGGGGCTGCGCTCCCATTCCAGCCCGGCCCACCGTTCGGGCAGGCGTGGGCCGCTCATGGCGAGGCGGACAGGGGAAGGAGGGCGCAGGAGGTCATGGCGTCAGAGAATGATATGAAGACGGCGGGGCAAATCCTTTCACATGAAGAAGACGTGGAGAGGCTCAGGCGTCCGCCAGTTCACGGACAGGCCGGCCCAGCACGGCGCGCCCCCCCAGGTAGGGCTGCAATGCGGCGGGCACACGGACGGTGCCGTCGGCCTGCTGGTGGTTTTCGAGCAGCGGCACCAGGATGCGCGGCGTGGCGATGCCGGTGTTGTTCAGGGTATGGGCGAACTGCAACTTGCCGTCCTCGCCCCGGTAGCGCAGGCCGGTGCGCCGGGCCTGCCAGTCGCCCAGATACGAGCAGGAGTGGGT
The DNA here is from genome assembly GCF_000252445.1 of Deinococcus gobiensis I-0. Classification (GTDB taxonomy): domain Bacteria; phylum Deinococcota; class Deinococci; order Deinococcales; family Deinococcaceae; genus Deinococcus; species Deinococcus gobiensis. Next base: position 1,383,174 of record NC_017790.1, on the reverse strand, counting down.
TTCGCGGTACTGCGCCTCGCTGGGCACCCAGGCCTCGATGTCGTACATCAGCACCTTGCCCGCGCCCATGTCGCCCGTGCAGTTCTGGACGACGCGGTAGGGCAGTTCCAGCGCCGCGAGGATCGCCTCGGCGTTCGCCAGGATGGCCCCGAACCACTTCAGGGCCTCGGCCTCGTCGGCGCGGCAGATCACGTACTGCTCGACCTTGCGGAACTCATGGACACGGATCAGGCCGCGCACGTCGCGCCCCGCCGACCCCGCCTCGCTGCGGAAGGCCGCGCTGATGGCCGCGAAGGCCAGCGGCAGCGTCTCGCCCGCGAGCTGCTCGCCCGCGTAGAGGCTGTTGACCGGCACCTCGGCCGTGCCCGCGAGCATGAGATCGTCGCCCTCGATCTTGTAGACCTGATCCTCGCCGCCCGGAAAGTGTCCCGAAGCCATCAGCGTCTCGGGGCGCACCAGGGCCGTGGTCGAGAGGGGGGTCAGGCCGCGCCCGTTCAGGAAATCCAGGGCGAACATCAGCACGGCCATCTCCAGCAGCGCCGCCTCGCCCTTCAGGAGGTAGCTGCGGCTGCCCGACACGCGCGCCACGCGCTCGGGGTCGCTCCAGCCCTGGCGTTCGAGCAGTTCGACATGGTCGAGCGGCGTGAAGGCGAACTCGGGCGGCGTGCCCTCCCGGCGCAGCTCGACGTTGTCGCCGTCGTCGGCCCCGATCGGCACCGTGGCGTGCGGGATGTTCGGCACACGCAGCAGCAGGTGCCGCAGCTGCTCGTCGTGGGCGCGCAGGGCCGGCTCCAGCGCCTTGAGTTCCTCGGCGAGGTCCTTGCCCTTCTGGATCAGGGCGCTCCTCTCCTCGGGGGTGGCGCGGGGCACGAGCTTGGCGTTGGCGTTGCGCTCGGTCTGCATCGCCTCGACACGCTGCTTGAGGGCCACGAGGTCGCGGTCCAGGCGCAGCAGCTCGTTCAGGTCGAGGCTCACGCGCTTGACCTCGATGGCGCGCTGCACGGCCCCGGCGTTTTCACGGATGAACTTGAGGTCGAGCATCAGTCGGCCTCGACGGTGCGCGGCACGCGGATGAAGCCGTCCTGGGTTTCGGGGGCCAGCCCGGCCACCACGGCGGGCGCGAAGGTCTCGCCGGGCACGTCGGCGCGCAGCACGTTCACGAGGTCCACGGGACGCTGCATCTCCTCGACGCCGCTCGTGTCCACGTCGGCCAGCTGCTCGAAGTACCCCAGCACGCGGGTCAGGTCCGCCCCCATGTCCGCCCGCTCCTCCGGGGTCAGGTGCAGCCGCGCGAGCTGCGCGAGATGGTCGATCTGGGCCGCGTCAATCATGCCCAGGAGTATAGGGGGCGGGCTGCGGAGCATGGGCGGCGCGCCGGAACCCGGCGGCATTCCGGGCCGTAACCGTGACATGCATCACCTGACCCTGACCGCCCTGCTCGCCCTCCCGGCTCCGGCGCTGGCCCAGACGACCGCCCCCGCGCCGGCAGTGGCCCCGGCGACCGCCCGCCCCGCCCCCGAGACCAGCGCCGGTCTCGGGGACGCCCTGACGCGGCTGTTCGCGGCCCCTGCCCTCCAGGCCGGGTGGTTCGCGCCCGACTTTCTGGCGCAGGTGCCCCTGACGGCCATCGAGGCACAGTTCACCCAGATCCGCGCGGCCTATGGGGCCTTCGTGCGGCTGGACACCTCGGGTACGCAGCCGGTCGCCGTGTACGAGCGCGGGGCCCTGCGGGTCACGGCGGCGCGGCTCGACGATCAGGGCCGCCTGACCACCTTCGGCGCGGCGCCCGCGCCGGTGCGGGCCGCCCCCGACCTGACCCAGGCCCAGCTGGCGGAGGCCGCCACGCTCCTGACGCGCCTGTTCTCGGGCGAACGCTTCGACCCGGCCCTGTTCGATCCGGCCTTTCTGGCGGCGGTCCCTGCCGAGCAGCTCGACGCGATCCACGCCGGCCTGACCGCGAGCCTGGGGGCCTTCGTGCGGGCCGAGCCGCAAGGCCAGGCCTGGGTGCTGGTCTACGAACGCGGGACGGTACCGGTGCTGGCCTTCAGTGTCAATGCCCAGGGCCTCGTGACCGGCCTGCGGATCGGCGGCGCCGTGCCGCAGCTCGGCACACTGGAGGAAGCCCGCGCCGCCTTCGCCGAGCTGCCCGGGCAGGTGAGCGTGCTCGTGCGCGAGGTGGGCCAGGGCGCGCCGCTGCTCGACCTGAACGCGGGGCGACTGCTGGCGGTCGGCTCGACCTTCAAGCTCGCCATTCTGGGCGAGGTGCAGGCGCAGGTCCGCGCCGGCCGCCTGGGCTGGGACAGCGGGGTGCAGCTCACCGACGCGCTGCGCAGCCTGCCCAGCGGCACCCTTCAGGACGCCCCGGCCGGCGCCTACCCCGTCTCGGACCTCGCCGCGCGCATGATCCGCGACAGCGACAACACCGCGACCGACCTGCTCCTGAACGCGGTGGGCCGCGAGGGGGTCGAGGCGCGGCTGGGGCAGCGCGCCATTCCCAGCACGCGCGAGCTGTTCGCGCTGAAAAACCCGGCCAACGCCGAGCTGCTGCGGGCCTACCGCGCGGCCGGGCTGGACGCGGCGGCCCGGCGCGCGGTGCTCGCACAGGCGGCCACCGCGCCGCTGCCTGCCCGGGGCTGGGCCGTTCCCACGGCGCTGGACGTCGAGTGGTACGTGAACACCGACCGCCTGTGCCGCCTGATGGCCGACGTGGCGGGGCTGGACGCCACGCAGCTCGAACCCGGTGTGGCGACTCCGGGCGACTTCGCCCGCGTGAGCTACAAGGGAGGCAGCGAGCCCGGCGTCCTGAACCTGACCACCCAGATCACGACGAAGGCCGGGCGCACCTTCTGCGTCAGCGCCACGTGGAACCGCCCCGAGGCGCTGGACGAGACGCGTTTTCTGGGCCTGTACGCGGCCACGCTCAGGCTGCTGCGCTGAGAACCGGCGCCGAGACCGGACCTGTCCGGGAGCTGACCGGTCCTGACCGTACGCTCAGGGCCTGCTCACCGCCCGTCAGCTCCGGGACGTCAGGGTAGAGGTATGACCTCCAAGTTCCTGCGCGCGGTTCTGGCCCTCGGCGTCCTGGCTCCGGTGGCCTCCGCACAGACCGCCCCGGCCGTCACCATCTTCAGCATCCCGGCCCTGCCGCCGGGGGCCAGTGCAGGGGCGGGAGCGCCCACGACCCCGGCCGTCCCCAGCCCCGCGCCGACCCCGGCCGTCCCCGGCACGACCACCCTGCCCGTTCCCGGCACCGACAATGCCGGCCCGCTCCTCGCCGCGCCGCACACGGTCGCCCTGCGTGGCCCCGCTACCGTGCGGGGGGGCGAGGAGACGCTCTGGAGCTTCGTCCTGACGAACACCGGCACCCAGCCCATCCGCCTGCAGCACGGGGCCTGCGACGTGCGCTTCGAGGTACTGAACGCAGCGGGCGTGGCCGTGCGCCCCAACCCGCAGAACGCCATCTGCACCCTGCAACTCGTGACGACCGACGCGGCCCCCGGCGAGACGACCGAGATCCAGAAGGTGCGCTGGGACGGCCGGGACGCGGCGGGTCAGCCCCTGCCCGCCGGCACCTATACCCTGCGGGCCGTATTCCGGGGTGCCGGCGTGACCACGGAGGCGGCCAGCCTGAGCGTCACCCTGCGCTGAGGCCCGCGCCCCGACCAGTGCGCCTTTTTGCCGATGCAACTCCGGGCCGGGTCGGGGCGTACTGTAGGGCATGAGTGACAAGCTTTCCCCGCTGACTCCGCCCGAGGCGGCGCTCCGGGCGCCCGACGCCGTGCCGCAGGTGCCCGCGCAGGAAGCCCCGGAGATGGTGCCCCTCTCGGACGAGGACCGCGCCCGCCTGGATCAGATGGCCCGCGCCTTCGCCGAGGACGTGCTCTCGGCCGGGGCGCACGGCCCCGAGTTCCGGCGCAAACTGGACGCCGTGCACGACCTGGGCCTGCCCGAGCAGCGCGCCGCCGCCCAGAGCAGCAACCGCATGCTCGAACGCCCGCTGCGCGCCACCCGCGCCGGGGCCCTGGCCGAGGGCAGCGAGATCCTCAAGGGCCTGACCGACCTGCGCCGCACCGTCGAGGACCTCGATCCCAGCCGCGCGCCCACGCCCCGGCGCCTGTTCGGCATGCTGCCCGGCGCCAAGAAGGTGCAGAACCACCTCGACAAGTACCAGAGCGCGCAGGGGCACCTCAACGGCATCCTGGAGTCGCTGTACCGGGGCCAGGACGAATTGCGCCGCGACAACGCCGTCATCGAGACCGAGAAGGTCCACCTCTGGGAGACGATGCAGAAGCTCCGGCAGTACGCCCACGTGGGCAAGGCGGTGGACGAGGCCCTGAGCACCCGCCTCGCGCAGCTCGCGCAGACCGACCCCGAGAAGGCGCGCATGGTCAGCGAGGAGCTGCTGTTCGCGGTGCGCCAGCGCGTCACCGACCTGCTTACCCAGCTCGCGGTAAGCATCCAGGGCTACCTGGCGCTCGACCTCGTGCGGCGCAACAACCTCGAACTCATCAAGGGCGTGGACCGCGCGACCACCACCACCGTCAGCGCCCTCAAGACCGCCCTGATGGTCTCGCAGGCCCTGGGGACGCAACAGGCGGTGCTGGGGCAGGTCACGGCCGTGAACGACACGACCGGGCGCATGATCTCCAGCACGGCCCAGCTCCTGCGCCAGCAGTCCACCGAAATCCAGAAACAGGCGGGCAGCGCCACGGTGGACCCGCAGATCATCCAGGCGGCCTTCCGTGAGGTGTACGGCGCGCTCGACGCCATCAGCGTATACCGCCAGCAGGCGCTCGACCGCTTCCGCGACACCATGCAGGTGCTCGACAAGGAGGTCGGCCAGGCCCAGACCTACCTCGACCGCGAGCGCCAGCAGGCCGCCCGCGAGCTGGCCCAAGACCTGAACGTGACCGATAAGGGCGACCTGAAGCTCTGAACCCGGACGGCCACGCCCGGTACCTCCTGGGACTGGGAGCGAGGCGGCTGGGCCGGGGCGCGGGCCGTACGGTCTACGTCCGTGGCCCCCGGGCGCTGCACCGGGCCGGGCGGGCAGACGCCCGGGGCCAGTCCCTCACGCCGGCCGTCACCTTCGCCCGGACCTGTCTGGCCCGGCCGGGAGATTGAGTCCGGATTGCCGGAGCCGTCGCGGCGACACGCTTCCGGAGAGCGTCCCCCTCCGCCTGGGCCTAGCCCCCCTTCGCCTCGACCTCGGCCGACTTCTCGCTCCAGCGTTCCATCTGGGCCTCCAGCTGGCCTTCGAGGTCGTGCGCGGCCTGCCCCAGCGCGGCGAAGTCGGCGTCGGCTCCGGCCCCGGCCAGGGCGGCGTGGGCCTGCTCCAGCGCGCCCTCCAGCCGGGCGATCTCGGCCTCGATGGCTTCGACCTCGCGCTTGAGGTGCCACAGGCCCTTGCCCTTCGGGGCGCTCGGCGCGGGGGCAGGCGCGGCTTTGGGGGCGGCCTGGGCCTCCAGCTCGGCCAGGGTGACGTGCTTGGCGCGGTAGTCCTCCCAGCCGGGGTACTCGTAGAAGCGCCCGTCCTCGATGAGCCAGATGCGGTCGGCCAGTTCCTCGATGAAGGCGCGGTCGTGGCTGACCATCATCAGGGTGCCGCTGTAGTTGTCCAGGGCCTCTTCCAGACCCTCGACCATCTCCATGTCGAGGTGGTTGGTCGGCTCGTCGAGGACCAGCAGGTTGCGGTCCTCCTGCGCGAGCTTGAGCAGCGCCAGGCGCGCCCGCTCGCCGCCCGAGAGGATGCGCGCGGGCTTGTCGTGCTGGTCGTAGGGAAACAGGAAGGTGCCCAGCAGGTCGTGGGCCTGCGGGTCTTTCTGGACATACTCGCGCGCCACGTCGTACAGGGTCTGGTCCGGGTCCACGCCGCGCAGGGCCTGGTCGTAGTAGCCCACCCCCACGCGGGCGCCGGTCAGGACGGTGGCGCGCGGGTCGTCGCTGGGTTCCAGGCCCAGCAGGGTGCGCAGCAATGTGGTCTTGCCCGCTCCGTTGCGCCCGATGATCGCCACGCGCTCGCCCCGGCGGATCTGTACGTTCACGTCCTCGAACAGGGTGCGCGTGCCCCCCCGGCCGTCGGGCAGGCGGCGGGTAAGGTGCCGGGCGTCGAGGACCACGTCGCCCGACTCGGGCGCGTGGAACACGATGCGGGTGGTGCGTTCCTCGGGAGGGGGCGCGGCGGCGGCGCGGGCCTGCATGCGGTCCACGCGCGCCTGCATGGCCTTGGCGCGGCGGGCGAGCTTGCTCATGCCCAGGCCCCAGATCTTCATGCGGTCGGCGCTGGCCTGCAAGGAGGCGACGGCGCGGCTGTCCTGCGCGAAGCGGGCCGCCTGCTGAATGGCCTCGGCGTCCAGCGCCTCCCGGAAACGGGTGTAGCTCCCCGCATAGACCTTGAGGGTGCCGCCGCGCAGGTAGGCCGTCTCGGTGGTCACGTGGTCCAGAAAGGTCCGGTCGTGGCTGACCACGAGCACCGCGCCGGGGTAGCGGCCCAGAAACTGTTCGAGCCACTCGACCATCACGATGTCGAGGTGGTTGGTCGGCTCGTCGAGCAGCAGCACGTCGGGGTTCTCGACGAGCAGCGCCGCCAGCCCCAGCCGGGTGCGCTCGCCGCCCGACAGGCCGGTCACCGGGTCGTGTTCCCGGCCCCGGAACCCGAAGGCCAGGGCGACCGCCTCCTTGCGGCTGCGGCGCTCGTAGCCGCCCCGCCGGGCGTACTGCTCGAGCAGTTCTTCGTGCCTCAGCACGCTCTCGGGGGTACCGTCGGCCATCTGCTCGGCGGCGGCGTGCAGCTCGGCCTCCAGGCGGTCGAGGTCCTCGAAGGCCGCGTCCAGCACGCTGTCGATGGTGGCCCCCGCCGGGAAGCTCGGGTCCTGTTGCAGCGCACGCACCCGGATGCCGGGCGAACGCTTGAGGCTCCCGCCGTCGGGGGCGAGCTGGCCGGTCAGCAGCCGGAACAGGGTGCTCTTGCCCGCGCCGTTGCGGCCCACCAGCCCCACCCGGTCGCCGGGCTGCACCGCGAAGGTCACCTCCGAGAGGACCGTCATCGGACCGTAATCCTTGGAAACGTTGGCGGCAGCGACAAGCACGCCCCGCAGTATACCGGCCTGCGCCCTTCCCTGCCCGGCCTTCCCCCACCCGGCGCTCCGGTACGGAAGCGCGCATCAAATGACCCAATGATCATCAGACAGAGCCGCCGGTTTGAGGCTTTTTTCTCGTACACTGGCGGCAGTGAGCCGGCCTGCCCTGACCTCCCCGTTGATCCGTGTGACGCTGCTGGTGGCCGGCGGTGTCCTGGTGGCCGCGCAGGCCCAGAGTGCCCCGCCACTGGCGGCCCCGGCCCCCCGCCTGAGCGTCCAGCAGGCTTCGGGCCGTGTAGAGGTCCTCTCGGGCACCACCTGGCAGGCGCAGAGCGCCCCGGCGCTGAGCACCGGCCTGCGCACCGGCACCGGCCGGGCCACGCTGGCGTGGGGCACGGGACGCGTGGTGGTGGGCAGCGCCTCGCGCCTGCGGGTCTACAGCGGCGAGGCCGACCTGCAGGAGGGCCAGTTCCTGCTCCAGGGACCGGTGGCCGCCTTCGTGCTGGGCCGACACCTCATGATCGAAGGCGCGGGCCGCGCGCGGGTGGACCTGACGCCCGGCGGCAGCGCCCAGCGCCTCGCGGTCCTGAAGGGCGCGGTCCGGGTGTCGGGTGTGGGGCGCGCCTTCACGGTGCGCGAGGGCCAGCAGCTCTCCTTCACGGGCGGGCAGATCACGGCCTTCACCGAACGCGACCCCTGGTACGACGCGCAGTTCGTGGGCGTCGGGGACGCGCGGGTCGAGGGCCTGCTGGGCAGCGTGAACCTGCGCCGCAGCGACGGCACCCTGCGCCCCGCCGCCCGGCAGGACGACCTGGGCCCCGGCGAGGCGCTGCGCACCGGAGCCGGGGCCTGGGCCGAGATCGGCTTTACCGGCGGCGGCTACCTGCGCCTGAACGAGCAGAGCGAACTGGGGGTGCTGGCGGTCGAGAAGACCTCGCGCGGGCGCGAAGTGACGCTGCAGCTCACGCGCGGCGTGGCCTGGAACGTCGTGGAAAAGGGCCAGGGCGGCTACCGCCTCTCGACCCCGGTGGTCAGCACGTCGGTGCGCGGCACGGTCTTCCGGGTGGACGCCGACGGACTGGTCAAGGTGTTCGAGGGTCAGGTGGCCCTGCCCAGCAGCGGCGACCTCGCCCTGAGCGGCGGGGAGCAGAAGCGCCGCGACCAGGCCGCGCCCAGCGCGCTGCAACTCGACGCCACCGACCGGCTCAACCAGGCCCTCGACGTCCAGCGGGCCCGTCCCCTGACCCTGAGTGCGGCGCGGCCCGCACGCCACCTGAAGGCCATCGACCTGACGGTGACGGCGACCCCGCAGAGCACCCTGAGCGCGTCCGTGCTCGACCGCCGGGGCCGCGTCACGGCGCTGGGCGTGACGCCGGGGCCGGCCGAGGGCCAGTTCGTGGTGCGCGGCGCGCCGGGCCTGCCCGAGGGCGAGTACCTCGTGCGGGTGCGGGCCTCGCGCTACGGCGCGGTCAGGGTCTGGTCGGCCCGCGTGGGCCTCGACCGCAGCCCCCCGCAGGCCAGTGGGGTCCAGGCCCGGACGGCGGGGCAGCTCCTGGAGATCAGCGGTCAGGCGAGCGACAACTCCGGCGCGGCCCTGACCCTCACGGCCACGCTCGGCGAGGGCGCGCAGGCCCGGACCGTCACCCGGCGCGTCGAGGGCCGTTTCCGGGTGCTGCTGCCCGCGCCGCCCGCCGGCACGCCCCTGCACCTGAGCCTGCGCGACGCCGCCGGAAACGCGACCGATGTTCCGTTACCCTGAGCGCTCGCTGCGCCGCTGGACGCTGCCGCTGGCGGCCGGGCTCGGCGCGGCCCTGGTGCTGGCCATTCCCGTCAACCCCCGGCTGGAAAACACGCTGAATCAGGCGCTCCCCTCCCGGCCCGACCCGGCGCTGGTGGTGGTGGGCATCGACGACGCCAGCCTGCGCGACTATGGCCGCCCCGACATCTGGCCGCGCGAGCTGTACGCCCAGGTCCTGCGCACCCTGAACAGCGCGGGCGTGCGGGCCGTGGGCCTGGACGTGCTGCTCTCGGGCGTGAGTTCGCCGGCCGACGCGGCCCTGACGCCCCTGTTCAGCGCGCCCAATCTGGTCCTGGCCACCTCGCCCGGCGAGGGGGGCGAGGCCCCGCAGCCCGGCTGGCGCTCGCCCACCGGCGTCAGTGTCCTGAACCGCTCGGCGGGTGGGGTGGCGCGCAGTGTCCAGCCCTTCTACGCGCTCGAAGGCCCCGGCGGGGACCGGAGGCTGGTGCCGAGCTTCGCCGCGCAGCTCGCGCGGGTGGCCGGCGCGGACGTGCCCGCCGACACCGTGCCCCGGCTGCTGCGCTACGTGCCGCAGGACGAGCTGGACGCCGTGACCCGCTCGTTCAGGGACGTGGTGAACGGCAATGTGCGGTTCGCGGAGTTGCAGGGCAAGGTCGTGCTGATCGGTCTGACGGCCGGCGGGTTCAGCGGCCTGACCTCGCCGGACATCGACGGTTTGATGGTGGCGGGCACGTACCTCCAGGCGCGCGCGGTATCGTCGCTGCTTTCTCCCCCGCTGGTGCGCGCGCCCCTGTGGCTGATGGCCGTGCTGGGCGGGCTGCTGGCCGCCGCGACCGTGTGGTTGCGCGGCCTGTGGGGGTTCGGGGCCGCCGCGCTCGCGCTGCTGCTCGCGGTGCTGGGCTGGCTGGTGAATTTCCTGCTGCCGGGGGTGTCCCTCTCGCTCGCGGCGCTGGTCGGGGTGGGGCTGGTCGCCCTGGAGCGCTGGTGGCAGCTGCGCTCGCTGGGCACCCAGGACGTGCTGACCGGCGTGGGCAACCGCCTGGCCTTCACGCGGGCGGTCGAGCACCGCTGGCACAGCCGCCAGGAACGGCCCATGAGCCTGATGCTCATCGACCTCGACGGGCTGCGACAGGTCAACAAGCAGTACGGACACCTCGCGGGCGACGCGCTGCTGCGCGACCTCGCCGGGCGGCTCCAGAAGTTGCGCCGCCGGGGCGACGTGGTGTTCCGCTGGGGACCGGACGAATTCGCGGTGCTGCTCGATCAGGTCGGCCCGCAGGAGCTTCCGGCCCTCACCGAACATTTCCAGCGCAACCTGGGCGACCTGCGCGTCCACGACCTGCGGGTGCGGGCCAACATCGGGGCCGCCTCGACCTCCGACGACATCCTGACGCCGGGCGAACTGATCGAGGCCGCCAGCCGCAGCCGCTACCGCATGAAGTACCGGCGCGGCCAGACCGGCGCCCGCGACTGAGACGAGATTGCTCTGATTCCGACTCGTCTCAGACAATCCACCGAGAGGAGTATCCATCGCCGCCATTCCGTCTCTTCTTCCCATCGCGCCTTGGGCAGAACGGACGCCCCCGGGGACGCCTGCCCGCACCGCTCGAATGCCTCCGGCAATGCACTGGCATCATTTGCAGTTTCGATGAGGCAAGAGGCGGGCGGCGCCGTTCCTTTCCGGCGCCGCCCGCCCTCCCCTGGCCCCGCCTTCAGCGACCGGCCAGCACGCGCCAGATGTCGGGATTCGCGCCCCAGCCGTACCACAGGTTGGGCAGGATGCCCAGCACCGTGATCCCCGCGAGGCACACAGCCAGGGCCAGCGTGGTCGCCGGACGCTGCCCGTGCGCGTACTCGCGCGCCGGGGTGCGGTCGGGCATGAACAGCAGCATGCCGGGGCGCAGGTAGTACACGAGCGCCGCCACGCTGCTCAGGGCCGCCAGGACGCTCAGGCCCACGTAGCCGTTCTGGAAGGCGGCCTGGAACGCGAGGTACTTGCCGAAAAAGCCCGCGAAGGGCGGCAGGCCCGCCAGCGAGGCGAGACACACCGCGAGCGCGACCGCGTAGGCCGGGTGGCGGTGGTACAGCCCGCGCAGATCGCTGATCTCCATGCCTTCCTCGCCGCGTTGCAGCGCCGCGACGATGGCGAGCGCGGCGGCCGTCATGAAGGTGTAGACGAGCAGGTAGTAGCTCAGGGCCGCGCCGCCCAGATCCGGCTGCCCCAGCAGGGTCAGGGCCAGGAAGCCGGTATGGGCCACCGCCGAGTAGGCCAGCATCCGCTTGAAGTTCGTCTGGAACAGCGCCGCGAGGTTCCCGACGATGAGGGTCGCGGCCGTCAGGATCTGAAGGACCGGCTGCCAGCCCGGCGCGTCGGCCAGCGCACCCCCGAAGACGCGCAGCAGCCCCGCGAAGGCCGCCACCTTGACCACGGTGCTCAGGAACAGGCTGACGCTGGTGGGCGCGCCGCCGTACACGTCGGGCGTCCACTGGTGGAAGGGCGCGAGCGCCACCTTGAAGCCGAAGCCCGAGAGCAGCAGCAGGGCGCCGGCCACGAGAATGCCCAGGTTGGCCGGGGTCAGGCCGCTGGCGCGCTCGGCGATGCCCGCATATGTCAGGCTGCCGGTCGCGCCGTACAGCAGGGCGATCCCGTAGATGAGGATGGCGCTGCCCACCGCGCCCAGCAGGAAGTATTTGAGGCCCGCCTCCTCGGCGCGGCGCGACTGTTGCAGGGTCGCCAGGACGTAGCCCGACAGGCTCATGATCTCCAGCCCGATGAGCATGACGATCAGGTCGCCCGAAAAGGCGATGAGCAGGCAGCCCGTGACCGCATACATGAGCATGGCGTCGAACTCGGGAAAGCTGACGCGGGCGCGGTAGGCCGTGTCCAGCGATACGAGCAGGGTCAGGGCGCTGCCGACCAGGATGGTCAGGCCCAGCAGCAGCGCGGCGTTGTCGGCCCGCAGCCCGCCCGCGAAGGAGGACTCTGCGCCGTTCCAGAGCGTGACCATGCCCACGCCCGAGAGCACGAGCGCGGCGAGATTGACGAAGGTCAGGGTGCGCCGGGGCAGCCAGAAGCCCAGCAGCGTGCTGCACAGCGCGCCCGCCAGCACGATCAGGATGGGCAACAGCGGCGCGAGGGCGACGTCGGGAACGGTGAGCATCAGTTGCCTCCCACGGCGCTCAGGACCCCGCGCACCGCCGGCTGGATCAGGTTCAGGGCCGGGGCCGAGTACACCCCGAAGAACAGGGCGACCGCCAGCGGCAGCGCCAGCACCGGCCACTCGGCCCCGCGCAGGTCGCGCACGTTCACCGCGCCGTGGGGCCGCCCGCCCCAGAAGGTCGTCTGGAAGGCGTTCAGGGCGTAGGCGGCAGCGGCGATGGTGGTCAGGCCCGCCACGAAGGCCAGCCAGGGCGACACCTGATAGGCACCGAGCAGCACGCTGAATTCACCGACGAAGCCCGCCAGCCCCGGCACGGCGATGGACGCGAACCACAGCGCCATCGTGAGGCCGCCGAGCGCGCCCGCCTGCGTCATGACGCCGCCGACGCGGGTGTCCAGGCTGCCGACCCGCTCCTGAAGCATCCCCACGCCCAGGAACAGCGCGCCGGTATACAGGTTCTGGAAGGCGAGCAGGTACATCGCGCCGATCACGGCCGTCTCGTTCATGGAGAAGACGCCCAGCGCCACGAACCCCATGTGCGAGAGCCCCGCGTAGGCCAGCAGCCGTTTCCATTCGGTCTGCCGGAAGGCGATCCAGGCGGCGTACAGGGCCGTGAAGGCCGCCAGTCCCATCAGGACGGGCCGCAGTTCGAGCGAGGCGTCGGGGAACAGGGGCAGCGCGAAGGTGAACAGGCCGTAGCCGCCCACCTTGTAGAGGGTGCCCATCACGTCCGGCACGCCGCTGGCATGGTTCTGCTCGTGGAAGTCGGGCAGCCAGGCGTGCATGGGCCACAGCGGCAGCTTGACCGCCATCGCGGCCAGGAAGCCCAGGTACAGCCAGGTCTGCGCCGGCCCCGTGACCGGGTGCTGCACGAGGTCGGCCAGCGCAAAGGTCGGGCTGTCCCCCAGCCACTTGACCCCGATGATCGAGAGCAGCATCAGCAGGCTGCCCAGCAGCGTGTAGGCCGCGAACTTGACCAGCGCCCGCATGCGCGACGGCCCGCCGAACATGGCGAGCATCAGGAGGGCGGGCAGCAGCGCGTCCTCGAAGAACACGTAGAACAGCACGAGGTCGCGCGCCGCGAAGATGCCCAGCAGCCCGGTCTCCATGCTCAGGACCAGGGCCAGCATGACCCAGGGGTTCTCGACCCGCTGTCGCCCGTACAGCACGGCCACGAAGGTCATGAAGGCGGTCACGAGGGCCAGCACCAGGCTCACGCCCGAGAGCTGCACCGAGTAGGTGATGCCCAGCGCCTCCACCCAGGGCACGCTGAACAGGCCCGTACCGCCCGAGGCCCACAGCGCGACCCCCAGCCCCAGCGTGAGCAGCGTGACGGCCACGGCCACCTCGTCGCGCCACTGGCGGGGAAAGAGGCCCATGAGCAGCGAGCCGAGCAGCGGCAGGAAGATGAACAGATGAATCATGGGACGCTCCTGTGGGCGGGCCGCACGGTCACTGGCCCCCCATCCCGATGGTCCGAATGGCCCAGTACCCGATGATCAGGGCCGTGCCCAGCAGCATGCTCACGGCGTAGGCCCGCACGAACCCGCTCTGCCACAGCGCGAACAGCCCGCCGGGGGCGGCGACGTTGCGGGCCACGCCGCTCAGGGCGCCGTCCACGCCCCGGTCGGCCACGTCCAGCGCCCCGGCAATCGCGCGCCCGGGCACGGCCAGCAGCGTGTCGTACGCGGTGTCGAGGTACAGCCCGCGCGTGCTCGCTTCGCCCAGCGGCCCGGTGCCCAGGACGCCCCGGCGGTGCTCGGCCCAGGCCCAGGCCAGCCCGCCCACCCCGGCCAGCACCGCGAGCAGGGTGAGCAGCCACTCGGTGCTCGCCGCGATTTCGTGCGGGTGCAGGGGAATGGCGCGGCCCAGATACGTGTCGAAGGCGTGCCCCCCACCCAGGAAGCTCGGGATGTTCAGGAAACCCGCCAATGTGGCGAACGCGGCCAGGATGCCCAGCGGCACCTTCATGAGCGTGTCGGCGTCGTGGATGTGGTGGACATGGCCCCGGTACTCGCCGCGCCACACCAGGAAGTACCAGCGGCCCATGTAGAAGGCCGTGAGCAGCGCGACCCCCAGCCCGACCACGTACAGCGCCGGACTCTGGGTGTAGGCGGCGGCCAGGATCGCGTCTTTGGAGAAGAAGCCGCTCCAGATGGGAATGCCCGCGATGGCCAGCACGCCCGCCGCCGAGACGAGGTGCGTGAAGGGCATGAACTTGCGCAGCCCGCCCATCGCCCGCACGTCCTGCTCCTCGTGCAGCGCGTGGATCACGGCCCCCGCCGCCAGGAACAGCAGCGCCTTGAAAAACGCGTGCGTGAGCAGATGAAAGACCCCGGCCGAGTAGGCGTGCAGCCCCACCGCCATGAACATGTACCCGAGCTGCGAGACGGTCGAGTACGCCAGGATCTTCTTGATGTCGTGCTGGTTCAGGGCCGACAGCGCCCCGTACAGCGCGGTCAGGCCGCCCACCCAGGCCACCCACAGCGAGGCGTTCGGCGCGAGGTCGTACAGGAAGTGGCTGCGCGCCACGAGGTATACGCCCGCCGTGACCATCGTGGCCGCGTGGATGAGGGCCGAGACCGGCGTGGGGCCAGCCATCGCGTCGGGCAGCCAGGTCGTCAGGGGCAGCTGCCCCGACTTGCCGACCGCGCCGACGAGCAGGAACAGGCAGGCGAGTTCGATGCCCGCCTGCGCGGCGGGGAAGCCCTCCACCCGCTCGGCGAGTTCGGGAATGCTGAGGGTACCGTAGAGCTTGAACAGCAGGAACATCCCCAGCATGAAGCCCAGGTCGCCGATACGGTTCATCAGGAAGGCCTTGCGCGCGGCGTTCGAGTTGGCGATTCCTTCGCGCCCGCTCGCCTCGCGCACGTCGCGGCTGCTGCCTTCGGAGGCGCGCCCCGAGAACCAGAACCCGATGAGCAGGAACGACGCCACGCCCACCCCCTCCCAGCCCACGAACATGAGGGGATACGAGTCGGCCAGCACGAGCACGAGCATCATCGCCACGAAGAAGTTCAGGAAGGCGAAAAAGCGCGTGAACTGCCGGTCGTGGCCCATGTAGCTCAGCGAATAGACGTGGATCAGGAAGCCGACCCCGGTGATGATCAGGGTCATGAGCGCCGAGAGCTGGTCGAGGTAGAAGCCCACCGCGAGGTTGGCAGCGATGGGATTGCCGGCGGCGCCGCCCTCGCCCAGCGCCATATTGGGCAGCCAGGTCCACAGCACCTCGTGGGCGGGGGCCGCGCCCTGACCCAGAAAGCGCGTGAGGGCCACACCGAAGCTCAGGAGGACGGCGGCGCTTGCCAACAGCCCGCCCGAACGGCCCGGAAACAGCCGGGGCAGCAGCATCAGGAGGGCGAAGCCCAGCAGCGGAAAGAGCGGCAGCAGATACAGGGGCAGCGCGTTCATGGGGCCACCTCAGCCTTTCAGGGCGGCCAGCTCGTCCACGTTGGTGGTCTCGCGGCGGCGGAAGATGGAGACGATGATCGCCAGACCGATGGCGACCTCGGCGGCGGCCAGGGTCATCACGATGAACACGGCCGTCTGCCCGGTCAGGTCGCCCCAGGCCCGCGCGAAGGCCACCAGCGAGAGGTTCGCGGCGTTCAGCATGAGTTCCACGCTCAGGAAGACCATGATGGCCGTGCGCCGGGTCAGCACGCCGATCATGCCCAGGGCGAACAGGATGCCCGAGAGGGCGAGGTAATACGTCGTCGGGACCATCAGGCGCGCACCTCCTCGGCGAAGTCGGGGTGGGCCGGCGCGGCGTCCGGCACCGGGTCGGGCTGCGGGGCGGGGCGCTGCACCAGGGCCACCGATCCCACGATGGCGACCAGCAGCAGGATGCTGACCGCCTCGAAGGGCAGCAGGAAGCGGGTGAGCAGCGTCTCGCCGACCGCCCCCGCCGCGCCGCCGCGCAGGGCCTGCGCCCCCTGGGCCAGCGGTTGCGGGTCGCGGTACGTGAAGGCCAGCACCACGAAAGCCCCCGCCAGCAGGGTGCCCCCGATGCCCGCCAGTTCGCGCACGAAAGGCACCGGGTCGCGGCCCTTTACGGGCTGGGTGGCCCCCAGCAGCATGATCACGAACAGGAACAGCACCATGACGGCCCCCGCGTACACGATGACCTGGGTGGCCGCCAGAAAGGACGCGTTCAGGGTGGCGAACAGCCCCGCAATGCTCAGCAGCGTGCCGACCAGCCCGAGCGCGGCGTGTACGGCGTTGCGCGCCGCAATGGTGATGACCCCGCCGACCAGCGTCAGCGCGCCCAGCAGGATGAAGGCGAGCATCATGACGGGTACTTCACCCCCTCCAGCTCGGGGCGGGGGCCACCCTCGACCGTGAAGCCCACGCGCACCGGCTGCCCCTTACGGGCGGCCTCGCGGCGCTGCGGAACGCTGCCCTGTACGCCCACGAGCATGTCGTCCTTGCCGTACACGAAGTCGCGGTAGCGGTAGTCGGCCATCTCGAACTCGTTGCCCATCACGACCGCGCCAGTCGGGCAGGCCTCCTCGCACATGCCGCAGAAGATGCAGCGCAACATGTTGATCTCGTACACCCTGGCGTAGCGCTCGCCGGGGCTGTGGGGGTGGGCCGGGTCGTTCTCGGCGGCCTCCACGTAGATCGCGTAGGCGGGGCAGGCGGCGGCGCACAGCGAACAGCCGATGCACTTTTCCAGGCCGGGTTCGCCGGGCACCATGCTCGGGTGGCGGGTCAGGATGTGCCGCCCCCGGAAGCGCGGCTGGAGGGTAGCGCGCTGCTCGGGGTAACTCACGGTCACGGGGCGGGAAAACAGCTTGCCCAGGGTCAGGCCCATGCCCTTGGCGATATCGAGAACACCCACGTCAGAGCCTCCTTAGGGGGAAAAAGCCGGACATCAGTCGCCTCCGGCCGGACGGGCCCGGGGCCGCGCGTCGCCGCCGCCCGGATGCACGGCCGGCACGTTCCACAGCGCGCGCACGCGGTCGCTGAGCACGAACAGCACGCCCAGCGCCAGCAGGCTCAGGACACCCAGGGTCCACAGGCCCCAGCCCGCCGGGCGCAGGAAGGCAAGGTAGAAGGCCACCAGGATGGTGTTGCCCAGCGCCAGCGGCAGCACGAGCTTCCAGCCCAGGCGCATGAGCTGGTCGTAGCGCAGCCGGGGCAGCGTGGCGCGAATCCAGATAAAGACGAACAGGAAAAAGGCGATCTTGAGCACGAGCCAGACGAGCGGCCAGTCGGCGATGCCGGGAATGACGCCGTTCAGGAACGCCGGGCCACGCCAGCCGCCGAAAAAGAGGGTCGCCATCAGCGCCGAGGCGGTGATCATGTTGACGTATTCGGCCATCTGGAACAGCGCCCACTTGATCGCCGAATATTCCGTGAGGTAGCCCGCGACGAGTTCCTGCTCGGCTTCGGGGAGGTCGAAGGGCGTGCGGTTGACCTCCGCGAAGCTGCTGACGATGAACAGCGCGAAGGCGAAGACCTGCACCACGACCATCCAGCTGTTGGCGGCCTGCCAGCCCACGATGTCCAGCAGGTTGGTGCTGCCGACCAGCATGAGCAGCCCCAGCACGCTCAGGCCCATGCCCAGTTCGTAACTGATCATCTGCGCGCTGCTGCGAAGGGCCCCCAGCACCGGGTACTTGCTGCCCGACGCCCAGCCGCCCAGGAAGATGCCGTAGACGCCCACGCTGGTCAGGGCCAGCAGGGCGAGCAGCCCCGCGTCGAGGTTGTAGACCCAGGGATTCTCGCCGAAGAGGCTGCGCGGCGGCCCGGCCGGAATGCCCCCGAAGGCGGTCAGGGCCATGCCGATGGCGACGATGGGGGCCAGGGTGTAGACCAGCTTGTCGGCCCCGCTGACGCTGAGGTCTTCCTTGAAGATGCTCTTGATGGCGTCGGCCAGCGGTTGCAGCAGCCCCATCGGCCCGACCCGGTTGGGGCCGAGGCGGATCTGCATGCGGGCAAGGAGCCGCCGCTCGATCAGGGTCATGTAGGCGAAGGTGGTCAGGAGCGCCAGGGCGACCAGCACCCCCTTGAGCACCGTGATGAGCAGCGCGGCAAGCCAGTCGGGCATCAGTCGTCACCTCCTAGGACGGCAGGGCGCGGGGGCGGGGCGCCGAGCATCGGCAGCTCGGTCAGGCCCGCCCAGGCGGGTTGCGGGGCCCAGTTCGCGTCCACCATGCCCTCGCGCCACAGCCGGGGCACATGGCTCAGGCCGCCGGTCGGGGCGACGTGGTGGCCGGGGCGGCCTAGGAGTTCGCCGGGCACCGGCACCGCGCCCATCTCCTGCGCCAGCCTCGAGTGCGCCGACTTCAGGCCGCGCACGCCGGTCCGTACCCCCAGCGCCTCGGCCACCGCGCCCAGGGCCCGGATGAGGTCGGCGGCCTCGCCGGACAGCACGGCGGCGGGTTCCAGCGCCAGCGCGCGGCCCTCGATGTTCACGACCGTGCCGCGCTTTTCGTAGCCGGTCACGGCGGGCAGCACCACGTCGGCCTGCCGCGCGGTGGCCGTGAGGTGCGTGTCGTGGACGACCGTGAAGCCGCGCGCACGCCCCGGCCGCCCTTCGCCCACCGGGTCCAGGCGGCTGAGGAAGGCCGCGCCCGCCCCGGCCAGATTCGCGTAGCCCAGCGCGCCGGCACGCGGCACGAGGGGCAGGTGCGCCAGCCCCGCGCTGTTGGCCGCCGCCGCGAGGGGCAGCACCTTCGCCCCAGTGCGCAGCGCGAGGTCGCCCAGGTTGGCCGCGAAAGTGCCGGAGGGGGCGTTCAGCACGTCGGCCCCCAGCACGAGCACCGGCCGTTCGGCGCGCTCCAGCAGGGTCAGGGCGGCGCGCCAGTCCGCGCCCTCGCCCGCGATCAGGCGTTCGAGCAGCCGGCCTTCGGCCTCGATGGTCAGCCCGGCATGCGCCCACAGTCGCGACGGGCGGCCGATCACGGCCAGCTTCTCGGGCCTGCGGGCCGGGCGCTCGACCAGCCGCAGGTCGGCGATGGCCGTGCCGTGCGCGAATTCGGGCGGAATCAGGCCGCCGCGCAGCATCTCCAGGATGCGCAGCTCGGCGACCGGGGCCTCCTCGCCCAGATCGGCGCCCAGCACGACCACCGCGTCGGCGGTCGCCAGGTCGCCCAGCGTGGCGGCCGGGGCCGTGACCGCCTCGGGGGAGCGCGGCCAGTGGTCCACGTTGCGGCTGCCCAGCGCGCCCGCCAGGGCCAGCAGCGCCGCGCCCTCCTCCAGCGTGCTGTCGGCGTGCAGGAACAGCCCGAGGTCGGCGGGCGCCGTGCCCGCGAAGCCCCGGCGCATCGCCGCCACGGCGTCGTCCCAGCTCGCCTCCCGCAGCTCGCCCTCCACGCGCACCAGGGGCCGGGTCAGGCGGCCCTGCGACGCGAAGACGTGCCCGAAGCGGCCCGCGTCGCAGATCCAGGCCTCGTTCACGTCGCGGTTCTCGCGGGCGACCACGCGCTCCAGCCGGCCACTGCGGGCGTCGGCGGTGATCGAGCAGCCGACCGGGCACAGCGTGCAGGTCGTCGGCGCGTGGTCGTACTCCCAGTTGCGGCCCCGGAAGCGCGCCACGTTGTCCAGCAGCGCCCCCACCGGGCAGATGTCGGCGATGTTGCCCTGAAAGCCGACCGGCAGCCCGCCCTCCTCGGTATCGATGAAGGTATGCCCGCCGCGCTCGATGAAGTCCAGCACCTCCTGGCCCGGCACCTCCTCGAAGTAGCGCACGCAGCGCTTGCAGTGGATACAGCGTTCCTGGTCGAGGATGATGAAGTCGGAAAGCGGGTAGTGCTTGTCGGCGTGGCGGCGGTCGAAGCCGAAGCGGCTCGCACCGTAGCCGTACTCGAAGGCGCGGTCCTGCAACTCGCACGCGCCGCCCTTGTCGCAGGTCGGGCAGTCGAGCGGGTGGTTGAGCAGCGTGAATTCCATCATGCCGGCCTGCGCCTTGGCGACCACCTCGGAGGTCGCGGCGGTGCGGATGTGCATGCCCTCGGTGGCCTGCATGGTGCAGGCGGCCATCGGCTTGGGAAACCAGAAGATCTTGGGCTGCCCGTCGTCGCCCAGCTCGAACTGGCCGTCCTTGCCCTTGCGGGGGCTGCCCGACTCGACGAGGCACATGCGGCAGGCGCCCACCGGCGAGAGGTACGAATGCGCGCAGAAATAGGGCACGTCCCGCCCCGCCGCGAACACGGCGTCTATGCCGGACGTGCCTGCGGGCAGGTCGAGTGCGGTGCCGTCAACGGTGACTTTCACTGAGGGCCTCCGGGGGAGTGGGAAGTCGGCCGTGGGTCATGGAATTAGAGTCGGCCGAGGCTTGAGGGAACACCCGTCGGCGGCCAGGGGCAGACGAGTCCCCCCACCGACCACCGGCAGCCACCCCCTCGCCGCAACCGCTCACGCCTCCCTCCAGCGACGGCGCGGCGGGTAGAGCGGCTGCCCGGTCGTCGCCAGGACGTCGTATTCCTCGCGGAAGAGCTTGATGGAACTCAGGACCGGCCCCAGACAGGCGTCGGCCAGCGCGCAGAACGAGCGGCCCCCGATGTTGTCGGCCATGTCCAGGATGAGCTGTACGTCGCCCGGCTGCCCGTGCCCGCGCACCAGCTTCTCGTACATCCGGACCATCCAGCCCGAGATACCCTCACGGCAGGGGGTGCATTTGCCGCAGCTCTCGTGGGCGTAGAAACGCACCATGTTCCAGGTGGCGTTCACGATGCAGTCCTCACGCGGAATCAGGGTCACGCCGCCGGTGCCCAGCATTGAGCCCGCCGCCGCCAGCGACTCGTAGTCCAGGGGCATATCGAGCGTCTTATCGTCCCAGGGCAGCATCGGGCAGGAGGACCCGCCGGGAATGACCGCCTTGACCTCCACCTGCGGGCCGCCCGCCCAGTCATAGACCAGTTCGCGCAGCGGCGTGCCCAGCGGCAGCTCGTACACGCCGGGACGCCGGACCGGCCCCGACACCTGAAAGAGCTTCATGCCCTTGCTGCGCTCGGTACCCATGCCCGCGTGCCAGTCGGCCCCGTATTTCAGGATCTGGGTGGCGGCGCAGAAGGTCTCGACGTTGTTGATGGTCGTCGGCAGGCCATACAGCCCGGCGGCGGCGGGAAAGGGCGGCTTGAGGCGCGGGTTGGCGCGCAGGCCCTCCAGCGAGTTCATCAGGGCGGTTTCCTCACCGCAGATGTAGGCCCCCGCCCCCCGGTGCACCTGAAGGTCGAAGTCGAAGCCGCTGCCCAGCACGTCCTTGCCCAGCAGCCCGGCGGCGCGCGCCTCGTGGATGGCCGCCCACATCCGCTCGGCCGCCTGCACGTACTCGCCCCGGATGTAGACGTAGCCCGTGCTGGCCCGCATGGCGTAGCCGCCGATGAGCATCCCCTCGATGAGCTGGTGCGGGTCTTCGGACAGCAGGTAGCGGTCCTTGAAACTGCCCGGCTCCGACTCGTCGGCGTTGCAGATGACGACGTGGGGCCGGCCGTCGTTGAGCGGCATGAACGACCACTTGAGGCCCGTGGCGAAGCCCGCGCCGCCGCGCCCGCGCAGGCCGGACTTCTTGACCTCCTCGATCACGGCGTCCGGCCCGAGCGAGAACGCCCGCGCGGCGGCCCCGTAACCCCCGGTGCGGCGGTAGGTGTCGAGCGTCCAGCTGTCCGGCTGCCCTACCGCCGCGTACAGCGTGGGCACGAACCGGGCGTCCCTGCCGCTGGTGATGGGCTTGGGGGGGGTAGGCGCGGTGGCGGTCATGGCTGTCCTCCGGCGGTCAGGGGCCGCAGCGAGGCCGTACCTGCCCCCACCGCCTCGCCACTGGCCGTCACCTGCCGCCCGGCCGAATTGACCATGACGGGCACGGGCGCGTCGGGGGCAGGGGGCCGCCCCTGGCGCAGTTCGGCGAGCAGGTGGCGGCACTTGGCCTGCGTCACGCGCTCGTAGTAGCCGCCGTCGTTCAGCTGAATGACCGGCGCGGTGCCGCACGACCCCAGGCACTCGACCTTCTGCACGCTGAAGCGCCCGTCACGGCTGACCTCGCCGGGCTGCACGTCGAGTTGCGAGACGAGTTCGTCCCACAGCTCGTCGCTGCCGGCCAGCGCGCACATCACCGTCGAGCAGACCTGGAGGTGGTACTGGCCGGTGGGCAACGTGTGGTACGTCGAATAGAAGCTCATCACGCTGCGGACCTCGGTGGCGGTGGTGCCGCACAACGCGGCGATCTCGGCCATGCGCGGCTCGGAGACGAAGCCCTCGGCGTCCTGCACCTCGCGCAGCAGGGGCATCAGCGCGCTGCGGCGGCCCTGCGGGGTGCCGGGGTAGCGGGACAGGATGTCGGCCACGAGGCCCTGTTTGTCGGCGAAGTAACTCAAGAGGCGTTCTCCTTGTTCACCGGTCCACGTCCCCGAGCACCGGGTCGATGGTCGCCAGGATGGTGATGAGGTCGGCGAATTGCCCGCCCACGCAGGCGTACTCCAGGGCCTGGAGGTTCACGAAGCTGGGCGCGCGGATCTTGACGCGGTAGGGCACCGAGCCGCCGTCCGAAACGATGTAGTAGCCCACCTCGCCGCGCGCCGACTCGACCGGCACGTACACCTCGCCCAGCGGCGGGTGAAAGCCCTCGGTCACGAGCTTGAAGTGGTGGATGACCGCCTCCATGCTCGTTTCGAGTTCCTGGCGCGGCGGCAGCGAGATCTTGCGGTTGGGGTCCTTGACCGGCCCCGGCGCGAGCCGCGCGAGTGCCTGGCGGATGATGCGCGCGCTCTGGCCGAATTCGAGGAGCCGCACCGTGAAGCGCGCGAGGCTGTCGCCGTCCGGGCTGGTCACCACGTCGAAGTCGTAGTGCTCGTAGCCCGAGTAGGGGTTGTCCTTGCGGTGGTCGAGCGGCACGCCCGAGGCCCGCAGGTTCGGCCCGGTCAGGCCCAGGTCCAGCGCCACCTCGGGCGGAATGACGCCCACGCCCTGCGCCCGGTCCACGAAGATCGGGTTGTGGGCGAACAGGGTCGTGTACTCCTCCACCCCGCGCTCCAGCTGATCGAGGAACGCCGAGACCCGCCCCGGCCAGCCCTCGGGGATGTCGCGGCTCAGGCCGCCCACCCGGAAGTAGCCCTGGTTCATGCGGTAGCCGCAGACGGCCTCGAAGAGGTCCTGGCAGGTCTCCTTCTCGCGGAAGGCGTAGAAGAACGGCGTCAGCGCCCCGAGGTCGAGCAGGCCCGTCCCCACGAACACGAGGTGGCTGTGGATGCGCCCGAGTTCGTGCAGGATCACGCGCACGGTACTGGCGCGCTCGGGCACCTCGGCCCCCAGCAGCTTCTCGACGCTCAGCACGTAGGCGAGTTCGTGGCCGAAGCAGTGCAGGTAGTCGGTGCGCGGCGCATAGGTCACGCCCTGCTGGTAGGTGCGGTGCTCGAAGGTCTTCTCGAACCCGGTGTGCAGGTAGCCCATGTGCGGCGTGACCTTCACGACGTACTCGCCGTCCATGTCCACGACCAGCCGCAGGACGCCGTGGGTGCTGGGGTGCTGCGGCCCCACGTTCAGGCTCATGGTCTCGGTGTGCAGCAGGGCGCCGGTCTGGCCCCGCAGCCGCTCCTGCGCCGTGGATTCCTGGTGGTCCGGCCCCATCCGCTCGGGCGGCAGGGTCCCGCCGGGCGTACCGGCGCCGTGGGTGGGTTTGGGGCTGCGGATCATTTCGGCCCTCCTTCCGGCATCACGGGGGGTTCGAGGTCGCGCGTGGCCCCCCGGCGCAGGCTGCCGCGCCAGCCGCTCAGGCCGCTGTCCTGCCCGTTCAGGCCCGCGCGGAAGGCGGCCGGGTCCAGAAAGCGCCCCTCGCGGAACAGGGTCGGCGTCTCGCCCAGCGGGAAGTCCTTGCGCAGCGGGTGGCCTTCGAGGTCGTCGGGCGTCAGCACCTTGCGCAGGTCGGGGTGCCCCACGAACTCGATGCCCAGCAGGTCGTACACCTCGCGCTCCAGATAGTTGGCGGCGCGCCACACCGGGTACAGGCTGTCGAGCGTTTCGCCGTCTTCGAGCCACACCCGCAGGAACAGCCGGCGGTGGTCGCGCGGGTGGTAGAGGTTGTGCAGCACGGCAAAGCGCGCCGGGCGGGCCTCGGGGTAGCGCAGGTAGTCGAGGCCCACCGTGTCCATGAGCATGAAACCGCGCTCGCCGAGTTGCCGGGCCACCGCGCGCAGCTCGGCCGCCTCGACGACCACTGTCGCCTCGCGCGAGTCGTCGCGGGTCAGGCCCAGTTCGGCCAGCAGCGGCCCGAGGTCGCGCTCCGCCGCTAGCGCGTCCATGCGTCCACCATCGGAAGCTGGTGCCCCAGGCTGTCGAAGGCCTCGCCGCGCACCTTCTTCTGGAGCTGCATGACGGCGTAGATGAGCGCCTCGGGGCGGGGCGGGCAGCCGGGCACGAAGATGTCCACCGGCACGACCTGATCGACGTTCTGGACGATGGCGTAGTTGTTGAACATGCCGCCCGAACTCGCGCAGGCGCCCATCGAGATCACCCATTTGGGATCGGGCATCTGGTCGTACACGCGGCGCATGACCGGGGCCATCTTCTTGCTCAGGCGCCCCGCCACGATCATCACGTCGGCCTGTCGGGGCGAGGCGCGGAAGACTTCCGAGCCGAAGCGCGCCAGGTCGTTGCGCCCGTTGGTGCTGCTCATCATCTCGATGGCGCAGCACGCCAGCCCGAAGGTCGCCGGCCACATGCTGTTGCTGCGGCCCCAGGCCACCAGTTTTTCCAGGCTGGAAAAGAGGATGCCCTCGGATTCCAGCTCCTGCCAGTCGCGGTCGAACAGTTCCTTCAGTGGCATGGGAACACCTCTGGGGCGGGGAGGGTGAGGGGAAACGCGGCTGGGGTGGCGCTGGACCCGGGGGCGGCCCCTCGCCCCACTTGATCAACCGGCCTGGCAGGACCCGCTCTCAGGCCCATTCCAGCACCCGCTTTTTCAGCACGTACACGTAGCCCACCAGCAGCAGCAGCACGAAGGTCAGCGCCTCGAAGAAGGCGAAGGGGATGAGCTTCTGGTACGCCACCGCCAGGGGGTAGAAGAACGCCGTCTCGATGTCGAAGACGATGAACAGCATCGCCACGAGATAGAAATGCACCGGAAAGCGCTGCCCGGTCCCCACACCGCCGCGCTCGGGGTCGTTGCCGCTTTCGTAGGCCATGAGCTTGACGCGCGTCGCCTTCTTCGGTCCCAGCACGGCGCTCACGATCACCGCCAGCACCCCGATGCCCAGGGCCAGCAGCAGCATGATGACGAAATTCGCGTATTCGATACGGCTTCCTCCTTCGGCGGAACGACCCCGCAGAGACACATCTCTCGTGAAAAACGGCACGAGCTAAGTGAAAAAAGAGAGCGGCGAATGGGCTGCTTGAGTTGATGGTACGCGGTTGTTCTAGCACAAAAAGGCGCGTGGGGGCGGCGCTCTGCGGCGGGTCACGGCGGCCGTCCTCCCGCCCTGCGGACCTGCGCCGCCGGTCAGCGGGCGACCTGTTTTTCCCGCCCGGCCACGCCGTCGCCGCCCTGCCTCACACTGGAGCGGTGCGATTCCGGCATCATGGTCCCGACACGCGCCTGCGCGGGCTGGTGCAGGGCTTCTGGGAACTCGAAGACGCGCAGCTGGCGTGGCCCGAGCAGAACTACAGCCTGCCGGAGCGCACCCTGCGCCTGATGTTCTCGGCCGAGACGCTGCGGCTGGGGCCGAGCCTGACCGAACTGCGGCCCCTGCCGCCGGTCGTGCTGACTCCGTTCATCCGGCAACCGCACCGCACGGTGGGCCAGGGCCGGCTGCGCATGCTGGTGGCCGAACTCTATCCCTGGGCCGCCCGGCAGCTGCTGGGCTGGACGGCCGACACGCCGCCGGACGCCCTGGACGCCGCCCTCAGCGCCAGCCCCTGGGGGCGCGAGGTGGTGGGGCTCGTGCGGAGCGGCGAGTGGACAGCGGCCCGCGAGGCGCTCGAAGGGCATCTGCTGGCGCTGGGCCACCTGCGGGACGGCCCGGGCACAGGGGTCCTGGCCGCCCAGCGGATCTACGGGTCTTTCGGCGCGGCGCGGGTGGCCGACCTGGCCGAGGAACTCGGCGTCAGCCCCCGGACACTGGAGCGTCAGTTCGCCCGCGAGGTCGGGGTCGGCGCCAAGACCCTGGCCCGCGTGGTGCGCTTCGACGAGGCGAACACCCGCATCCGCAGCGACCCGGCGGTGCCGATGGCCGACCTCACCTTCGAGCTGGGCTTTTTCGATCAGGCGCACCTCATCAAGGAATTCCGGGCCCTGTCCAGCCTGACCCCCGGGGCCTTCGCCTCCCTGGCGGCCCGGCGCCGTCAGCGCGTGGACCTGGACCTGCTGCGCGCGGCCGGCGAGCAGCACCTGGACCTGGAGCGGCTGCCGGGCTTCGAGCCGGACCCGACCTGAAGCGGGCCAGCCTGCGCTGTCGCATTTTTCCAATGCCGCGGCCGGGCGCCGCTCCTAGCCTGGACCCATGAACGTCCTGCCCAAACGTCCGCCCACCGCGCTCCTGCTGTTCACGCTCTTTCTGTTCGGACTCAGTCTGTCCCTCGTGTTTCCGGTGCTGCCCTTCATCGCGGCGCGCTACGTGCCCGACCCCGGCCAGCAGAGCGTGGTGATCGGGCTGCTGGCCGCCACCACCTCCCTGCTGGCCTTCTTCGGCTCGCCGGTGCTCGGCGCCCTGAGCGACGCCTTCGGCCGCCGCCCGGTCATCCTGCTCACGCTGCTCGGCTCGGCCGCCGGCTACCTGCTGTTCGGCATCGGCGGCAGCCTCGCCATGCTGTTCCTGGGCCGCGTGCTGGACGGCGTGGCGGCGGGCGGTATGGGCGCCCTGTTCGCGTACATCGCCGACACCACCTCCGAGGAAAACCGCGCCCGGGTGTTCGGGCAGGTGGGCGCGGCGGTCGGCGCCGCCATGATCGTGGGCCCGGCGGTGGGCGGCCTGCTCGCGCACTTCGGGACCAGCACGCCGGTGTTCGTGGCGGCCGGCGTGACCCTGCTGAACCTGTTGTGGGCGGGCGCCGCGCTCCCCGAGACGCTGGTCCCGGAAAAGCGCCGGCCCGATTTCGGGCTCGCCCACCTCAACCCGCTGCTGCACCTGCGGCAGGCCCTCGCTGCCCCACTGGTGCGCCGCCTGGTGACCGTGAGCGCGCTGTTCATCCTCCCCTTCTCGCTGATGCAGGTGGCCCTGCCGGTCATGGCCCGCGACCTCCTGCACTGGGGACCGGGACAGGTGGGCACGGTCCTGATGGTCTCGGGATTGAGCGACGTCGTGGCGCAGGGCCTGCTGCTGCCCTTCCTGATCCGCACGCTGGGCGAGGGCCGGGTGGCACGCGCCGGCCTGGCCCTGGGCGTGGCCGGGATGGCCGGGCTGGCGCTCTTACCGCTGCGCCCCCTGGCCCTGTGGGTCTACCTCGGCGTGACGCTGCTGGCGCTCGGCGAGGGCATCTACACCGCCTGCATGACCACCCTGATCTCGCTCGCCGTCCCGGACAGCGAACAGGGCCGGGTACAGGGCGGCACGCAGGCGGTGGGCCAGCTGGCCCAGGTGGCCGGGCCGCTGGTCGGCGGGCAGCTGTATGCCCGGCTGGGGCCGGCCGCGACCTTCGGCGTGGGCGCCGTGATGGTCGTGATGGCCCTGGGGGCGCTGCTGGGTATCCGCCTGCCCAGGGCTACGGACGCGGTGGCCGCCTGAGCGCCGCGCCGTGAACAGGCCTTATCCCGGCTGTGCCCCGGCCTGCTCGCCCCGGCTCTGGGGCGAGGTTCTGGCCTGCAACCACTCGAGGATCAGCGCCCGGACCTCGTCGCGCGGCTCGTCGTTCAGGAGTTCGTGGTACCCCCCCTCGATCTCGACATAGGTCTTGTCGGCCGAGGCGATGGCCCCGGCAAAACGCCGACTGCCGCGCGGATCGGTGATCTTGTCGGCCGAGCCGTGCACGATCAGGGTGGGCAGCCGCCACGAGGCGTAGCTCTCCCACAGCGAGGCGCTCAGGCGCAGCATCGAGGCCCCGCTCAGGGCGGGCACGCCGCCCCGATACACCTCCCCGTCGGCCCCGTAGGCCTCGACCTCGGCGGTCAGGCGCGAGAGCCCGCCCGTCGCCAGCCGCGCGGCGGGCAGCCCCGGCGCGGCGCGGGCGATCAGGGGGGCGAGGCGGCGCAGCCACACCGGCTCGTTTTCCCCGACCAGCAGGGCCGGACTCGACAGGATCACGCCACGCAGGCCCCGCGGATCCCGCGCGGCGCTCGCCGCCGTGATCAGCCCGCCCATGCTGTGCCCGAAGGCGAACAGAGGCCGGTCCAGGCCCCGCAGCGCCTCCCGCGCGCGCAGGTGGTCCCCGACCAGCAGGTTCAGGTCCACCACCGCGCGCCGTCCCTCCGAGGCCCCGTGACCGCGCTGGTCGTAGGCGTACACGTCCAGGCCCTGCGCCGTCAGCGCCGGAATCAGGCCGTGGTAGCGCGAGACGTAGCGCCCGGCATACTCCCCGAAACCGTGGGTCAGGAGTACCGCGCCGCGCGCCTCTCCCGGGGCGGGCCACAGGTATCCCGTGACCGGCGCGCCGGGAACCGTCCAGTTCTGGGCTTGCATTCTCCCGAGTCTAGCGGGTCGTCCGGCGGGGCCTTGAGCATCCGCTCACCTACTTACTAGAGGGTAGACATTTGTGGCGCACACCGCATAGAGTGGACGCATGGCAGACATTGCGCGGAAGGCGAATGCCCAGTGGATGGGCGACCTCAAGAGCGGGAAGGGCAACATCAGCACCGAGAGCGGCACGGTCAAGGACGCGCAGTACTCCTTCGGCACCCGTTTCGAGAACGGTGTGGGCACCAATCCCGAGGAACTGCTCGCCGCCGCGCACGCGGGCTGCTTCACCATGCAGCTCTCGGCCCTGCTCGCCGCCCACGGCCACGACCCGCAGGACGTGCGGACCGAGGCGACCTGCGAAATGGTCAAGGACGGCCCCGGGTTCAAGGTGAGCACCATGCGCCTTCAGGTGCGTGGCAAGGTCGGCAACATCGACCAGGCCGAGTTCGAGAAGCATGTCGCCCAGGCGGCCGACATGTGCCCCATGAGCCGTGTCATGAAGGGCAACGTGGAAATCGTCCACGAAGCCGTGCTGGAATAAGCGGCCCCGCCGAACAACAACACAGCGTGCCCCGGCTCCGGCCAGGGCACGTCTTCTCTTTCTCCGGCCGGAGCCTTTCCAGGCCACGTCCCTCAGTACACGTGGAAGTCGTTCAGGCCGGTGGCCTCGCTGTACTGGGTCTGGACTTCCTGCACACGGGCGTGGGGTGGGCCGCGCCGCAGCCAGTGCAGCAGACGGTCGAGGTCGGCCTGCGTGCCCTCGGCGACGACCTCCACCCGGCCGTCGGTCAGGTTTTCGGCGTAGCCTCGCAGGTTCAGGTCACGGCAGTGGCGCTGCACGTAGCGCCGGTAGCCGACCCCCTGAACGTTTCCAATCACCAGAGCAGTCAGACGCATATGGGCGTCAGGGTAGCGGTCCCGTGCCTGCCAGAACAGCGAACTCCCACCCTTTGACGGGGTGGGAGCGGCCGCAGGCTCAGAAAGGGGCGGCTCAGTGGTCGGTCTGGGGCACGCGCTCGCTCTGGAGCGCTCCCTTGCGGCTGAAGGCGTCGTCGAGCTTGGCCGCGCCGCTGCGCCGCATGATGTTCATGGCCTCGTCGGCCCGCGCGCCGTCGGGGTCGCGGGCGATGACCATCACGTAGCCGTTCTTCATGCCGGTATAGAACTTCTCGGCCTGCACGGCAGGCACGCCCAGACGGCGCAGCAGCTTGACATAGTCGCCGTGATCGGTGCCCGAGAGTGCGCCGAACAGCCCGCCCAGGCCCAGACCGCCCAGCGCCCCGAACAGCATGCCCGCGAGGCCGCCGTCGGCGAAGATGCGCGTGCTGGGCACGATGAGCAGCAGGATCCAGATGGGCGTGGTCATGGCGAGGCCGCCCGCCAGACCCAGCAGCGACCCCCGGATGACCCCGGCGGCCCCGGCCGGCGACCCCGCCTCGGGGCTCACGCCGGTGGCCTGGGCCAGATCGTTCTCGGCCACGACGTCGGTCATGGCGAAGGCCAGACGCTCGCGCTCGAAGCCCCGGCTCTGAAGGGCTTCGAGCGCCACCTGCGCCTGCCGGGGTTCGGGGAAGAGGGCAACCACGCTTTCCATGAGACGTTTTTTAGCATGCCGGACCCCCCACGCGCGAGGGACAAAACGCGGCGCGCCGCGGCGGGTCCCCGTTTCCCCCAAGAAAAGCCCAAGTCGGCCCCGCCGCCCGGGCCCGCGCCCGGTACGTTTTCCCCTCGTCAGGGGCAAAGCGCCTCCCTATACTCGGCGCATGACCGGCGTGTCCAGCCTGACCGTCCCCGACGTGGCC
This sequence comes from Deinococcus gobiensis I-0, assembly GCF_000252445.1. Classification (GTDB taxonomy): domain Bacteria; phylum Deinococcota; class Deinococci; order Deinococcales; family Deinococcaceae; genus Deinococcus; species Deinococcus gobiensis. The sequence goes on along the minus strand of NC_017790.1, from coordinate 1,352,829 downwards.
TTCGAAACGCGGCTGCGGGAGGTGCTGCGGTCGCGTGTGGAATTCATCGAGCTCATCGGCGACGACCTCCAGACCGCCGGGGGCAAGCGTACCCGGCCCCTGATCGGCCTGCTGGCGGCGCAGGCGCTTGGGGTCCACCCCGGGCAGCCGCGCTGGCCGGACGTGCTGGACCTCGCGGTCTGCACCGAACTGCTGCACTCGGCCAGCCTGCTGCACGACGACCTCATCGACGACTCCGACACCCGGCGCGGGCATCAGACGGCCTTCCGGCGCTTCGGCAACGTGGTCAGCGTGATGAGCGGGGACTTCATGCTCGCGCGGCTGCTCACGCTGCTCGCCGGTCTGCCCGGCGCTCCGGCCCTGACGCGCGCTTTCGGCATGGCCGCCAGCGACATCTGCGAGGGCGAGGTGTTGCAGTTTCAGGTGGCTTCCTACGCCGACTACTCCTTCGAGCACTACTTCCGGGTCATCCACGGCAAGACGGCCGCCCTGGTCGAGCTGGCGGCCAGTGCCCCCGCCACGCTGCTGGGGGCCACCCCCCGGGAGCACGAGGCGCTGGCGACCTTCGGACGCGAGTACGGTATGGCCTTCCAGCTTCAGGACGACCTGCTCGACCTGACCGGCGAGGAGGAACTCATCGGCAAGCCGGTCGGGGGCGACCTGCGCGAGGGCAAGGCGACCTATCCCCTGCTGCTGCTGCTGGACACCCCCGACGGCGACGAGGTCCGCGCCGTACTGGAGCGCCGGGCCGCGCAGGAGGGCGACCTGGCGCGGATTCTTGACCTCGTGTCGCGCTACGGCGCGGCCGAAGCCACCCGCGAGGAGATCCGTCGCCGGGCGGGCATGGCGACCGAGGCGCTCCGGGCGCTGCCTGCCTCGGAGGCCCGCAGCGCCCTGGCGGCCCTGGCCGAGCGCGAACGCGACCGCAGCCGCTGAGCGCAGCATTCAGGAGATTGAGGGGCGTGTTGCCAGCCGCTCGACGAAACGGAAAGCCGCCCGACCGGAAACTGGTCGGGCGGCTTTCCGTTTACTTTCGGCGCTTACTTCTTGGGCGCGTCGATGGTCTTGGCGGGTTTGGCTGCGGGCTTGGCGGCCGTCACGGTGCGGACCGGGGCCTTCTGCACGCCGAGCGTGGCCGTCTCGCGCTCGACCTGCTTGTTGATCAGGATCTGCTGGCCGATGCCGATCAGGGTCGAGAGGATGATGTAGATGGTCACGCCTGCCGGGAAGGTCAGGGCGAAGTACAGGAAGATCAGGTAGATGAACGCCTGCTGCTTGAACATGTCGGGGTTCTTGCGCGTCATCACGTAGAGCTGCCCGATGTTCACGACGAGGTACACGAGCGCCAGGATGTAGAAGGGGTCCGGCACGGCGAGGTCGGGCAGCCACAGGAAGCCGCTGTCGAACTCGAAGTTGCGGATGGTGGACCACAGCGCGATGAGGATCGGGAACGGCAGGAAGGTGCTCAGGCAGCCGGCCGGATTGAAGTTGTGGTCGCGGTAGAGCTGCTGCATCTCGCTCTGCATGGCGCGCTGCGAGTCCACGTCCTTGCGGTCCTTGTACTTGTCCTGAATTTCCTTGATCTTGGGCTGCATGACCTGCATGCGCGCCGTGGTGCGCCCCTGCGTCTGCATGAGCGGCCACATGATCAGCCGGAGCAGGATGGTCAGGGCGATCAGCACGAGGCCCCAGTTGCCGATGACCTTGTACATCGACTCCATCAGCTTGACGATGAACAGGCTGATCTCCCCGAAGATGTTCGGCTTGAACAGGCCCGGCAGACTGGTGTAGCCGCTCTGGTACAGGTGGATGAGTTCGTTCTTGCCGCCGTACACTTCGAGGTTGCTGCTCGCCGGTACGCTGGCGCTGATCAGGCCCTGCGCGCCACCGGTCAGGGTCACGTCCACCGACGTGCCCGACTGCGGCCGGACGATCAGGGCATGCGCCGTCTGGTTGGCCTTTTCCTGCAGGGCTGCGTACTGGATGTTCTTGACGTTCAGGGTGCCGCTGCCCTGCACGCCCGCCGGCTGCCCGCCCACCGGCACGGCGCGCACGTCGGGGTTGTCGGCGCGGCCCAGGCCGGGGAACAGCATGTTCACGCGCTCGTCGCCGCCCGTCACCTGCGTCTGTACGTCGATCTTGAAGTTCCGCGGGTGCATCACGACCGTCTTGGTCACGCTGACGCCGCCCTGGGTGTAGCGGAAGACCGCTTCCTGGCGGTTGGCCGGCAGGTCCAGGCTGAGGGTCGGCGCGGTCGTCTCGGCCGACTGGGCGGGGTTCAGGGCGCCGCCGCTCAGGGCGAAGGCGCGGCGCTCGGGCGCGAAGGTGGCGGGCTGCTGGCCGTTCTGCGCCGCGCCGCCCACCATGTTCACGATGCTGCGCGAGTTCTTGAGGGCATCGAAGTTGTAGGTGCCGTCGGCGTTGCGCTTGATGTACGGCGTGCCGGCGTAGCTCTTGACGTACCAGCCGATCACCTCACCGCGCGCGTTGAAGACCACGTCCTGCAGGTTGCTGGTCGCGATGTACTCGTCGCCCGGCTGACCGTCGAAATCGGCGGTGATCCACTCGGGAATGATGGCTTTGCCGAAGGTGGGCAACGGGCCGGTCTGGCCGCAGCCCGCGAGCAGCAGCGTGCCGCCCACGGCGGCCAGCGAAAGCAGAAATTTATTGGTCATGTGTTGGTTGGGGGGGTGGAACGCTTGGGAAAATGCTCGGGCACCGGGTCGAAACCGCCCAGCACCAGGGGGTTGCAGCGCGCGACGCGCCACGCGGCCAGCCAGCCGCCCCGCACCGCGCCGAAACGTTCGATGGCCAGGGCAGCATACTCGGAACAGCTCGGGCTAAAACGGCAAGTCGGTGCGGGCTTCAGGGGCGAGAGCCGGCGCTGGTAGGCCCGCACGGCGCGCACCATGCCGCGCGCGAGGGAACTGCGGCGGGCGGGCAGGGTCATGCCCCTTCTCCACTAGGCACCGGGACCGTCAGGGACGTAGAAGGCTCGGTCACGCTGCCGGATACGGTGCCGGAGCGCCCCGCGTTCCCGCCCCGGCGCCCTCCCCCCTTGCCGCCGCGCCCTGGCGCGCGCGCCAGGGCCCGCGCCAGGGCGTCTTGCAGCTCGGTGAAGGGCACGGTCAGAACGCCCGGGGCCGGCATCAGGATGGCGCGGCAGGGCGGCAAGCCGCCGGGCAGGGTCCGCAGCGCCTCGCGCACGCGGCGGCGGGCACGGTTGCGGTCCACCGCCCGCTTCAGGGTCTTTTTGGGCACCACGATGCCGATGATGGCGCGCGGACGCCACACCTCGCCGTGACGTGGGCGATATTCGGCCAGCCGCAGGGTAAAGAGCGGGCCACGCACGGGCGAGCCGTGGGCGCGCACCTTGCGGAATTCGCGCTCGCCGCGCAACGAGGACAGCGCCACCGGGCGGCGAGGCCGCTCCTGCGTGACGCTGTCTGGAGGTGGTGTGGCGATGAGGCCGCTCCCCTGTGGGCGCTTACTCGTCGCTGACGGTGAGCTGCTGGCGACCACGGGCGCGGCGACGCGCCAGGATGTTGCGGCCAGCCTTGGTCTTCATGCGGGCGCGGAAACCGTGGGTCTTGGCCCGCTTGCGGACGTTGGGTTGGTAGGTACGCTTCATGCTGCTTTCTCCTTGATCTCTGGTCCCGGCGCCCGGAGAGGCGGGGACGCGCCCCCGTCAGAGGGCAAACTCCGGGAGTGTATCACGCCGGGGCACGGCCGCAAAGGGGCGAGGGCACGGAGCGCAGCTCAGGGCTTGTGCAGCAGGTAGGCCTTGGGGTGGTGGCCGCCGCTGTAGACCTGGAACAGCTCGCGCGCGTGCCACTGCCCGGCCTGCTCCTGAAGCAGGCGCTCGAACAGCCGGATCTCGTGGGTGATGACGCACAGGCGGCCCCGGCGGCTCAGGAGGCGGTGCGACTCGGCGAGGAACTCGGGGTACAGGGCGGCGTTGGCACGGTGCGAGCCGATGGCGTCGCCCCAGGGCAGGTCGGCCACGATGAGGTCGAAGCTGCGCGCGGGCAAGCCGGTCTGCAGGGCGTCCACCTGGGCCACCTCGACCTCGCGCCCGGCGGCCCGCAGGTTGGCGCGGCTGCACTCGACCGCCTCCGCGTCAAGGTCCACGCCGACGAGCGCCGCCGACGGCCCCAGCAGCGCCCGCTCGACGAGCAGGGTGCCGCTGCCGCACATGGGATTGAAGATGCGGTCCTCGTCGCGCTGTCCGGCCAGCTTGTGGGCCGCGTAGGCGATGGTGGCGTTCAGGCCGCCACCCCGGTTGCACACCCGCCAGGAGCGCGCCGAGAGGGGCCGGGGGGTCATGCGGGCCAGCACCTCCCAGCCGTCACCGCCCTCCTGTGGCCGCAGCCGGATCAGGAGTTCGCCCTCCTTGGGGTCGTGGGGCAGCTCGAGGGCATTCTGAAGTTCGGCGGCGAGGCGCTCCATGACGGCCGACTCGCGCCCGGCCGCGCTGATCCGGAAGGACTGCTGGCCGCCCACCTCCACGACCCCGCGCAGATAGGCCGCGAGTTCGCCGAGCTGCTGGTTGCCCAGCAGGCCGCGCGGGCGGGGCACGTCCCAGGCCTGCACGCGGTAGACGGCCACCGCCGAACGCAGCCGGGTCAGGCGCTCGGGGTCGCCGGGATACCAGAACCGCAGGCCGCGCACGTCGCGCGCCAGGGGCACGGCGGCCAGTTCGGTGGCGGCCACGGCCTCCAGGCCCGGCAGCACCTCCAGTTCGTACTCGTGGGCCGGCTGCCGGGTGCGGAAGTCGCCGCGCGGCGCGGCCCTCTTGCCGGAGGAGGAGCCGGAAGTCGGGCGGCCGGAGGACGTGCGGGGGGAGCGGGCAGGGCGCGGCATAACAGGGCAGTATAGCCCGCACCGTGCCCCGGCGGCGCGCCTGTCCTTCGCTGGGGCATGCCATGCTGGTCGGGTGCGTCTGCCGCCTCCCCTGCCGCCCTCCCTGCCCCTGCCGAGCACGCGGCTGCGCCGCTCGGTCATCTCGCGCTTCACGCCGCCGCAACTCATCGCGCTGGCCTACGTGCTGGGCATCGCGCTGGGCACGGCGCTGCTCTCGTTGCCGGGCATGCTCACGCCGGGCACGCAGCTCAGCCTCGTCGAGCGGCTGTTCACGGCCACGAGCGCCATCTGCATCACGGGGCTGGTGGTCGTGGACACGGGCGAGGGCTTCACGCGGCTGGGGCAGGTCGTCATCATCCTGCTCGCGCAGGTGGGGGGGCTGGGCATCATCACCTTCGGCACGCTGTTCGCGCTGCTGGCCGGGCGGCGGGTGAACTTCAGCGAGCGCCAGCTTCTCGTGCAGCAGATCAGCGCCCTGAACGTGGGCGGGGCGGTGTCGCTGCTGTGGACCATCATGCTCTACACCCTGGTCGCCGAGGTCGCGGGCGCGGCGCTGCTGGCCCTGCGGTTCGTGCCGCAGTTCGGCTGGGGCGAAGGGCTGTATCAGGCGGTGTTCCATTCGGTCAGCGCGTACAACAACGCGGGCTTCGTGGTGGTGCTGGGCGGCATGGCCCAGTATGTGCAGGACCCCCTGGTGAGCGGCGTGATCGCCGTGCAGATCGTGCTGGGGGGCCTGGGCTTCCTGGTGCAGCTCAACGTGCTCTCGCACTGGCGCGAGCCCAGGCGCAACCGCCTACTCGTGTACAGCAAGCTGACCCTCGCCATGACGGGCGCGCTGCTGCTCGGCGGCACCCTGCTCATCCTGGCGCTGGAATGGGGCAGTGCCGCCACGCTGGGGCCGCTCTCGGCGCCGGGCAAGGTGCTCGCGGCCTTTTTCCAGAGCGTCACGCCGCGCTCGGGGGGCTTCGCCACCATCAACGTCGAGGCCCTGAGCAGCGCGAGCCTCTTCCTGACCATCGCGCTGATGTTCATCGGGGCCAACAGCGGCTCGACCGGCGGCGGCATCAAGACGAGCACCTTCGCCATCCTGGTCGGCAGCGCCTGGAACCTGATCCGGGGCCGCACCGAACTCATCGCCTTCGGGCGGCGGGTGGTGCCGGAGAACGTGGTGCGCGCCGGGACGATCACGACCATCTACACCCTGCTCGTCTTCAGCGCCTTTTTCGGACTGCTGGTCACGAACCCCAGGCTGGACTTCACGCACCTGCTGTTCGAGACCGTGAGCGCCGCCGCCACGGTCGGCCTGAGCATGAACACCACGCCCAAGATCAACGACGCGGGCCTGCTCATCCTGACGGTCCTGATGTACCTGGGGCGCATCGGGCCGGTGACCTTCGCGGTGGCCCTGAACTCGCGCCAGACGCAGGCCAGCCCCCTGAAGTACCCGCCCGAGCGCGACATTCTGGTGGGCTAGGCGGGGCCGGCCGGGGCGGGTGGGCTACACTCCAGGCCGGATGAAGACCAAGCAGTGTCTGGTGATCGGCCTGGGCCGGTTCGGAACCGCGGTCGCCACGACGCTCTACGAGATGGGCCACGAGGTCGTGGCGGTAGACCGCGAGGAGGACAACGTCGAGCGGGTGGTGAACCTCGTGACGCACGCGGCGGTCCTCGACGCCACCGAGGAGCGGGCCATGCGCGCCATCGGGGTGGCCGACTTCGACGTGGTGATCGTCGCCATCGGGACCGACGTGCAGGCCAACATCCTGGCGACCATGAACGCCAAGAGCCTGGGCGCGACCTACGTGGTCACCAAGGCGGTGGACGAGATGGGCCGCCGGGTGCTGGAGCGCATCGGGGCCGACCTCGTCATCCGGCCCGAGCACGACATGGGGGTGCGGCTCGCGCGCCAGATCGCCAACCCCAACATCGTGGACACGCTGGACCTGGGCGGCGACTACGCCATCGTGGAGATCGAGGCGAGCGCCCGGCTGCGCGGCAGCCTGCGCGACCTGAACCTCACCGGGCGCTTCGGCGTGCAGGTCATCGCCCTGGGCCGCGGCGGCCGCATCGAGGTCACGCCCCGCGCCGAGGACGTGATCGCCCCCCACGACAAGCTCGTGGTGATCGGCACGGCCCACAGCCTCGACGAGCTGCGGCGCTTTCTGGGAAACTGAGGCCGGGAAGCGCTGGCCGCCCAGCCCCGGCGCCTACTTCTTGACCCCCGCCACCGCGCGGAAGTTGTGGCAGCCGAGCAGCCCGCGCACCGTCAGGGCCTCGACCACCTCGCGCGGCGGCAGCGTTCCCGTGACGAGCGTGTCGGCGCGCACCGGCACCCGCTGGTCGCCGGACACGAGATCGGCCTCGCTGCGCAGGCGCACGGTGCGCTCCAGGCAGGCGGCGTCCTCGGGGCTCAGAATCAGGTCGTAGTCGCGGGCCGCCGTCTGCACGACGACCTGGGTGCTCTGGGGCACGTACGCCCGCAGGGCGCGCTCGGCCCGCGCCTGCCCGCCCAGCGAGGCCGTCAGGGCCGCCAGCAGCGGCAGGACCGCCGCGACGCCCCACACCACCATCGCCCGCGCCGCCCCGGCCCGCAGCAGGAAAATCACCAGAATCAGGGCGGTCAGCAGGGTCAGGAGCAGGTACAGGGCGGTCAGGAGCATCTCGCCGGTCAGTCTAGCGGCCCGGGCCCCGGACGAAATGCCCTGTGCCGTGCCCTGCCCCTTGCCCCGCCCCGCGCTACTTCGCCCTGCGCTGGGCCTCGTCGAGCGCGGCGCGGGCCGTGGCCTTGCCGCTCAGCGCCTGCCCGACGGCGTCCTCGACCAGCGCGGTCCAGGCGGCGTATTCGGGCAGCGCGGGGCGGGGCACGGCGCGCTCCATCTGGGCGTGGGCGGCGCGCATCTGCGGGTTCTTGGCGTACCAGTCGGCCAGCAGCGGCGCGACGGCGCGGCGGGGCGGGGCGTAGGCGGTCGCCTTGATCCAGTCGGCCTGGCGGGCGGGCTCCATCAGGTATTGCCAGAAGGCCACGGCTCCGGCCTGCTGCGCGGCGCTGACCCCACGCGGCACCGCCAGCGCGCCGCCGCCGAGGGGCACGGTACAGGCCCCGGCCTTCTCGCAGGGAAAGGGCGCCATCCCGAGCTGGAAGAAGGGCAGCTTGCGGGCGTCGTTCCAGTTGGCGACGCTGGCGAGCACGAAGAGGTTCTGCCCGCGCGCGAAGTCGAAGGCGGCGCGGGTGGCCTCGTTCAGGCTGCGCGGCTGCGCCTGCCCGGCGCGGGCCATGCGCGCGAGCTGCGTGAGGGCCTCGACCGCCTCGGGGCTGTTCAGGGCCGGAGCCGAGCCCTCGACCAGCGAGCCGCCGCGCGAGAGCACGTTGGCCTCGAAGGTCCAGGCGTCGGCCGCCGCGACCAGGGGCCGCCGCCCGTTCGTCGCCAGACGCGCGCTCGTGGTCTCCAGCGCGCTCCAGGTGGCGGGCGCACTCGCCCCGGCGCGGCCCAGCGCGCCCGCGTTGTACAGCATGACCGGCACGCTGAGGTTCCAGGGCAGGGCGTAGCGCTTGCCGCCCACCTCGCCCGACTTCCAGGCCGGGGCGTAGAAGTCGCGGGTCAGCTCGGCAGGCAGGCCGTCTTCCAGGCGCGAGAGGTCGCTGAGACTGCCGGCCGCCGCCAGCGCGGGCACCTGGGTCAGTTCGAGCTGCGCGAGGGCGGGCGGATTCCCGGCGCGGATGGCCGCCTGCAACTTGGGCAGCAGTTCGCGGTAGTTGCCCTGGGTGCTGGGCACGACCTCGTACTGGCCCTGCGAACGGTTGAAGTCGCGGGCATAGTCGGCCACCTTGCCCTCGACCCCCCCCATGGCGTGCCAGAACTCGATCCGCACGGGCGCGGCCTGGGCGAGGCCTCCCAGACTGAGGGCCAAAAGCAGAAAAGGGCGTGGGCGCATCGGGAGGCAGTCTAGCGGCCCCCGATCTGCGCGGCGTCAGCGCGATGCACAGTCTCTGCGGCGCGCTAGCCTGGGCCACCATGAGCGGCACACACAGGCGGATTCTGATCGTGGTGGCGACCCACGCCGAGGCGGCGCGGCTGCGCGACCTGGAGGGCGGAGGCGTGCGGGTCGTCGTATGCGGCGTGGGACCGGTGGCGGCGGCCCTGAGCACCCAGGCCGCGCTGCTGGCCGCCCCCTATGACCTCGCCCTGAGCGCGGGCATCGGCGGGGCGTACCCCGGCAGCGGCCTGCGCCCCGGCGACCTCGCCGTGTCGAGCGAGCTGATCCAGGCCGACCTGGGGGCCGACGACGCCGGCACGTTCCTGGGCCTGGACCTCCTGGGCCTGAGTGTCGAGCCGCAGGAAGCGGCGGGGCCGGGGCACCCGGGCCGTTTCGCCGCCTGGGCCGGGGCCGCCGACCTGGCCGCGCGGGCAGGGGCCGCCTGCGGGCCGGCCCTGACGCTGAGCACCGTGACGGGCAGTGCGGCGGCGGCGCGCGCCCTCGAAGCCCGCCATCCCGGCGCACTCACCGAGGGCATGGAGGGCGCCGGGGTGGCCCACGCCGCCCTGCGCTGCGGCGTGCCTGCGCTGGAGGTGCGCGGCGTGAGCAACATGGTCGGCCCGCGCGACCGGGGCGCCTGGCGCATCGGCGAAGCGCTGGCGGCCACGCGGCGCGGCCTGGAGGCGCTGCTGGGCTGAGGCCCCGCCCTGCTCCGGCCAGTCCGGAAACCAGAAAACGTCCCACCTGCCGGGGGGGCCACTCCAGGAGCGGCGCAGGTGGGACGGTTCTGGCCTGGACCGGCCCCCCTGGGAAGTCACCTTCCTTCGGGGTTCGGGACCGGATGCCGGAGAGGCCAGTTCACCGGGGCGGCGGACGTGGCCGGCAGGCCGCCGAGGCGGCGCTCACGGCGTGCCCGCCGCCGGAGCCACGGTCAGTTTGAGGACGGTGGTCTTTTCGGCGCTGCCGGCGCGGGCCGTCACGGTCACGTCGTATTCGCCGGGGGCGGTCCCGGCCGGAACCTTCACCTTCGTCTCGGCGCGGCCCGACTGTACCGGCACCGTCACGCTCTGCCCGAAGGCCTGCACCTGGACCTCGGCGGCGCGCTGCACGTTCAGGAGCACCCCGACCTCGCTGCCGGGCAGCGCGGGGCTGGCGCTCAGGCGGCCGATCACGGCGACGCTGCCGGCCGTGAAGGTCGTGACGTTCTGGCGGGGGGGCATGGCCGCGCCCAGTTCGGTCACGGCGGGGCGCTCGCCCGCACGGAACTCGGCCTGCGCGGCGCTGCCGGTGGCGACGTAGCCCTCGGGCAGCTGGGCCGGATTCAGGCTGATGGCGTAGCGGCCGGGCGGCAGGGTGGCGACGCGCGCCACGCCCCCCACGTCGGCCTGGACCGACCGCACGACCGGGCCGCTGAACACCACGCCGACGAAGGGCAGCGCGGCCTCGCCCTCGTCGCGCCGGCCGTTGCGGTTGACGTCGTCGTAGGCCAGCACCTCGCTGCGCACCACAGGCGCGAAGGGCACGTCCAGCCGGTTCACGCTGTTTTCCTTGATGACCGTCTCCTCGTCGCTGAGGCTTTCCAGCGTGGCGGGGACGCCGCTCACGTAGCTCAGCTTGAAGGACCCCACCGGCACGCGCAGGCGGTACGAACCGTCCACGCCGGAGGTCGCGCGCACCCCGCCCGCTTCGACGGTCACGCCCGCCAGGGCGGACTCGCCGGGATCGCGCCGCCCGTTGTAGTTGTCGTCGCGGTACAGGGTGCCGGCCAGTTCGCCGCCCCGGCGCCCCCCGAAGACGTTGACCACCGGGTCGGGGGTATTGACCGCCCAGTCCACGTTGTAGTTCAGCGAAAAGCGCAGGGTGCTGGTCAGGTTACCCCGCGTCAGCCCGCCGGGGGCGGAGGCGGTATATCCGGCGCGCGCCGACAGGCCGGTCACGAAGAGGTCCTGCGCCCCCACACTGAAGCCGGCGACTTCCGGGCTGTAGGTTCCCGAGGCCGAGCTGACCCAGGCCCGCTGATAGTTCACGGCCGTGTCGATCTGCGGGGTCCACTGGTGGGTCCAGACGGCGCGCACGGCGTGGCTGGTGCTCTGCACGGCCCCCTGGAGCCGCTCGAAGGTGTAGTCGGCGCTGACGGTGTCGCGCAGCCGGAAGCTGTAGCTGCCCGTCAGGTTCAGGCGCAGGGTCCGGAGGTCCTCGCCGCTGGGCTGCGGGTCGCGGGACCACTGCGCCGAGGCGTTGGTCAGGACCGGGCCGGTCACCAGGGCCGCGCTCGCGGTGACCGTCTGGCCGTAGCTGCCCGGCCGGTCGAGGTCGGTCGCCAGGGTGTAGGCCGCCGCGCCGCTCAGCGAGGCGTTTTTCCAGCCCAGGGCAGGGCTGCGCACCGTGCCCGTCACGGCCCAGGAAGGCGGCGCGGTGCTCCCCGCCTCGTCCCGCACGGTGCTGTTCTGGTAGCGCCCGCCGACGCTGGCCCCGAAGCCGTTGCCGGCGGCGTAGGTCAGCAGGCCGCTGCCGGTGTAGGTCACGCCGCCCGGCTGGAGGCTGACCCCCAGCGCCGCCCGCACCCCGAAGGGCCGCAGCGAGGTCAGCCCTCCCGAAACGCTGAAGTTGTGCAGGCCGGTGGGCGTACCGGTGTAGGTCTGGGTCAGGTCCACCGTGCCGTTGGCGTACGACACCTGCTCGAAACCCAGCGCCGAGACGCGGTAGGGACCGCCGCCACGCTGCCCTCCCGCCAGCCCACCGACGACCAGGCCGACATTCGGCGTGAGCTGCCGGGCGTAGCGCACGCTGAGCTGGTCCGCGCCGCCCGTACCGTCCACACTGCGGTTGACCGAGGTGTCGGCGTCGGCTTCCAGGGTGCCGCCCAGCACCGGCCCCGACACCCCCAGTCCCCCCCGCACCTGGGACCCGCCCCCGCCACTGTTGCGGTAGCTCAGGCGCGGCCGGAAGCGCCAGGCCCCCCGGTAGAGGTTGGCCTCCAGCGCCACGCCGCTGCGGCTCCCGTAGGCGGTCAGGTCCCAGGTGCGGGCATTGAGGCGCACCCCGAAGTTCAGGCCGCTGGGCAGTGCCCGCTCGGACGAGCCGTCCAGACCCGAGAGCGTGGACTCGCCCGTCGCGTAGTCCGAGAGCCGCCCGCCCAGCCGGGGCTGGAGGCTGTACCGCAGCGTGGTCTGCCGCCCGGCGGGGCTCCAGGCCACGGCGGCGTCGGCCCCCGCCTGAACGCCGAACACCAGCTGCGGCCGGTCGGCGTTGCGGTTGCCCTGAAGGTTGACCGGGTTGAAGACGACGTCGGTCAGCGCGCGCACCTTGACGGCCGGGTTGTTCTGCGAGGTGGCCTCCAGGGTCACGGTGTACTCGTAGCCGGGCGAGGCCTCGTCGATGCTGAACGACACCCCCACCGAGCCGGTCTCGCCGGGCCGCAGCCGCAGCGACGGCACGCTGAGCTGCGGCAGGGCGTCCACGTTCACGGCCCGCAGCGTGAGCGTGTCGTCCTGGTTGCCCTGGTTGGTGAACTGCGCCTCGAAGGCCACCTTGCGCCGCAGCTGGGCAGTGAGGCGGCCGGGAGCGCGGCCGACCAGGCGCGCCTGCGCCGAGACGCGGACGCGCGTGCTGGCCCGCGCCGCGACCTGCCCGCCCGACGCCAGACGCATGACGATGTCGGGCGAGTCGCCCACCGGCGCGCGCGGCGGCACCCGGAAGGTCACGGGCACGAGGGTGGGGCCGTTGAGACTCACCCTGCGTCCCGAGGACACCGGCACCCAGTCGGGGCCGGCGTCCACCGTCATGTCGTAGTCGCCCTGCCCGCTCGCCCGGAAGATCAGGGTGGCGTATTCGCCGGGCGCGGCCGTCCGGGGGTCCGGGGCCTCCAGGGTCGGGGGGGCAGGCACGGCGGGGGCCGAGGCGGGCGTCGGGGCCGGTGCGGGGGCCATCTGGGCCAGGGCCGGGTGGGCTGGGGGAATCAGCAGCGCGGCCAGCAACGACATCCACCGCAGCGAGGAGCTGGGGCGGGCAGGATGCCGGGCGGCGGGCTGGGTGCTGGACATGGCGCTTTCCCCCAATGGCCTTAAGGCAACACCAGAGCGGTGAAGGTGAGGTCGAAGTCGTAGTCGCCGCCGGTTTCCCCGCCCTGGAGGTCGAGGGCCACCTCGATGCGCAGCGGGGTCCAGCCGGGCGTGGCCCCGACGCCGCTCATGACGACCTGCGGCACCCCCAGCGCCTTGATCCAGGGACCGCCGTTGACGCGGTACGACAGCCGGTCGGTGGGAATGGCCTGTCCCTGGGCGTCGAGGGCGCTGTGCACTTCCAGCTGCACCGTCCAGGGCGTGCTGGCGCTCGAGAAGACGCTGAACTCCTGGGGCGCGCTGAGGTAGCGGGCCGGGTACTGCGCGGGGGGAAAATTGCCGGGATTGATGTCGAAGGACAGCGGGGCGGTGGGCCGGCGCAGGGCGATCAGGCTGGGAATCAGGGTCCGGACCGAACCGTCGGCCGCGCCGGAGCCGGTCTGGACCGGGGGCAGCAGGGGGTCGGGAAGACCCGGAGTCGTCTGGGCCGTGGCCGCGCCGACGCCGGCCAGCAGCGCGAACATCAGGCCGAACTGCGCCGCGCGTCTCATGGCCTGCCTGTGGTGGCGGGCGCACCGCCCACGCTCGCGGCCGGCTCGGTGGCCGGGGCGGCGGAGTTCGGGGCGTTGAAGGGCAGCAGGTCGAAGGGCAGGTTGATCACCTGTTCACCGGTCAGGTCGCGGGTCTTGTCGCCGTCGTTCAGGATGATCAGGGCGCTGTACTGCCCCTTGGGGACCGGGCCGCCCCAGCTCGTCTTCAGGAACAGACTGCGGCCGGGCAGCGACACTTCCAGGGGAATGGTCAGGGTGGAGACCAGCGTGCCGGTCGCGTCCCGGATCTCCACGCGGCCCTGCACGCCCGTGGCGACGTTGCCGGTGTTGTTGTACTGCACGCCCAGGTCGTAGGTCGCGTTGGGCACGCTGGGGACGTTCTCGAAGATGCCCGAGATCTCGCCGCTCTTCTTGGTGGGCGCGACGTTGACATAGACCGTATGGGCCACCCGCATCCGCATGGCGGCGAGCGACTTGCCGGGGGTGGGGTTGGGGTCCTGGGCCTCGAACATCAGCATGGCCCAGTGCGTGCCGGGCGTGGCGTCGGCGGGCACCTGGATGGTGTAGCGCACCTGCGCGGTGTCCTCGCTGCCCAGCAGGACCTCGGAGGGACTGAAGCTGGTCCAGCCGGCCAGACTTTCCTTGACCGTGCCGGCGGGCAGGTAGGAGATCTGGCCGATTTCGCTCATGTTCATGTCGGACAGGGTTCCGATGACGCGGATCTTTGCGGCAACCTTGTTGGGGTTGTAGATGTTCAGAACTTGGGTGATGCTCTGGCCTGGATTCGCCGTGAACAGTTTGGCGATCGGATCCACCCCAACCGTGACCTGCGCGGCGCTCCAGGACAGGAGCGAGAGCAGCAGTGCGGCCATCCATCTGATCGTGAAACGCATAATTCCTCCGTCACCCGGCGGTTGGGGCCGCTCGCGGTGCGCTGTATGGGGTGTGGGGCCGGTGGGCGGACGGGCGGGACAGGAACGGATCATGCGGGTGGGGAGGCCGCGAACAAGGTGTCGCGGCCTCCCCGGTCGGGGTTCAGTTGGTGCTGGCGAAGACCGAAGCCGAGGACTCCAGCGTGTAGGTCAGGACGGCGGTGTTCTTGCCGGCCTTGTCGCCGTCGACGACCACGGCCACCACGATCACGTCGTCGAGCCAGCTCGTGCCCTTGCGGCAGACGTTGCGGCCGTCCTTGCTCGAGGCCGACGCCTGCTTGCCGGTGGTGCCTTCGGTCAGGCTCCTGGGGGTCAGGATCTTGTTGGTGCCCTCGTCGAGCTTGTACAGGCCGGTGGCCTGGCCCCAGGCGTTGCACGGGTCTTCCTGGATGTAGAGCATCTGGTGGCCCATGTCGCCGGTGGGGGCGTCACGCGAGACGCTCAGGCGGTAGTTGCCCACGTTGGAGAACTTCTGGAGGATGAAGGTCCGGTAGCAGACGAAGTAGTTCTTGGTCGCGTTGTCGACCTTGCCGTTCACCAGTTCGACGGGCGGGTAGCTCGTGACCTGCTTGCCGGCCTTCACCGCGATGTTGGGATAGGTGGCGACGTCGTAGAAGGTGCCCAGGGGCAGGGTCTGGGTCTGGCCCCAGAACTCGTCCTTGGGGGTCAGGGCGCTGGCCTGGTCACCGTTGGTCAGGCCATAGGCGCAGTACCAGTTGGCGTCCTGCTGGCCGATCTTGCTGATGTCGAAATCGAGGCTCGAGGCCGTGAGGTGCAGGGCCGTGGCCTGGGGCAGGATGAGGTTGACGTTCTGCTTGACGCTCGCCGAGGTCGCGCCCTTGTTCACCTGGTCGGCATCGGTGCTGATCGAAGGCGCGACCGTCTGCGCTCCAGCCACCGCACACACACCCAGCACCGCCGTCATGATGATCAGTTTCTTCATGGTGTTCTCCCTTGTCCCGCTCGCGCCCCGTCCCTCAACAGGTCGCAGAGATTGCTCTTGCCTCCCAGCCGTCCTCCCAGGTTCGTGTCGTCCCTGCCTCAGCTCCCCACCTCCCGGCGATCGTTCGCGGTCCTGTGCGGTCCCGCTGCGTGGCCTTCTGGCCTCGTCTGAGAACAAGGTAAGAAAGCAGGCGTTTCCTGAGCGTGAAACCCAAAAAGGTCTCATGCCCACCTCAGATGCCCCCCGCAGATCGACAGCCGTCCAGCACGGCCTTTTCGGATCAATCGCCGCTGTAACGCCGTTTAACGGCCAATGTCATGACCGACATTCAGTTGAGGAAACACCGTTCCAGACGCCATTCGGCGACGTTAAAGCCCTGCTGAAGAAAATTAACGTGTCTTCAGGTTCGTGGGCGGTCCTCATGGGGCCGGGGCTGTCCGACCGTCCTTCTCATGGGGGTTTCGTAGGCTGGTGTCATGCGTTCCCGTCTGCTGACCGTCGCCGCCGCCCTGTGCCTGTCGTCCTCGGCTGGAGCCGTCACCTGGGTGGGGGTAGACGCCAGCACGAACGGCTACGGGGCCCGCGCCGGCACCTCGCTGCTGGGGGTGCCGTTCGTCGGGGCCCTGGGGGTCGAGGGCGGGGTGGAACGGGGCTGGCGCGGTGAGAACCGGGTTGCGGCGGGGGTGACCCTGCGCGACCTGAACCTGCCGCTGACCCGCACCGACGCCTTCGCGACGGTCGGCGCGGCGTATCAGGGCGGCTTTAACGTCTATGCCGAGGGGGGCCTGCGCGGTCCCCTGCTGGGGCCGGCCGGCTGGCGCGGCTACGTGCGCGGCAGCACCGCCGGGTTCGGTGCGGGCGTGGGACTCGAACTGCGCTTCTGAGGGCCTGAGGGGCCGGGCGACGCTGGCCCCTCAGCCGCCCAGCACCGAGCGCAGCCGCTCGCTGTCGGCGTACCAGGCCTCGGCCCCGCCACTGTCCTCCCACAGCTCGGGAAGTTCGCTGTTCGGCCCCAGCACGCGCTTCAGGGCCTCGGCGGCCAGGGACCGCAGCGGCGCGAGCTCGGTGTGGTCGGCCTCCGCGATCCAGGCACGCAGCCCGGCGTCGATCACGGCCGACGTATCGCCGCCGAGCGCCGCCGCCAGTACCCCGGCCGCCGCCAGGGCACGCTGGCCTTCCTCGGCCTCGACGAAATCCACATCCGGGTCCAGCACGACCTCGAAGGCTTCCTGCACCGCCGCCGGGCCGTCGGCGACGACCTCCTGCACGAAGGCGGCGGCGTGTTCGTTCTCGAAAGGCCCACTTCCCCAGATGTTCACCGGTCTATCGTACTCGCCCGGCACTCACGACCCGACCGGCTGCCCCTGCCCGTAGCGGGCCTCGACATACTGCTCCAGCAGGTCCTGGAAGTCCTCGGCGATGCGGGGGCCCTTCAGTGTAGTGAGCAGCTTGCCGTCCTGGTAGACGGGCGCGCGCGGGTCCTCGCCGGTGCCGGGCAGCGAGATGCCGATGTTGGCATGCTTGCTCTCGCCGGGGCCGTTCACGATGCAGCCCATGACGGCCACCTGCATCTCCTCGACGCCGGGGTACTTCGCCTTCCAGTCGGGCATGGTGTCGCGGATGTAGTCCTGAATCTTCTGCGCGAGCGTCTGGAAGAAGGTTGAGGTGGTGCGCCCGCAGCCGGGGCAGCTCGTGACCTGCGGCAGAAACTGGCGCAGGCCCAGGCTCTGGAGCACCTGCTGGGCGACCTCGACCTCCAGCTTGCGGCTCGCGCCGGGTTCGGGGGTCAGCGACACGCGAATGGTGTCCCCGATTCCGTCCACGAGCAGCGGCGCGAGGGCCACGCTGCTCGCCACCATGCCCTTCATGCCCATGCCCGCCTCGGTCAGCCCCAGGTGCAGCGGATAGTCGCACAGCGGCGCGAGCTGGCGGTACACCTGCCACAGCTCGGGCGCGGAACTGACCTTGACCGAGATGATGATCTTGTCGTGCGCCAGCCCCAGTTCCTCGGCGTAGCGGGCCGATTCGAGCGCCGAGACGACCATCGCGTCGATCATCACGTCGGTGCCGGACTTGGGGCTGCCCTGGGCGGTGTTGGCGTCCATCAGCCGGGCGAGCACCTGCTGGTCGAGGCTGCCCCAGTTCACGCCAATGCGCACCGGCTTGCCGAACTCCTTGGCGACCTCGATCATGGTGGCGAAGTTGGCGTCGTGGTGCTGCCCGGCCCCCACGTTGCCGGGGTTGATGCGGTACTTGGCGAGCAGCCGGGCCGTCTCCGGAAATTCGCGCAGCAGGATATGCCCGTTGTAGTGGAAGTCGCCCACGATGGGCACGCTGATCCCCACCTCCGCGAGCCGGGCGACGATCTCCGGGACGGCGGCGGCGGCCTCACGGGTGTTCACGGTGATGCGGACGAGTTCGGAGCCCGCACGGACCAGCTGCGCGATCTGGATGGCGGTGGCCTCGGCGTCGGCGGTGTCGGTGTTGGTCATGCTCTGCACGACGACCGGGTGGGCCGAGCCGATGGGCACGCCCCCTACGTTCACGGTGACGGTGTGGCGGCGCTCGCTCATGGGCCCAGTCTACGCGCGCCCGGCCGGGGCAAATGGGGTGGGCGATTCCAGGCCGGGCCGGCCCCGGCGCGCGCGACCTTGAGAGGACGTTCAGAAGGCGTGGTGGCCTACAGCCGCCGCCCCGGCGCAGATGAGAGCTTTGCGGCATGACGGACCTTTCCATTCCCAAGAAGGTGCAGGAGAACGCCAAAAAAGGCCTGAAACTGCGGGACGAATACGGCTTCGGCGGGACCGAGGCGGGCGAGCACATGGCCGAGAAACTGGCGAAGGGCGGCGACCTGAGCGAGAAGGACGTGCGCCACGTTGCCGCCTACTTTCCGCGCCATGCCCACGACCACCTCGACCAGACCGGCAAGGGCGACGAGAAGCCCTCGCGCGGGTATATCGCCTGGCTGCTGTGGGGCGGCGACGAGGGGCGCACCTGGAGCGAGAAGAAAGTCGGGCAGCTCGACAAGCAGGACGAACGCGCCTGACCCGGCCCGCACCCGTATCCCACCCCCGCCTCCGCCACTCCCCTAGCGCTCCCCCCGAGTGCTCAAGGGAAAAGGTGGAGCGGGGGTGTTACCATGCGCTCACCATCCTCTCCAGGGCTGCTCCGGCGAATCCGCGCGGTCCTCTTCGTTCCCTCCGGAGGCCCCGACCGCGTATGCCGCCCACCGCCGCTTCGCCCTGCCTGCCGGCCCTACTCCGCCCCCCCGCCCGACCGGACGACCATGCCCTCTGACCTGAGCGATGTCACCGAGCTGGAACGCGCGCTCGCGGCCCAGGAACTGCTGTTCTGGACCGTCGATGTCCGCACGGGCGTCCTGGGCATCTCGCGCCGCCGCCTGCCCCCACAGGCGATGGACCCGGCCCTGTGCGCGCAGTTCGTGGGCCTGTTCTCGCCCGGCGACCAGGACCTCCTGAGCCGCACCGTCACCGCGTGCGTGCGCCAGGGGGGGCCGCTGGACCTCGACCTGGAACTGCATTATCCGTCGGGCACCGCACACTGGATTCAGCTGGGCGGCGCGCTGGACCCCGACGCTCCGGCCGGGCAGCCGCGCCTGTACGGGCTGGCGCGCAACATCACGGCCCACAAACGCGAGCAGCTGGCCCTGGCGCAGCGCGAGGCCCAGTTGCAGGCGGTGCTCGCGCAGGACGTGCTGGGCATCGTGCTGCGCGACCTGGAAGGCCGGGTGCTGCTGCACAACGCGCACGCGCAGCAGGCCACCCCCGAGCTGCTGGAAGGCGACCTGCTGCGTTCCCTGGAACGCGAGGTGATCGCCACCGGCCGCCCGCACAGCAGCGAGCTGGACCTGCGCGGCGAGGGGCCGGCGCGCGTGGCCCTGACCCTCATCCCCTACCGCCAGGGCCACGACCTGCGCGGCACGGTCACGTTCATCCAGGACGTGTCGCGGCGGCGCTCGCTCGAACTCCTGAGCGCCCAATATGCCCGGCAGCTCGAGGAGCGCGTGGTGGAGCGCACGCTGGAGCTGCACCGCCTCAGCGACCACCTGCGCTACGCCGCCGAGTACGACGAGCTGACCGGGCTGCTCAACCGCAACGCCTTCCTGCGCGAGGTGCAGGTCGCCCTGGACCTTTTCCCTGCGGAGGGCGGGACGGACGTGCTGCTGCTGACCCTCATCGACCTCGACCGCTTCAAGTGGATCAACGACCGGCTGGGGCAGGCGCGCGGCGACGCCCTGCTGGTACAGGTGGCCCAGAGGCTGCGCCTGACCCTGGGATCGGGCCAGGTGATCGCGCGTCTGGGCGGCGACGAGTTCGCGGCCCTGCTGCGCGTGCCCTCGGCGGGGCAGGTCCAGGGCCGGCTCGACCAGCTTCAGGGCACCCTGGCGCTGCCCTTCCTGGTCGGGGACCGCGACGTACAGATCAGCGCGGGGGTGGGGGTCGCGGTGGTCGGGGACCAGCAGGAGGCCGGGCACCTGCTGCGCGAGGCGGGCATCGCCCTGACCGGGGCCAAGTCCGGGCGGCGGGGCGGCAGCGTGGTGTTCCGGCCCTGGATGCGCGAGCAGCACCTGCTGCGCCTGCGGCTGCGCGACGACCTGCGTCACGCGGCGGCGCGCGGCGAACTCACCGTGTATTACCAGCCGGTCCTGAACCTGCGCACCGGCGAGGCCGAGAGCGTCGAGGCGCTCGTGCGTTGGCAGCACCCGGTCCACGGCCTGATCGGGCCGGGCGAGTTCATCTCCATCGCGGAGGAACACGGCCTGATCACCGACCTCGACCTGTGGGTGCTGCGCGAGGCCTGCCGCTTTATCCGTCCCCTCATCCAGGAGGGACACCTGCGGCGGCTGAGCGTGAACTTCTCGCCGCTGCACTTCGACCGCGCGGGCCTGACCCGGCAGATCGAGCACGTGCTGCACGCCGAGCACTTCCCGGCGAGTGCCCTGACGGTCGAGATCACCGAGGGGCTGTTCCTGCGTGACCACCGGCTCGCCGGCCGCGTGCTGCGCGAACTGCGCGGACGCGGGATGCAGGTCGCCGCCGACGACTTCGGCACCGGCTATTCGGCCCTGAGCTACATGCAGAACCTGCCGCTGAGCGCCCTGAAGGTGGACCGCTCCTTCGTGGTCGGCACGCGCTTTCCGGCCATCGTCCATTCCATCGTGGACATGGCGCACGCCCTGAACGTGCAGGTGGTGGCCGAGGGGGTCGAGACCGAGCAGCAGCTCGGGGCCCTGCGGCAGATGCACTGCGACTACGGTCAGGGCTACCTGTTCTCGCCCCCGCTACCCCCCGAGCGCCTGCTCGACTGGCTGGCGGCGCACCGTCCCGGCTGAGACCCTCTGCCCCGGCGGGGATCAGTCCGGCGGCGTGTCCAGCGCCCGCCCGAAGGCCAGGAAGGTCGCGCGCGCGCCCGCCACCACCGCCGCGCCGTCCTCCGGGGCGACCTCGCGGGTCATGGCCTCGGCAAAGCGTTTCCACATCGGCCCGGTC
The DNA here is from genome assembly GCF_000252445.1 of Deinococcus gobiensis I-0. Taxonomy (GTDB): domain Bacteria; phylum Deinococcota; class Deinococci; order Deinococcales; family Deinococcaceae; genus Deinococcus; species Deinococcus gobiensis. The sequence goes on along the minus strand of NC_017790.1, from coordinate 1,331,994 downwards.
TGCGGCCCGTAGCCCGAGAAGTAGGCCAGCCCCGCCCCCGCATCCAGCCCCAGGCGCGGCCCCAGGTGCCGGGAGATGATCTGCCCGCCCAGCGTGCCGCCTTCCAGGACATACAGCGTGCCCAGCCCCTCGGCCACGCTGCCGGGCAGCCCGTCGGGCCGTGGAGCGGGCACGGCCGCGTTCAGGGCCGCCAGGTCGCGGCGCAGCGCCGGGGTCTTGAGGCGCTCGGGCAACGCGAGGCTCGCGGGCAGGTCCAGGGCCAGCAGCCGGGCCTCCAGCGGCGCGATGAGGGCGTGCATCTGCGCCAGCAGCCGGGCGTAGTCCGCCCGGGTCAGGCCGGGGTCCATCACCGGCATCCGCGCCTCGGTGGCCTCGTGCAGCGCCTGGGTCTCGCTCTTCAGCCGGGCCATGATCATCGCCTGCCGACGCTAGCACATCGCCCGGGGACCGTCCGAAAGGCGTAGACTGGAAGGGTTGCCGCCCCGCCGGGCGCAGAAAAGGAGCCTCTCATGAGTAGTCTTGCCATCGGAATCGTCGGGCTGCCGAACGTCGGCAAAAGCACGCTGTTCAACGCCATCACCCGTGCCGGAGCGCTGGCCGCCAACTATCCCTTCGCCACCATCGAGCCCAACGTGGGCCGCGTGACCGTGCCCGACGAGCGTCTGGGCGCGCTGAGCCGCATCTTCACCAAGGGCGATCGCGTGCCGCCGATCATCCCCACCTTCGTCGAGTTCGTGGACATCGCCGGGCTGGTCAAGGGCGCGTCACAGGGCGAGGGCCTGGGCAACCAGTTCCTGGCGAATATCCGCGAGGTGGACGCCATCGCCCACGTCGTGCGCTGCTTCGAAGACCCCAACGTGGTGCACGTCGCCGGTCAGGTAGACCCCCTGGACGACATCGAGACCATCAACACCGAGCTGATCCTCGCGGACCTCGCGGGCCTGGAAAAGCGGCTCCAGAACCTCCAGAAGAAGGCCAAGAGCGGCGACAAGGACGCCCGCGAACAGGCGGCCATCGCCGAGCAGATCGTGGCGGTGCTGGGTGAAGGCAGGCCCGCGCGCGCCGCGCAGGTCGAGGGCCCGGTGCCCAAGGAATTCGGCCTGATCACGACCAAGCCGGTCATCTACGTCGCCAACGTGGGCGAGGGCGACCTTCAGGAGGACAACGAATTCGTGCGCAAGGTGCGCGACCTCGCGGCGGCCGAGGGGGCGCAGGTCGTGAAGATCAGCGCCCAGATCGAGGGCGAACTCGCCGAGATGCCCGAGGACGAGGCGCGCGAGTTCCTGCACGACCTCGGGGTGCAGGAGAGCGGCCTCGACCAGCTCGTGAAGGTGGGCTACGAGACGCTGGGCCTGATCACCTTCATCACCAGCGGTGAGAAGGAAGTGCGCGCCTGGACGATCCGCGACGGCGAGAAGGCCCCCGAGGCCGCCGGCGAGATTCACAGCGACCTGGAACGCGGTTTCATCCGCGCCGAGGTCATCGAGTGGGACAAGATGGTCGAGGCCGGGGGCTGGGCCGCCGCCAAGAGCAAGGGCTGGGTGCGCACCGAAGGCAAGGAGTACGTCATGAAGGACGGCGACATCATGAACGTGCTGCACAACAGCTGAGACCTGCCCTGCCCCACGACGGCCCGCCCCCTGTGGCGGGCTTTTGCGTGCCGGGGCGCGCCGAACTGCCGGACGGCGAGGCCCTGCAACCGACGGTGCGCACCCTGGGCCATGACATCAGCGTGCTCATCAGGAACGGCGATGCCTCTGAGGCCTTCGCAGCCTATGCCCGCGCGAACATCTTCCCCGTGGACCGCTTCACGACCGGCACCTTCGCGGCGCTGGACGGCACGGCGCATACCTTCGTCTGCCCGGACAAAGTGGTCCTGCGTGATGGACGGCGACATCACGCTGAACCACTCGATGGACAGAAAGCGCACGGGGACGGTCTACCGGGCCAGCCGGACCTTCTTCCCCTGATCGGCGGTTCGGCGTTCCGCCGGGCCGAGCGCCTCTCTCTTCGCCTTCACGCCATACCGGCACCTTCTCAGAGATCCGGTGCCGGGTCCTTCCCTCGGCACCTCTGACCGCCGCTGCGAGCCGCCTTCAGAGGGCAGCCAGCAGGCGCTCGGCGTCCTCCAGCGTCGTGTAGTGGGCGATGCTGGCCCGGACCACCCCCTCGGGGTACAGGCCCAGGTCGCGCAGGGGCTGCACGGCGTAGAAGTGCCCGGCGGCCACGTCTATCCCGTCGGCGGTCAGGCGACCGGCCGTCTGCTCGGGCGTCTCGCCGCTCAGGCGGAAGGCGAAGGTCCCGAAGCGGCCCTCCAGGGTCTGCGGGCCGTACAGCGTGACGTGCTCCAGCGCCTGGAGGCCCGTGAGCAGCCGCTCGGTCACGGGCGCCTCCAGAGCCGCGATGTGGGTGTAGGCCTGTTCCAGCGCGGCGCGGGTCAGCGTCTCGCCGCCGCCCAGCTCGCGCAGGTAGTCCAGCGTGCCCAGCCAGCCGGCCTGCAACTCGTACTGCGGCGTACCGTACTCAATACCGGTGATGTCGCCCTCCGGCACGAAGCTCAGCCGGGGCCAGGGCAGCCCGCCGCGCAGTTCGGGCCGGATCCACAGTGCGCCCAGGTGCGGTCCCCAGACCTTGTAGGGGCTGAAGGTCACGAAGTCCGCGCCCCAGGCCCGCACGTCCGGCAGGGTGTGGGGCGCGGCGTGCACGGCGTCCACGACCGTCCACGCACCCGCCGCACGCACCTGGGCCGTGATGGCGGCGATGTCGGGGGCCACGCCCAGCGCGTTGCTCGCCGCCGTGACCGCCACCAGCCGGGTACGCGGCGAGAGCAGCGCGGCGAGGTCCTCGGCCACGAGCCGCATCTCGGGCTGCCGGGCGTGCCAGACCTTCACGGTCACGCCGACCTGTTCCAGCTCGCGCCAGGGGCTGGCGTTCGCCTCGTGCTCCAGACCGCTGACGATCACCTCGTCGCCCGGTCCCCACAGCCGCGCGAAGGCCGCCGCGAGCCGGAAGGCCATGGCCGTCGCGCTGGGGCCGACGGCCACGTCGCTCGCCTCGGCGTTCAGGAACAGCGCCGTGGCCTCCCGCGCCCACGCCTTGAGCGCCAGGATCTCGCGCCCCGGCTGGTGCCCGGGCAGGGCATTGGTCGCGCCGTAGCGGGTCAGGTGATCCGTCACCGCCGCGATGCTGCGCCGGGGGAGCAGGCCGCCCGCCGCGTTGTCGAGGTACACCCGGCCCGTCTGGAGCGGCGGAAACTGCTCGCGCAGGGCGGTGACATTGAGGCCGGCAGGGGAAACGGTCATGCGCGCAGGATACGGGACGTCTGCCCCGAGCTGTCCGGCTGGGCGGGCCTGTTCCCTACCCGGCTGCATGGCTTGATCCGGCCTGCATACCGCGCTATACTGTTTGGCATCAAGGTCGCTTCGGCGGCCTTTTTTTGTTGTCGGCGGGGCCGCTACACACCGGGCAGCGTCGCCAGATGCGTGGCCCACCACACGATGGTTCCCAGAAACGCCGCTGCGACGAGGTACAGCAGCCAGGTATAGAGGTCGCGCTTCATGCTTCCATTGTGAAGGCCCCGGACCGGGCGGGTGACTGCAGATGCGGCAGCTCCGCCCGACAGACGCCGAACGCCGGACGGACCTTCTCAGGACCCGTCCGGCGCGTGCGGGCGCGTCGCCTCAGCCGGTCTGGCCGAACTGCATCCGGAAGATGAACTTGGTCACGTCGCTCTTGAGATTGTCGATCATCTCGTTGAACATGTTCGTGGCCTCGAACTTGTACTCGGTGAAGGGATCGCGCTGGCCGTAACCGCGCAGACCGATGCCCTGACGGAGCACGTCCATGCCGTGCAGGTGCTCCTTCCAGTGCTGGTCCACCGTCTGGAGCAGCACGTAGCGCGACAGGCTGTTGAGCATGGTCGGGCTGAGCTCCTCACGCCGGGCGTCGAACACGTCGGCCACCGCCGCGAGCATGCGGTCCTGGAGCTCGGCGGGCGACACGCCGCGCAGCGCCTCGAAATCGTAGCCCTCGAGCTGCGGGATGGCGTCGAGCATGGCCGCCTGGAGGGCCTCGATATCCCAGGTGTCGGGGTTCTGGTCGGCCGGGGCATGCACCGAGAGCTGCATGTCCACGAAATCCGCGATCATGCCCTCGGTCGATTCCTCGACGTCGTTGTCCGGCCCCAGAAGGACCTCGCGGCGCTGGGCATACACGGTGTCGCGCTGCTTGCTCATGACGTTGTCGAATTCCAGCAGCTGCTTGCGCGTGCTGAAGTTGCGGTCCTCGACGCGCGCCTGCGCCCGCTCGATGGCCCCAGTGACCATCTTGGCCTCGATGGGCTGCGAGTCGTCCATGCCCAGGCGGTCCATCATGCCGACCACGCGCTCGTTGGCGAACAGTCGCATCAGGTCGTCCTCGAACGACACGTAGAAGCGGCTGCTGCCGGGGTCGCCCTGACGGCCCGCGCGTCCGCGCAGCTGGTTGTCGATGCGGCGCGACTCGTGGCGCTCGGTGCCCACGATGTGCAGCCCGCCCAGGTCGCGCACGCGCTGGCGGTCCTCGATGGTGGCGGCCTGTAGGGCCAGGGCCTGCCCCACGAACTCGCGGGTCACGCCGGGAATCTTCATGCCCAGCGCCTCGGCCTCGGGGTCCTGGCGGCTGACCGCCTTGATGAAGGCCTCGACCGTCTCGTCGTAGCGGCTCACGCCGAGCTGGGTTTCGAGGCTCTCCCCGATGATGTACTCGGCGTTGCCGCCCAGCATGATGTCGGTGCCGCGTCCAGCCATGTTGGTGGCGATGGTCACGGTGCCCGAGCGGCCCGCCTGCGCGACGATGCTCGCTTCCTGCGCCTCGAACTTGGCGTTCAGGACCGAGTGCTGGATGCCCGCCTGCGTGAGCAGTTCGCTGAGCTGCTCGCTCGTGTCGATGCTGGCCGTGCCGATCAGGATGGGGCGGCCGGTCGCGTGCATCTCGGCGACCTCGCTGACCACCGCGTTGTACTTGCCCAGGCGCGAGCGGTACACGAGGTCGTCGGCGTCCTTGCGCAGGATGGGCTTGTTGGTCGGGATGACGAGCACGTCGCTGCCGTAGATGTCGAGGAATTCCTTCTCCTCGGTCTTGGCCGTGCCGGTCATGCCCGAGAACTTGCCGTACAGCCGGAAGAAGTTCTGGTACGTGATGGTGGCGAGCGTCTGGTTCTCGTTCTCGATCTTGACGCCTTCCTTGGCTTCGATGGCCTGGTGCAGCCCCTCGCCGTAGCGGCGGCCCGGCATCGAGCGGCCCGTGAACTCGTCGATGATGATGACCTCGCCCTCGGCGTTGACGATGTAGTCCTTCTCGCGCTGGTACAGCTCGCGCGCGCGGATCGCCTGAGTGATCATGTGCGCCTTGTCCATGTTCTCGGGGCTGTAGAGGTCAGGCAGCGAGAGCAGTCGCTCGATCTTGCTGATGCCCGACTCGTTGAGGTGGACCTGCTTGCCCTTCTCGTCGATGGTGTAGTCGCCGGTCGCCTCGGCGCGCTTGCCGGGTTCGGCGGGCTCGCCCTTCTGGAGGCGGCGGATGAGCTTGGCGTACACGTAGTACAGATCGGTCGCCTTCTCGGCCGCGCCCGAGATGATCAGGGGGGTGCGGGCCTCGTCGATCAGGATGCTGTCCACTTCGTCCACGATGGAGAAGTTCAGCGGGGTGTCGGCGCGCAGCACGAGCGCCTCGCGGCTCTGGGCCATGTTGTCGCGCAGGTAGTCGAAGCCCAGTTCCGAGTTGGTCACGTAGGTGATGTCGCAGGCGTAGGCGGCCTGTTTCTCGTGCGGCTGGAGGTCACGGCTCGCCAGCCCCACCGTGAGGCCCAGGGTGCGGTACAGCAGGCCCATCTCCTCCATCCCGACGCGGGCGAGGTAGTCGTTGACGGTCACGAGGTGGCAGCCCTTGCCTTCCAGGGCGTTCAGGGCGAGGGCCAGCGTGGCGACGAGCGTCTTGCCCTCGCCGGTGCGCATCTCCGCGATGCGGCCCTGGTGCAGCGCCGTGCCGCCGATGAGCTGCACGTCGTAGTGCCGCTTGCCGATGGAACGCCGCCCGGCCTCCCGGATCAGGGCGAAGGCGGGCACGATCACGTCGTCAAGCGTCTCGCCGCCTTCCGTGACGCGGCGGCGCAGGTCCATGAAGGCGGCGGCGAGGTCCTCGACGCCCTTCATCTCCTCTTCGAGCGCGTTGACGGGCTGGACCACCGTCTTGACGATGCGCTCGACATCACGCTTGTTGTTGTCGAACATCTGATTCAGCACACGGAACATATGGAGCCGAGTATACCGCGCGACCATGACAGGCGTCTGGCAAGCTCAGCCTGGGGCACACAATCAACCTGAGCGCGCCCGACTCAAGCTCCGGCGGGCGCGGGCGCGGCGGGTACACTGCGGCCCGTCCCCAACTTCTTCGCCACAGGAGGCCCACCCCATGAAGCGACTGCTCCTCACCGCCCTGCTGCTCGTGGCCGCCCCGGCCCTGGCGCAGACGGCGCCTGCCCAGACCCCCGCCGCGCCCGTCCCCGCCAGCCCCGTGCCTGTCGGCCCCATGACCACCAGCCCCACGCCTATCAGCGACGAGGCCATCTTCGTGGCCTACCCGCCCACGACCTACGCGGTCGCCTTCGACCACGTGCTGCTGGAGGGCAGCGTGAAGCCCGGCGCGACCCTGAGCCTGAACGGCCGTGCGCTGGACGTGGGCGGCGACGGCCTGTTCATCGAATGGGTGCCGCTGACGCGCGGCGAGAACGTCCTGCGGCTGGAGAGCACGCTGGCCGGCGTGTCGAGCGCCCGCGAACTGCGGGTGACCAGCACCCCGCCCATGCCCCTGAACGGAGCGGCGCAGATCGTCGCCGCCTCGGCGCTGCCGGCCGCCGACCGGGTGGCCTACGTGCTGCCCGAGACGCCCGAGGCCCGCGCGGTGCCCCTGGCCTTCAGCGGCACGCCGGGCGGCCGGGCGAGCTTCCGGGTCGGCGACCTCGGCCCCTTTCCGATGGCCGAGACCGCGCCGGGGCGCTACGAGGGCACGTTCCTGCTGCCCGCGCTGCTGCCGGCCGCGCCGGTCACGTACACCCTCACGGCCCCGGACGGCGGCGCGGCGAGCGCCAGCAGCGCGGGCCGGCTGAGCGTGACCGGCACCGGCCCGCGCGTGGCCGAGGTGACGGCGGCCATTCCGGGGCGCGGCGTGCAGGCGGGCCCCTCCGTCTGGCGCAACGGCGCGGGGCGCAACTACGTGGTCTACCCCCGCACGGGCGCGCGCACGGTCGTGGTGGGCGAGGACGGCAACACCTTCGTGGTGCAGGCGAGCGGCGCGCTGACCCTCAACGCCCCCAAGTCCACCCTGACCCTGCTGCCGGAGGGCACGCCGCTGCCCCGCGCGGTCTTCACCAACATCGACGTGAGGCGCCTGGGCGACCACAGCGAGGTCCGGATCGGCCTGCCGCAGAAGGTGCCCTTCACGGTCGAGCAGGGGCTGGCGGCGGACGGCTCGGGGGCCAGCCTCGACCTGCGCCTGTTCCACAGCGTCGCGGACGTGGACTACATCGTCTCGGCGTTCCCCGACCCTACCGTGCGCGACGTGCGCTGGACCCAGGACGCCGACGGGGTGGCGCGGGTCCACGTGGACCTCCTGGGCCGCCCCTGGGGCTACGACGCCACCTACGAGGGCAACACGCTGGTGCTGCGCGTGCGCCGGGCCCCGGCCACCGACGCCCGGCAGCCGCTGCGGGGGCGCACGGTGGTCGTGGACCCCGGCCACGGCGGCGACGAACTGGGGGGCGCCGGGCCGCTGCGGGTGCCCGAGAAGGGGCTGACGCTGCCCATCGCGCTGCGGGTGGCCGAGCTGCTGCGCGGGAAGGGCGCGACCGTGGTCCTGACCCGCGAGACCGACGTAACCGTGCCCATCTACGACCGCCCCCTGCTGGCCGAGGAACAGAACGCCGAACTCCTGGTGAGCATCCACGCCAACGCCCTGCCCGACGGCGTGGACCCGGCGACCCGGCGCGGCAGCGGCGTGTACTACTACCAGCCGCAGGCCCGCGCGCTCGCCGACGCCCTCCAGGGCAGCCTGGTCGAGAAGCTGCCCGACATCGGCAACGACGGCGTGCATTACCAGAACCTCGCCCTGACGCGCCCAACCACACAGCTGAGTGTGCTGATCGAGACGGCCTACCTGACCGACAAGGGCAACCTCCGGCAGCTCATGAGCGGGGCGGGCCGCGAACGCTTTGCGCAGGCCATCGCACAGGGCATCGAGCGCTTCTACCGGGACGCGGCGACCGGGCGCTGAGGCGAGGAGGGGGGCCACGCGGTCTGTCCGCCCGGCCCCCCTCCCCTCACCACACCGCGATATGCCCGTCGGTGCGGCTCTCGGTGCCGCCCTCCAGCACGCCCGTCTCGGGGTCGCGGCGGATCATCTGGCCCCGGCCGAAGCTGCCCGCGTCGAGTTGCACGCTGACCTCGTGCCCCCGGGCGGCGAGGGCGCGGGCGACCGGCGCGCCCAGGCCCGGCTCGACCTCCACGCGGCGGCCCGCGAGCCACTGCCAGCGCGGGGCGTCGAGGGCCTGCTGCGGGTTCATGCCGTAGTGCACCGTATTCAGGACGACCTGAAGGTGCCCCTGCGGCTGCATGAAGCCCCCCATGACCCCGAAGGGCCCGACCGGCGTGCCGTCGGCGCGGCCCAGAAAGCCGGGGATGATGGTGTGGTAGGGCCGCCGACCCGGCGCCAGGGCGTTGGGGTGCCCGGCTTCCAGGCTGAAGTTGTGGCCCCGGTTGTGCAGCGCGACGCCCGTCCCCGGCACGACCACGCCGCTGCCGAAGCCCATGTAGTTGCTCTGGATCAGGCTGACCATGCCGCCCTCGCCGTCGGCGGTCGCCAAGTACACGGTGCCCCCGGTGCTCGGCGCGGCCGTGGCGGGGTCGTGGGCCTCGGCGCCCAGGTGCGCGCGGTGGGCCTCGGCGTTGGCGCGCGACAGCAGCCTTTCCACGTCCACTGGGGCGTGGCGGGGGTCGCCCACGTAACGGTGCGCGTCGTGAAAGCCGCGCTTCATCGCCTCGATCTGGAGGTGCAGCCCAGCCGGGTCGTCGCGCAGGGGCGGCAGCTCGCCCGCGTCCAGCACGTTCAGGGCCACCAGCGCGGCGATGCCCTGCCCGTTCGGCGGAATCTCGTAGACGCGGTGGCCACCGTACTCGGCCCAGATCGGCGTGACCCACTCCGAGGCGTGGGCAGCGAGGTCGGCGGCGCGCAGCAGCCCGCCGGTCGCCCGCGCGTGGCTGTCGATCTGCGCGGCGAGGTCGCCGGTATAGAACGACGCTCCCCCGCTCGCCGCGATGGCCTCCAGGGTGCGGGCGTGGGCCTCGCTGCGCCACAGCGCGCCGGGGCGGGGCGTGAAGCCGTCCGGGGCGAACACCCGGAACCACTCCTCCATGACCGGCAGCCCGAGCGAACCGTAGATGCGGATGGCCCGCGCCCAGCCCGCCGCCAGCACCGGCGAGAGCGGGTAGCCCTCCCGCGCGAGGCGGATGGCCGGGGCCAGCACCTGAGCGAAGTCCAGCCGCCCGAGCCGCCCGTGCAGGTCGGCCCAGCCGCGCACCGCGCCCGGCACCGTCACCGGGGTCCAGCCGTGGCGGGGCATCTCGCCGCCGTGGCGCTCCTGCAAGGCGTCCAGGCTCAGGGCCGCCGGGGCCGCGCCGCTGGCGTTCAGGCCGTGCAGTTCGCCGCCCGCCCACACGAGGGCGAACAGGTCGCCGCCGATGCCGTTGCTCGTCGGCTCGACAACCGTCAGGGCCGCCGCCGTGGCAATCGCGGCGTCCACGGCGTTGCCGCCCGCCTCCAGCACGCTCAGGCCCGCCTGCGCCGCGAGGGGTTGTCCGGTCGCCACCATGCCCCGGCGCGCGTAGACCGGGCGCCGCACACTTGGATATTCAGGTTGGAAGGTCACGCGGCACAGGGTAAGCCGCGGGGAGGGCCGGGGGGTGTGGAAAAGCTGGCCTCCGTCGCGCACGCACCGGTCCCGGCCCAAAAAGAAGCGCCCCGGCCGCAGCCGGGGCGCCGGGGTCAGGTCAGCTCAGCGGCCGAGCGCCCGTTCCAGGTCGGCGGCCGTGATCTCGCGGCTCTGCGCGCCGACGGTCGTGGCGGCCAGCGCGCCCGCCGCGTTCGCCGCGCGGGCGGCCTTCGAGAGCGGCGCGCCGTTCAGCACCGCGTGCGCGAAGGCCGCCGTGAAGGTGTCTCCCGCCCCGGTGCTGTCCACGACCGGCTTCTCGGGAATCACCGAGTCCACCAGTTCGGTTTCCTCGGGCGACCACACGACGCTGCCCATCTTGCCGACCTTCACGGCGACCTGCCGGGCCCCCGCGCCGCCGAGCTGCGCGAGCGCCGCGCTGAGGCTGCCGGTGCCGGTCAGGGCGAGCAGTTCGTGCTGGTTCAGGGTGAGGTAATCGGCAGCGACCACGTCCTGCACGAGCTTGGTCCCCACCTTGTTCACCGCGCCCGTGCCGAGGTCGATGAACACCGGCACCTTCTTCTTGGCCGCTTTGGCGATCTCGATGGCCTTCAGGGCGTACTCGCGCTGCGGACCTTCGGTCAGGCTGTAGCCGCTGACGATCAGGGCGTCGGTGGTCTCGATGTCGCGCTTCTTCAGCTTGGCGGGGTCCAGCAGACGGTTGGTGGCCCCGTCGCTGATCATGGCGCGTTCGCCGCCGGGGGTCTGGAGGACGGTGATGGTGCTCGTGAGCACGTCGGGATCGCGCTGGATGGCGCTTTCCGAGACGCCGCTCTCGCGCACCTGGGCCAGCGCGTATTCGGCGAAAGGATCGTCGCCCACACGCGCGGCCAGCGTCACGGTGTGGCCCAGGCGGGCCAGCGTCACGCTGATGGTGCCGCCCGCCCCGCCCGGCTGCATGCTGGCGCGGCGGGGGACGACTTCCGCGCCGGGTTCGGGCAGGGCGTCGAGGTAGTACAGATGATCAACGGTCACGTCGCCAATGACGTAAAACTTCACGGGAATAACCTCCGGGGCGAGGAGAAAGCCGGCCCCCTGAGCCGAGGATGTGAAAACGCTTCCAGGCCGGAGACGCTTTGCATTTGGAATGCGAGTTTACCGTATCACGTTCAGCTGCCGGGCGACACCTTCCAGATCGGCCAGGGACACGTCCTCGGCGCGTACGTCGGGCCGCAGCCCGGCCGTCTCCAGCGCGGCGTCGATGGCCTCGCCCGCATGGCCCACGAGCCGCAGGTTGTTGCGCAGCGTCTTGCGGCGGTGGTGCAGCGCGGCGTCCACGAAGGCGATCAGGGCGGGATCGGGCTGCGGGCGCTCGCGGTCGAAATCCAGCCGCACGACGCTGCTCGTCACGTCGGGCGCGGGCAAGAAGGCCCCCTTGGGCACGTCGCGCACCAGCGTCACCGTGCCGTACAGGGCGGCCAGCGCGCTCAGGAAGCCGTAGTTGTCGCCCCCCGGGCGCGCGGCGAGGCGGTGGGCCACCTCTTTTTGCACGAGCACCGTCGCGCTCACGATGCCCGGCGCGGCCATGAAGCGCGAGAGCAGCGCCCCCGTGATGTAGTAGGGCAGATTGGCAATGACGCGGGTACCCGCCGGCAACGCGGCGTAGTCGAAATCCAGCGCGTCGCCCCACACGACCCTCACGTCCGTATCCCCGAGGGTCTCGGCCAGCACGGGCCGCAGCCGCTCGTCTTTTTCCAGCGCCGTGACCTGCGCGCCGCGCGAGGCGATCTCGCGGGTCAGGACGCCCAGGCCGGGGCCGACCTCCAGCACGTTCACGCCGGGCGCCGCTCCCCCCGCCGCCGCGATGGCGCGCAGGATGTTGCCGTCGATCAGGAAATTCTGGCCCAGACTCTTGGTCGGGCGCAGGCCGTGGCGGTCGAGCAGTTCGCGTACCCGCGCGGGCGAGTACAGCGGCGCGGTGGCCGGCGGCAGGTCGGCTGCGGCGGCCAGGGTCGGGTCGGGGTCGGTCAGGGGGGGTCGGTCAGTCAAGGGGAAGCTCCAGGCACGCGGCGTCCAGGCAGGCTCCGGCGCGGCGAAGGTGACGCTGCGGCCAGAGCGGGCAGCGGGCGCGTCAGTATACTGCCGCCATGAGCGATCCCGCCCGTCAGGGTTCCGTGCTGGACCTGGAACGGCCTGATCCGGAGACGGGGCCGGGCACGCCGACCCCCGGCGCTCCGGCCGGCCCCACCCCGACCCAGCCCGACTGGAAGCCTTTTGCCCGCAACGGGGAGTGGCGCCGCGCGCAGGCCGCCGCCACCCTGAGTTTCGCCCCGCCGTCGCTGATCGCCGCCCTGACCTCCCTGAGCGCCTTTCAGGAGGACGTGCGCGCGCGGCGCTACCCGGCCGCCCGGCGGGCGCTGGAGGCCTATGCGGTCGGCCTGCAGGACACCCAGGCCGAGACTCAGGGCGAAGCCGCGCTGCTCCGGACGCTGGCCGAACCCGAGATGCTGCGCCGCGCGCTGGGGGCGCTGGACCAGGGCGCGGCCGAACGCGACCCCGCCGGCCTCCAGGCCTGTCTCGCCCCGGCCGAGGCGCACCCGCTGACCCGCGCCGAGGCCCTGAACGCGCTGGGGGTGCTGCACGCCCTGCGCACCGAAGCGGGGGCAGCAAGGGGCCGCTTCGAGGAGGCGCTGGCCCACGACCCCGGCCACTACCGCGCGCGCATGAACCTGGGCAACCTCGCGCTGGAGGCCGGCGACCCCCAGCAGGCCGAGGCCGAGTACCGCGAGGTCCTCAAGCTCGCGCCCGACTACGACGGCGCGCACCACAACCTCGGGGTGGCGCTGCGGCGGCAGGGCAAGGTCTACGAGTCGGTGGGGTCCATCCGCAAGGCGCAGCGCCTGGGGGTACGCCGCAGCCAGCAGGAGGGCCGCGAGGAACTGCGCGAACAGTTCAAGAACAGCCCGAAACTGCGCCTGGTGCGCGTGGCCGTGATCGCGGTCGTGGTCGTGATCGCCGCGCTGCTGCTCTTCAGCCGCGGAGGATAAGGGCGCGTGGACCCGGTCCTGACCCCGGCGGGCGTGCGCGCCCTCGACCTGCGGCTGGAGCGCGCGGGCCTGCTCGAACTGGCGATGGAGGAAGCGGGGCGCGCGGTGGCCGACACCGTCCACGCCGCCTTCCCTGCCGGCCGCGTCCTGCTGCTGGCGGGCAGCGGGGCCAACGGCGGCGACGCCTACGTGGCCGCCCGGCACCTGCACGCCCTGGGCCGGGCGGTGGAAGTCCGCGGCCTGAATGCCCGGCATCCGCTGGCCCGCACCAACCGCCGACGCCTCCTCGCCGCCGGGGTCCGGACCACGCCGCTGGCGGCCTCGCCGGCCGGGCTCGCGGCGCTGCGCCGGGCGCTCGGCGGGGCGGCGGTGGTCGTGGACGGGCTGCTGGGCACCGGCTTCACGCCCCCGCTGCGTCCCGCGCTGGCCGGGGTGGTGGCGGCCGTGAACGCCGCCGGGCGGCCCGTGGTCGCCATCGACCTCCCCTCGGGCCTGGACGCCGAGATGGCCGAAGTGAGCGGTGACCCGCTGCGCGCCGACCACACCGTCGCCCTGTGCGGCTGGAAGACGGCCCTGCTGTTCGGCCCGGCGGCGCACCTGGCCGGACAGGTCCGGCTCGACGGCCTGCGCCTGCCCCCCGGCTGGGCACTGGCGGAGGCTACGGCCACCCGCCCCGCCGACGCCGAGGTCGCCGCGCGGCTGCCGGTGCGCGCCGCCGACGCCCACAAGGGCACGGCCGGGCGGGTCTGGATCGTGGGGGGCCACCCCGGCACGGTCGGCGCGCCGGCCCTGGCGGGCGTGGGGGCGCTGCGGGCGGGGGCGGGGCTGGTCACGGTCCACAGCGCGGCCGAGGTGCCGCTGGTCATGCCCGAACTGATGGTGCGCCGCCACGCCGACCTCGCCGGAGCGCTGGCCGACACTCTCCCGGACGCCCGGCCCGACGCCCTCGCGCTGGGTATGGGGCTGGGGCCGGACGCCCCGGCGCTGGCGCGGCTGGTCCTGGGCTGGCGCATTCCCACCGTGCTCGACGCCGACGCCCTCCAGCCCGAGCTGACCGGAGCGGGCCACGACGCCTGCGTGTGGACCCCGCATCCCGGCGAGGCGGCGCGGTTGCTGGGCACCCGGACCCCCGAGATCACCCGCGACCCTCTCGAGGCGGCGCGGGCGTTGCAGGCGCGGTACGGCGGCGTGGTGGTCCTCAAGGGGGGGCCGAGCGTGGTGGCCCACCCGGGCGGCGTGCAGGTCGCGCGTCCCGGCCATCCCGGCATGGCGAGCGCGGGCATGGGCGATACCCTTTCGGGCGTGATCGCGGCGCTGCTGGGTCAGGGGCTGGACGCGGCCGGGGCGGCGCTCGCCGGGGTTTCGCTGCATGCCCGGGCAGGGCAGCTCGCCGGAGCGCAGCACGGTTACGGCCTGAGCGCCACCGACGTGAGCGTGGCGCTGGGCGCGGCCTGGCTGGACCTGAGTTCCCGCCGCTGAGCGATTGCCAGGTCTACCCCCAACGGACGCCCCCACCTGCCAGGGCGGACGCCCCTGTCAGATACAAACTCACGGTCAGCAACGAACCGGTACACTACCCGGACACATGCGCGGCCTTCTCTCCGACCTTCCCCTGTTGGGCCTGCTGGAGCTGGTTCACGAATCCCGCCAGACCGGCGTGCTCAGCGTGGGCGGCGAAGTCCCCTACACCGTCACCTTCTCGCAGGGCGAGGTCGTGGCGGGCGGCGTCCTCGACTGGCTGGGCCTCGAGGCGCTGCATACCTGCCCCCTCTCACCGCAGCGCGGCGATTTCGAGTTCGAGTCGCGCTCCATCACCGGGCGGCCCATCCAGGCCTACGGGCCGCTGCTCAGCGAGTGGGCGCGGGTCAGCGACGAATGGGAACGGGTGTGCCGCACCGTGGGCAGCCCCAGCCGCGTCTTCCGGGGCGAAGTGCCGCTGTTCGCGGAGGGCGAGGGCCGCAGCGTGCGCGCCGCTGCCCGCCGCTCGGGCCGTCCCCTGATCGACGTGGCCGCCGAGGTCGCGCAGGCTGTGCAGGCCGGCCGCCTGGAGGCCACCGACACCTACGCGTGGTTCGCGCTGGTGCTGCGGCCCAGCCCCGCGCACGGCAAGCACCCCATCACCGCCTTTCTGGACGGCCAGCGCAACCTCGGGGACATCGCGCGCCACAGCGGCCTGGGGGTGGGCGAGGTGCGGCGCTACCTGCTGGGCGCCATCCGGCGCGGCCTGCGCTTCTCGGGAAGTGGCTGGGTCATGCGGGACCTCGTCTGGGAGGAGCGGTCCGGCGACCCGCTCCCCGCCTCGGCCTGAGCGGCCACTGCCCAGCCTCAGGCGGCGCCGAACACGCTGCGCGACGGGTCCCACAGCCGCCACAGCTCGTAGACCCCGATCATCAGGTGCAGCACCAGCTTGGCCGCGATACCGGTCAGCAGGCCCACCAGGGTGCCCCAGGCGGCGCGCAGGGCTTCTTGCAGGGGCTTGCGGACCACGAACAGTTCGGCGACGAGCGCCCCGGCCAGCGGCCCCACGATCAGCCCGAAGGGAAGGACGATGCCCACGAGACCGCCGATGAGCGCCCCCCAGATGGCCTGCTTGCTGCCGCCATACCTGCGTGCGCCCCAGGCCGAGGCGACGTTGTCCACCAGGGAGATCAGGACCGTGATGACCCCGAAGGTGAGCAGAAAGGGCAGATCGGGCCACACCTGAAAGCCGTCCAGGAGCGTGGCCGCGACCGTGCCCGCGAAGATGATGACGGTGGCGGGCAGCGCCGGCACGAAGGTCCCCGCCATCCCGACGAGCCAGGCGACCAGAAACACGAGAAAGGGAAGTGACATACCGCCTCCAGGTACGCCCCCAGGCGCAGCCTCGTTCCCATGTCCGGCCAGAACAAACGTCCGTTAGGCAGGCCGCGCTATCCTGACCCCATGCAAAAAGCAGTCATCGTGGCGGCGTCGCGCACGCCGACCGGCAAGTTCCTGGGGGCGCTGGAAAGCGTCGCGGCGGTCGAACTGGGCCGCCTGACCCTGGCCGAAACCCTGCGCCGCAGTGGCCTGGAAGCGGGCCTGGTCGAGGAAGTGATCATGGGGCAGGTCGTGCAGGCGGGCTGCGGCCAGAACCCGGCGCGGCAGGCGGCCCTGCGGGCGGGCCTGTCGCCCGAGGTCGGGGCGCTCACCATCAACAAGGTGTGCGGCTCGGGGCTCAAGGCGGTCATGCTGGCGGCGCAGAGTATCCGCGCGGGCGACCAGTCGGCGGTGCTGGCCGGCGGCATGGAGTCCATGAGCAACGCGCCCCACCTGCTGCCCCAGGCGCGCAAGGGCTACCGCCTGGGCCACGCACAGGTGCTCGACGCGAACACCCAGGACGGCCTGTGGTGTTCCATCAACGACGAGGGCATGGGCCTGACCGGCGAGCGCGTGGCCGAGAAATACGCCATCGGACGCGACGAGCAGGACGCCTACGCGACCGAGAGCCACCGCCGCGCGGTCGAGGCGCAGGGGGCCGGGCGCTTCACGGACGAGATCGTGCCCGTGACCGTCCGGGGGCGCAGGGGCGACACGGTGGTGGACGCCGACGAGGGGCCGCGCAGCGACACCAGCCCCGAGACGCTGGGCCGCCTCAAGCCGGCCTTCAAGCCAGGCGGCTCGGTCACGGCGGGCAACGCGCCGGGCCTGAACGACGGGGCCGCCTCGCTGCTCGTCATGAGTGAAGACGCCGCCAGGGCCCACGGCCTGACGCCGCTGGCCGAGATCGTGGACTACGCGACCGGCGGGCTGGCCCCCGAATGGGTGATGATGACGCCCGTGCCCGCCACCCGGAAACTGCTGGGCAAGCTGGGCATGACGGCCGCCGACATCGACCTGTGGGAGCTGAACGAGGCCTTCAGCGTGCAGAGCCTCGCCGTGAGCCGCGAACTGGGCCTGGACCCGGCGCGGGTGAACGTGAACGGCGGCGCGGTCGCCCTGGGCCACCCCATCGGTGCGAGTGGGGCGAGGATTCTGGTCACGCTGCTGCACGCCCTGAAACAGCAGGGCAAGGAACTGGGCGTCGCGACCCTGTGTATGGGCGGCGGCAACGGGCTGGCGCTGGCCGTGCGGCGGGTAGGCTAGAGACATGACGCAGAACCAGACCGCCCCGACCCTGTGGATCATCGAGAGCACCTACCTCAAGACCGGCGACGAACTGAGCGCCGTCACGCCCCGGCACCGCGCGTGGCTCGACCAGCACTACGTCTCGGGCGTGTTTCTGACCTCCGGGCGCAAGGTGGACGGCACGGGCGGCGTACTGGTGGCGCGCGCCGAAAGCCAGGCCGAACTGGAGGCCATCTTCGCGGGCGACCCGTTCGTGCAGGAGGGGATGTCGGAGTACCGCTACACGGCCTTCACGCCCGTCAAGCGCGGCAGGGGGATCGAGCTGGACGGCGTACCGCTGGTGGAGTGATTTTGACTGAGGCTGACCTTGTGCTCGGGCCATTGAGCCTGTCCGTGGACGGCTACCAATTCCCCGATGTAGACGATGACTGGGATGCCAACTGGCTCAACGTCAGGGCTGAAGTGGAACTCCCTGGACAGTCCTGGGTGAAGGCCGCCGGAGCATTCGTGATGACTGCGGAACTCGCCCGCTTCAGGGAGGAGCTCCGCATGCTTTACGAGCAGCTGGACGGAGAAGCAGGTCTCTGGACGATAGAGCCGGAGTTGAAAGTGCGCCTGACAGCGCAGCCGAACGGTGGCCTCAAAGTCGAGATTTCATTGACGCCGAATCAAATGACGCAGGAACATACATTCTTCGTCGCGCTCGATCAGTCTTACTTGCCCCCGGTCATCCATCAGATCAGTGACATCCTCAACCGCTTTCCCGTTCGTGGTGAGCAGAATTAAACTGGAGAAACCTATGAACTTCGGAGTCATCGGTGCAGGACAGATGGGCGGCGGCATCGCACAGGTCGCCGCGCAGAGCGGATTTACGGTCGTCGTGCACGACCAGAAGCAGGAATTTCTGGACCGGGGCCGCGCCGTCATCGAAAAGAGCCTGGGCAAGCTGCATGAAAAGGGCAAACTGAGCGACACGCCCGAAACGGTGCTGGGCCGCATCACCTTTACCACCGACCTCGCCGACTTCGCGGCCTGTGACCTTGTGGTCGAGGCCATCGTCGAAAACGAGGGCATCAAGGCCGAGCTGTTCCGGCGGTTGGGCGAGACCGTCAAGCCGGAAGGCATCCTGGCGAGCAACACCAGTTCTATTCCGATTACCGCGCTGGCGACGGCTTCGGGCCGCCCGGAACGCTTCATCGGAATGCACTTCATGAATCCTGTGCCCCTCATGGCGCTCGTGGAGGTCATCCGGGGCTACCGGACGAGCGACGAGACGGCCCGCTTCATCACCGAGACGGCCGAGAAGATGGGCAAGACACCGCTCGCGTGCAACGACTTTCCCGGCTTCGTCTCCAACCGCATCCTGATGCCGATGCTCAACGAGGCCATCCAGTGCGTGATGGAAGGCGTGGCCGAGCCCGAAGCCATCGACGGCATCATGAAACTGGGCATGAACCACCCGATGGGGCCGCTGACCCTGGCCGATTTCATCGGGCTGGACACCTGCCTCGCCATCATGGAAGTGCTGCACCAGGGCCTGGGCGACGACAAATACCGCCCTTCGCCCCTGCTGCGCAAGATGGTGCAGGCCGGGCGGCTGGGCCGCAAGAGCGGACAGGGCTTCTACACCTACTAGGCCGCTCACGCAGGCCGCAGGCTCCAGTCGGGAAGCCTGCGGCCTGCGTACAAAACAAAAAATAACTCCCGCCACTTGGACGGGAGTTTCTTTGGTTGCAGGGACAGGATTTGAACCTGCGACCTCCGGGTTATGAGCCCGACGAGCTACCAGACTGCTCTACCCTGCGTTACTCTGGTACTTCTTCTCGCGTTTCCGTCTGCCCGTGGGCTTCCTTTCGCGCTCAAAGAGAATAGGTCGGGAGGCGAAATTTGTCAAGCGTTGCCCGAAGGGTCGGCGCAGCCGGCCGGCCACCCCCCCCCGACTTCCGGAGAAACGCCGCTGTCGGTCGCCCGGCACAGGACGTATAACACTGCACATGAGTGACCCCGCCGCCCCGCCTTCGACCATCACCCCCTCGACGGCCACGCCGCAGCATCAGGCGGCCGGGCCGAGCCGGGTGCGGGCGGCGGTGGTGACCATCAGCGACACGCGCACGCCCGAGACCGATACCAGCGGCCAGTATCTGCGTGCGCAGCTGCTCGCGGCCGGGCACGAGGTCACCGGGCACGTCATCGTGCGCGACGACGCGGTCGAGATCCGCTCGGCGCTCGTGCGGCTCATGCAGGGCTGCGACCTCGTGATCACCAGCGGCGGCACGGGCATCGCCGGGCGCGACGTGACCATTCCCGTCATCGAATCGCTGATCGTCAAGCCGATTCCGGGCTTCGGCGAACTGTTCCGGATGCTCTCGTACGCGCAGGTGGGGGGCGCGGCCATGCTCTCGCGGGCGCTGGGGGGGCTGTCGCGCGGAGCGCTGCTGTTTGCCCTGCCGGGCAGCCTGAACGCCGTGCAGACGGCCTGGGAGGGGCTGCTGCGCGACCAGCTCGGGCATCTGGTCTTCGAGGTCGCCCGTCAGGGGCAGCCCGGCCTGGGGGGAGCCGCGCGCCCCGCCAGCCTGGGCCGCCACGCCAACACCGGCGGCGCTGCGGGCCGGCAGGAGGACTAGGTGGACCTCCTGACCCCCCTGCTGCCCGGCGTGACCCCCCTGTTCGGGCTGAGTTTGCTGCTGCTGGCCGCCTACTGGCTGGGGCAGGTCTGGCGGGAGGCCCGGCGCGGCTGGCGGCCGGGCGCGGCGTGGTGGGCCGTTGCGGGGCTGCTGGCGCTGCTGCTCGCCCCGGTGCTGGACGTGCCTCCCCTCTTCGGCGTGGGGGGCGGCCTCCTGCTCGTGCTCGAATTCTGGGTGCCGGGCTACCGCCGCGCCCGCACGCGCCCCGGCTGGACCTGGCCGCTGATCGCCGCGCTGCTCGGGGCCGCGCTGGGCTGGTCGGCCCTGACGACGGGCGCGGGTCAGACCCTGCCCCTGGTCGCGGGCCTGACCCTGCTGCTGTGCGGGCTGGCCGGCCTGCTCTCCAGCGCCGCCTCCCCCCGCACCCGGCGCACCGAACTGGGCTTCCAGGCCCGCTGGAGCCGCAGCCGCGTGCCCGAATGGCCCGACCTGAGCGTGACCCTGACGCCCAGCGGCGCGCAGATCCGCAATGTGTCCCGCTCCGAGCTGCGGCTGGCGGGCTGGTCACCGCGCAGCGTCAACGGCTGGCTGCTCGTGCGCGACCCGCAGGGCCAGCCCCTGAATACCCTGCGGGCGGGCCAGACCGCCTTCCTGCCCCTGGCGCACCACGAGGGCGGCGTGCGGGTGTGGTACGTGCCGGTGCGCGGGCCGCAGGACACCCTGCTCTTCCGTGCCGACTGGACCCCGGTGCAGTCGCAGGGTACGCGCGTGCTGAACTAGGGACCGGCCGGCCGCGCCACAGGACAAAAAAAGAGGCCCCTGAGGGCCTCCTTCTCTTTTGGTTCGGGTCCGCTCAGGCGAACTTGACGCCCTGCGACTTCAGGACGCGCTTGGCGGTCGCCGTGGGCTGGGCGCCCTGCGCGAGCCAGTAGTCGGCGCGCTCGGTGTTGACCTTGACGTAGTTCTCGCTCGTCTTGCGGGGGTCGTAGTGGCCGAGGTTCTCGATGTAGCCGCCGTCACGGGGACGGCGCGAGTCGGTCACGACGATGCGGTAGTGGGGGTTGTGGGCGGAACCGAAACGGGACAGGCGAATCTTGACCATGTGCAAAAACCTCGGGGGGTTGAATTTTGAGGGTGCCGTCTCCGCAGTAGGACTGCACGGAGATCATGCGCCCGTCAGCAGCCAACCGGGAGCGCACCGAAAGAGAGTATCAGAAACGCGGGAGTGGGGGCAAGCGCGGCCCGCCCCGCCCCTCAGAAGCTCGGCGCGACCGCCTGGGTGCCCTGCCGCAGCTGGAAGGCCATGCGGTCGAGGCCGAAGATGTGGCTGCCCCCGATGACCCCCAGCGGCGCGCCGCGCGCCACCCGGTCCCCGACATTGACGCCCGCGTTCTGAAGCCCGAAATAGCCGGTCACGATGCCCGAACCGTTGTCGAGCAGCACGACCCAGCCCAGCGAGGCGTAATAGGTCGCGGCCAGCACGTTGCCCTCCAGCGCGGCGGTCGCCTGCGCGCCGCTGGGGCCGCTGAGGACGACCCACTGCGCCCCCGAGGACCCGAAGGGCGCGGCCACCTGCCCGCCGGGCAGCGGAAACCCTACCGGCCCGGCGCTGCTGCTGGCCGGCAGAGGCGCGAGTTCCACCTCGGCGCGCTGCTGGGCCTGCGCGACCTGAACGCTGCGGGTCCGCAGGGTCGCCTGCTCGCGGGCCAGGGCCTGCTGGCGCTCGCGCTGGGCCTGCGCGGCGGCCTGGGCGGCGGCGCGCTCGCGGGCGGCCTGGGCCTCGCGCGCCCGGCGCTCCTGTTCGGCACGCTCGCGGGCCAGGCGCAGGGCCTCCTGGCGGGCACGTTCCTGCGCCTCGCGGATGCGCCGGGCCTCGGCCTCGCGGCGCAGGCGTTCCTGCTCCAGCAGCCGCTGGCGCTCGGCCTCGATGCGGGCGCGCTCCTTCACGACCTGCCCGACGAGCTGGTCGATGCTCTGGGCCGTGAGGGCCTGCTGCGCCTGGGTACGCACCCGCAGCGCCCGCTGCCCCTGCTCGGAGGTCTTGAGGGCCGCGAGCAGGCGGTTCTGCTCGGCGCGGCGCGTGCGCAGTCCCGCCAGCGTGCCCTGCCGCTGGCCCTGGAGCGCCTTGAGCCTCGCCGTCTGCTGCTGCTGGAGGGCTTCTTGCTGCGCGAGCACGTCCGCCTCGCGGCGCAGGGCCTGGATCACGTCCACGTTGCGCCGCCCCGCCATGTTGGCGTAGTCGAGGCGGATGAGCAGGTCCGAGAGGTTTTTCGCCTGCGAGAGCAGCGCGAGGTACTGGCCGCTGCGCTCGCGGTACAGGGCGTTCAGGAGGCTGCGCACGTCGGCCTGGAGGCTCGCCACTCGCGCCCGCGTCAGCTCGCGCTGCGCGCCGAGGTCGTCGAGCTGCCGCTCGGCCAGGGCCACGCGGGCCGTGACGCGGGCGAGATCGTTTTCGAGCGAGGCCACGCTGTCGGCCAGCGCGTCGAGCCGCCCGAGCGTCTGGCGCTGCTGCGCGGTGAGGCTCTGGAGCCGCCCCCGGATGACGTTGAGCTGCCGGAGCTGCTCGCGGCTCTGGCTGCGCTGCTGTTGCAGCTCGCCCTGAAGCTGCTCCAGGCGCTCGCTGGTGGTCGGCAACTTGAGGGGTGGGCGCGGCGCGGGGGCAGGAATGGCGACCGCCGCGGCCTCCTGCGCGGCGGCGCGTGGTCCCCAGGCCGTCTGGGCCGTCGCCAGGGCCGCCGCGAGCAGCAGGGCGGCCGCTGCCGGGCCGCGCCCGGCGGGGCGGGTCACTCCAGCTCCCGCAGGTAGCGGCTGGTGGCGAAGAGGCTGCCCAGCAGCCCGATCAGGAGGCCCAGCGCCGCCACCCCGCCCAGCACGGGCGCGATGGTCTGCCAGTCGGTGACGACCGGGAACACCGGCACGAACTGCGCCACCCGCCCCGCGAGCTGCGTATAGGCCAGCCCCAGCAGCCCGGCCGAGAGGGCGGCGGCCAGCACCCCCACCAGCACCCCCTCGATGAGGTGCGGCATGCGGATGAAGGCGGGCGTGGCCCCCAGCAGGCGCATCACGCCGATCTCGCTGCGGCGGGCGTACATGGCGACCCGCACCGCGTTCAGGATGTTGAACAGCGTGCCCAGCAGCAGCAGGGCCACCAGCGCGTACCCGGCGGCGCGCACGGCCGTCAGGGTGCGTACGGCCGGGTCCACGTAGCCCGCGCCGTACTCGACGTCCTCGACGCCGGGCAGCGCCGAGACCGCGTCGGCGACCCGGCGCGAGTCCTCGACCCTCGCCACACGCATCCGCAGCGTCTCGGGAAAGGGGTTGCCCGCCAGCGCCGCCGCCTCACGGGCGTAGGGGTAGTCGCGCGTCATCTCGCTCAGCACCTGTTCGGGGCTCACCAGCGAGGCCGCACGTACCTGCGGGTAGGCGCGCACACGCGCGAGCAGCGCCTCGCCGTCGGCCGACGAGGTGAGGTAGGCGGCCACCTCGACCTGCGATTCGAGCTGCGACAGGGTCCGGTTGACGTTCAGGGTGAGCAGCAGCACCGCGCCCAGCACGAGCAGCGTGATGGTCATGGTGGTCAGGGTCGAGAAGGTCGCCGTGAGGTTGGCGCGCATGGCGAGCAGCGCCTGCCGGAAGTGATAGCTCACAGCGCGTAGCCGCCCAGGGCGTCGTCGCGGACCAGCTTGCCCTTGCGCAGCGTCAGCGTGCGGTGCCGGAAGGTCTCCACGAGGTCGCGGGCGTGGGTCGCCACCACCACCGTCGTGCCGCGCAGGTTGACGTTCTGGAGGACCTTGAGGACCTCGCGGCTGTTGTCGGGGTCGAGGTTGCCGGTCGGCTCGTCGGCCAGCAGCAGGGGCGGGTCCGAGACGATGGCCCGCGCGATGGCGACGCGCTGCTGCTCGCCCAGCGACAGTTGCAGCGGCAGGGCCTGTTTCTTGTGTTCCAGACCCACCGTGCGCAGCGCCCCCGACACCCGCGCCGGCCACTCGCGCGCGGGCACGCCGGTCACGCGCAGGGCGAAGGCCACGTTGTCGTAGGCGCTCAGGTGATGCAGCAGCAGGTTGTCCTGAAACACCGTGCCCATGCGCCGGCGCAGCAGCGGCGTGCGGCGGCCCCGGTAGCGCGAGAGCGGCTCGCCCGCCACACGGACCTCGCCGCGCGTGGGCAGCGCCCGCTTGAGGACGAGGTTCATGAAGCTGCTCTTGCCCGCGCCCGAATGCCCCACCAGGTACACGAACTCGCCCTTGGTGACGTGCAGGCTGAGGTTGTCGAGTGCCAGCGTACGCGTCACCGGGTATTCGAGCGTCACACCGCGGAAATCGATCATGCTTCTGGCCCCTGAGAAGACCGGCAATGGGCCCGACGTGCGGCGAGAAGAAGGAAACTGTGCATGCCTGACACTCAGCATAGCCCAGGCCCGGCCCCGGACGTGAAGGGGCGCTGGCGCGGCTCTCATCTTCCCTACGCAGCTGTCACTTGCATTTCAAATGCCCCACAGGGAAGCGCTCTATTCTCCGGAGCGTGAACCGCAACCGTCTGTTCGTCGTGGCCGGAACCCTGGCCCTGACCGCCGCTGTCGCCTATGCACAGATGGGCGGCTACACCGCGCAGAATCTGGGCAACTCCTCCGAGGGCAAGACCCTCCTGACCGTCCTGAACGACCTGAACAAGTACTACCTCTACCCGGTGGACCAGGACAAGCTGCTGCGCGGCGCAATCAACGGCGCGATCGGCAGCCTGAACGACGAGTTCACGTACTACACCGAGCCGTCGAACAACGAGATCGACGCCGAGAACCTCAGCGGGTCCTTCGGCGGCATCGGCGTGACGCTGGTCGGGGTCAACGGCGACGGCACGGGCGGCAAGGTGGACAACGTCTACAAGGGCAACGCGGCCTCGAAAAGCGGCGTGCAGATCGGCGACGTGTTCGTCAAGATCGGCGACAAGGACGTGACGGGCGCCAAGCTCGACGACATCGTGAAACTGGTGCGCGGCCCCATCGGCTCGGCCGTGAACGTGACCTTCGCGCGTCAGGGCAAGCCCTACACGGTCAAGCTCACGCGCGACAAGGTCAACATCATCAGCGTCGAGAAGACGGTGCTGCCGGGCAAGATCGGCTACATCGCCCTGAACACCTTCTACAACGAGCAGGCCAGCGCCCAGTTCCGTGAAGCGGTCGCGGACATGAAAAAGCAGGGCGTGCAGAAACTCATCCTGGACCTGCGCGACAACGGCGGCGGCCTGCTCTCGGCCGGCGTGGACGTGGCCGACCAGTTCCTGCAGAGCGGCCCTATCGTGAGCCTGCGCGAGCGCGACGCCAAGCCGCAGGTCTACGGGCAGGCCCGCAACCAGCCCAGCGACTACACCGGCAGGCTGGTCGTGCTCGTCAACAAGAACAGCGCCAGCGCCAGCGAGGTCGTCTCGGGCGCGCTCCAGGACGCCGGGCGCGCGACCATCATCGGCGAGCAGACCTTCGGCAAGGGCGTCGCCCAGATTCCGGTGACGCTGCCCGACGGCGGCAAGGTCGCCATCGTGAACAGCGCGTGGCTGACCCCCAAGGGCCGCGAGATCCACAAGAAGGGCATCACGCCCGACATCGTGGTGACCGACACGCGCTACACCCTGCCGCTGAACTTCACGGGCGGCGGCGCGACTCCGGGCAGCAAGCTGACGATCACGGTGGCGGGCAAGCCGGTGACGGTCACGGCCGACAAGGACGGCAAGTTCACCTACACCGGCGAGGTCAAGCGCCCCGAGCGCAGCTCGACCCAGGGCGAGGCCGTGGTGGACACGCAGGGCGACGCGATCCTCAAGCGCGGAATTCAGGCGTTGCAGTAAATCCGGAACGCACGACCGAGCGGCCCCCGACGAGGCGGGCCGCTCTTCTGTTGTGGCCGGTCGGGGGCGGCTGACCTGCGCCTGACACAGCCCACCGACGATGGCGACACCACCGAGACCCCGCATACGCACCGCCGAAACGAATCCCTGGAGGCAACGATGACCATCCACAGCGGCAGACCGACTCCCAATCCCGACCTCAACACCTGGCCCCTCCCCGACGGCCTTCGCGCCCGCCTGATGCGCGAACACGGCTGGAGCGCCGCCTTCGCGGAGCAGGCCGAGACCGAGTACCGCCGCTTCGTGTATCTCGCCACGCTGGGCCGGCCCGTGACCCCCTCGCCCGCTGTAGACGAGGTGTGGCACACCCACCTGATGTTCACCCGCGACTACTGGGGCGGGTTTCAGGCACTACTGCCTGCACCGCTGCACCACGAGCCCGGTACCGGCGACCCGGGGGACGCGGCCCGGCTGCGGGAACAGTATCTGGACACGCTGGCGCTGTACGAGCGCACCTTCGGCGAGGCGGCACCGGCCACCTGCTGGCCCCGCCCGGCGATACCCGCTACGAATCCGGCGCAGCGGCCCGCACCGGGCGGCCTGTGGGGCTGGGTGGTCGGCGCGGCGGTGCTGGGCCTGGGGGGCAGCGTCCTCACCGGCACGCTCCTGTTCCTGCTGCCGACTGCCCTGGTCTTCGGCATTCTGGCCCTGGCGGTCCTGCTCGGCCGCCGGGGGGGCCACTCCAGGCCCGGCGACGGCGCGGCCGGGGCCGGCGGGCTGGTGCTGTTCGGCCTGGATCTGGGCGGCGACGGCGGCAACACAGACGGTGGGGGGTGCGGCAGCAGCGACGGCGGCGGGGCCGGCTGCGGGAGTGGGTGCGGCGGCGGGGGATGCGGCTCCTAGCCGCCCCTCGTCTCTTCCCCCTCTCCCTACCCCACCGTCGCCCGCACGCGCGCCCGCAGTTGCGGGGGGTACAACACCGCGAACTGGCCCCTGTGGTCGGCCCACACGCGCGTAAAGTCGGCGTACCCCATCGCCACGTGGCCCAGCAGCGGGTCCATGAGTTCGACCTGGGCTGCGGCGTCGTCATAGCCCACGACCACGCGCCAGTGGGGAATGACGGTACCCGCACGCGGAATGTGCGATTGCAGGGCGATCAGGGGCAGGCCCTGACGGATGGCCGCGCGCACGGTGGCGAGCGAGCCGCCCGAGTACAGCCGCGCCTCCATGCCGACCTGCGGCGCGAAGTCCACGATGGCCTGGGCGGTCATGTACGAGCGCTCGGTGGGGCGGGTCAGGCGGCTCACATCGGCCAGGGCGACCTTCAATCCGAAATACCCCAGCACCTGCGTGATGCTCGCCGGGCCGCAGGCGTTGTAGGTCTGGCGGATGAGCGGCACGCCCTGGAGGGTATAGCCGGTGGGAACGGGCGCAGAGGCCGCGGACGCGGCCGACCCCAGGCACAGGGCGAGACAGAGGGAACGCAGCAGACGCACCCGCCGAGGATGCGCCTGTGGGCGTCACGCCAGTCTTTCAGGCGGCTGGGAGATCAGACCCGCGTGAGGTCGCGGGGCAGCGGCAGGAACTCGATTTCCGGGTGCTGCTCGGCGGTGTATTCGAGGTCGTACTTGCTGCGGAACAGCATGACCGGGCGGCCCTGGTCGTCTTCGACGTGCCGGGCGAACCGGGCCACGTTGCTGGGGTCACCCGCCAGCCAGCGCACCAGCCCGTAGCTCGTGACGTTCATCTCGACCTCCACGCCGTACTCCTCCGAGAGCCGCGCCTGGAACACCTCGAACTGGAGCGGGCCGACCGCGCCCAGATAGGGGTCGCGCGCGCCGTCGGTCGGGTAGAAGACCTGCACCACCCCTTCCTCGGCGAGCTGGGTCAGGCCCTTCATGAAGGCCTTGCGCTTGCCCACGTCCTTGAGGGCGATGGTGGCGAAGGTCTCGGGCGTGAAGCGCGGGAAGCTGGGCAGCAGCAGCTTGCCCTCCACACTCACCACGTCCCCGATCTGGAAGACGCCGGGGTTCACGAGCCCCACGATGTCGCCGGGATACGCTTCCTCGACCTTCTCGCGGTCCTGGGCGAACAGCGTGTGTGCCTGCGAGAGACGCAGCTTGCGGCCGGTGCGGGTGTGGGTCACGTCCATGCCGCGCTCGAAGTGCCCGGACATCACGCGCATGTAGGCGGTGCGGTCGCGGTGCTGCTTGCTCATGTTGGCCTGCAGCTTGAAGATGAAGCCCGCGAAGGGGGCGTCCGGCTCACGCTCGCCCTGGTTGGTCTCGACGGCCCCCGGCGGGGGCGCCAGCTCGACGAAGTTGCTCAGGAAATGCTCGACGCCGAAATTGTTCATGGCCGAGCCGAAGAACACCGGGGTCAGCTCGCCCGCCAGGAAAGCCGAGGCCTCGAATTCGGGCATGGCCCCCTGGATGAGTTCCACGTCCTCGCGCAGCTTGGCGGCGAGGTCCCGGCCGACCAGGGCGTCGAGTTGCGGGTCGTCCAGGCCGGCGGTCTGCATCGGCGCGCGGTGCTTGCCGCCCGAGGTGCGCTCGAAGGCCAGCACCTGCCCGGTCTGGAGGTCGTACACGCCCTTGAAATCCGGGCCGTCCCCGATGGGCCACGTGAGCGGCACCACCGTGATCTTCAGCGTCTCCTCGACCTGGGCGATGAGCTCGAAGGGGTCCAGGGCGGGACGGTCCATCTTGTTCACGAAGGTCAGGATGGGGATTTCGCGGTTGCGGCACACCGCGAACAGCTTCTCGGTCTGGGTCTGCACGCCGCGCGCCGCGTCGAGCACCATCAGCGCCGAGTCGGCGGCCGTCAGGGTGCGGTAGGTGTCCTCGCTGAAATCCTGGTGGCCCGGCGTGTCGAGCAGGTTGACGTGCCGGCCCCGGTACTCGAAGGTCAGCGCCGAGCTGGAGATGGAAATTCCGCGCTGCTGCTCGATGCTCATCCAGTCGGACTTGGTGTGCGAGCGCCCTTCCTTGGCGGTCACGCTGCCCGCTTCCTGAATGGCGCCTCCGTACAGCAGCAGCTTTTCGGTGATGGTGGTTTTCCCGGCGTCGGGGTGCGAGATGATGGCGAAGGTGCGGCGGCGGGCAATCTCGGTTTCGAGTTGGGCGGCAGGTGCGGTCATGGAAACTCCGGCGGGCCTGGGAACGGCCCGAGATGGCTTGGATTCTGGGAAAAACGCGCGTTCTCGACTCTCGCTAGGGGGGCGTGAGGAGAACGGTCATGCCCACAGTGTACCGCGTCCGGCCCCGGGTTCAGCCGCCGCGCACCAGCCCTTCCCGGAGAGCGTGCCGGAAACAGGACTGGACACGGACAGTTCCCCTGCTCGCGGTTTCCTCTGTCCGGGCCACGGGCGCCGGCCAGCTTGACGGCTGCACCACCCGGCCCTGCCCATCCGGACGGTCCGCCAGTGCGTCCGGCGCAGGACCAGATTCACCCCGACGCCCCCAGGCAGTTACGAGCTCCCGGGCTCCGATCCCCTCGCTCGCCAGGTCCTGTACCGGGCCACCGAGCCTGAACTGCCGGTGCTCTCCGCGCTACCGGACATAGGCCGCCAGCGCCGCCTCGACCGTACCCAGCCGCGCCCGTACGAGCTGCTCCGGCTCGCGGTGGTAACCCCCGGCCGTGACCATCACCAGGGGCAGCCGGGCCCGCGCCGCCCAGCGGAAGACCCGCTCGTCGCGGGCCCGCACTCCGTCCAGGCTCAGGGCCAGGCGGCCGAGCTGGTCGCCCGCCAGCACGTCGGCCCCCGCGAGGTAGTACACGAAGTCGGGCCGGAAGGCGGCCACCACCGGAGCGACCCGGGTGTCCAGCGCCGCGAGGTACTCGGCGTCCCCGGTGCCGTCGGGCAGATTCACGTCCAGGCCGCTAGTCTCCTTGTCGAACGGGTAGTTGCGGGCCGCGTGGACGCTGACGGTCAGCACCCGACTCTCACCCGCGAAGAGGCTGGCCGTGCCGTTGCCCTGATGCACGTCCAGGTCGAGGATCAGGATGCGCCGGGCATGCGCGTGGTCCAACAGCCAGCGCGCCGAGATCGCCACGTCGTTCAGGAAGGAGAACCCCTCGGCGTGCCCCGCGTAGGCGTGGTGGGTGCCGCCGCCGAGGTTCAGGCCCAGCCCGCCCGCCAGCGCGTCGCGGGTAGCGGCCAGCGTCGCGCCCGAGCTGCCCAGGCCACGCGCGACGATGCCGGGGGTCCAGGCGAAGCCCATCGCCCGCTCCTCGGCCCGCGTGACCTCGCCCGCGCGCCAGCGCCGCAGGTACTCGGCGTCGTGGACGCGCCCCGCCAGTGTCCAGGGCAGGTCGGGGGCGTCGAGCAGGGGCAGCCGCTCCTCGACCTGCCGCAGCAGGCCCAGCAGCACCTCGCGCGGCAGGAACTGGCGGCGGGGCGACGGCCCGGTCAGGTAGGCCGCGCGGCGGTAGGCGGTCCAGGCACGGGGAAAGTCGGGAAGGGTCATGCTCGCCGCGCAGGCTACGCCCCCGGACGCGCCGCTGCCGGGAGCCAGGCGACAGACGCGCCGCTCGGCCGCCGGGTAGGATGCGCCCGTGTCCGCGCCCAGCCCTCCTCCCTTCACCACCTCGCCGCTGAGGCTGATGGTCGCGCGCTGGCTGGGCATCTACCCGGCGATCACGCTGCTGCTGCTCGTGCTGGGGCCGCTGCTGCTGGGCCGCGTGCCCACCCCCGTCAGCGCCCTGATCCTGACGGCGATCCTGGTGCCGCTGACGCAGTTCGTGGTGTTCCCGCTCGTCGAGCGGCTGACCGGCGGGGGCTGGGTGCGCTTTCCGGTGCTGCACGGCCGGGCACGCTACCGCACGGCGCTGGTCGTGTGGGCCTGCACCTATCCGCTCATCACGGCCGTACTGCTGGCGACGCTGCCCGCCCTGCTGGGCCGCGTGCCGCTGCCGGTCGTGACCCTGGTCGTCACCCTCATCGCCGTGCCGCTCCAGTCGCTGGTCGTGCTGCCGCGCGTCATGCCGCTGGCCCTGGGCTGGATCCGGGGAGGCGCGGTGCGGTCATGACCCCCCAGGTCTCCAGTGCCCTGGCACGCCGCCTGGGCCTCACGCGCCCGGTGGTCCTCGCGCCGATGGCGGGGGGCATCGGCACGCCCGCGCTGGCCGCCGCCGTCTCGGAGGCGGGCGGGCTGGGCAGCCTGGGCGCCGCCTACCTGACGTCGGGGCAGATCACGGAGGCGGTCGCCGACCTCCGCGCCCGGACCGCCCGGCCCTTCGCCGTGAACCTGTTCGCGCCGGGCCACCCCGCACCGCCGACCCCGGCCCAGGTCGGGGCGGCGGCAGCCGAACTCGCGCCCTTCTGCGCGGCGCTGGGGCTGACCCCGCCCACCCTGCCCGCCCGGGCCGCCGAGGACTTCGCGGGGCAGTTCGCGGCGGTGCTGGAGGCGCGGCCCGCCGTCTTCTCGTTCGCCTTCGGGCGGCTGGATGCCGGGCAGCTCGCGGCCCTGCGCGCCCGGGGCATCCTGAGTCTCGGCACGGCGACCGGGCTGGACGAGGCGCGGCAACTCGCCCGGGACGGCGTAGACGCCGTGGTCGTGCAGGGCGGGGCGGCTGGCGGGCACCGGGGTGGCTGGGAGGACGCGGGCGACGAGCTGGCCGGCACTCTGGACCTGACCCGGCGCGCGGCGGCGGCCCTGGACGTGCCCGTGATCGCGGCGGGCGGCCTGATGATCCACGCGGACATACAGGCCGCGCTGGACGCCGGGGCCAGCCTCGCGCAGTGCGGCACGGCCTTCCTGCGGGCCGACGAGGCGGGCACCTCCGCCCCCTACCGCGCGGCGCTGGCGGCGGGCATGGCCCCCACCGGCCTGACCCGCAGTTTCAGCGGTCGTCCGGCACGCGGGCTGGTCAACGCCCTGAGCGCGGCCGTGCGTGCGCCCCTGCCCTACCCGTACCAGAACGCCCTGACCCGCGAGCTGCGCGCCGCCGGGGCCAGGGCGGGCGAGGCCGGCGTCCTGAGCCTCTGGGCGGGCGAGGGCTACCGGCTGGGGCGCGAGGGCACCGCCGCCGACCTCCTGGACCATCTGTGGCCGACCTGAGCCTGCGCCCCCTGCGGCCCGGCGACGAGGGCACGGCCGCGCGCTGGGGCCAGGACCGCGAGTTCTGTCTGGCGAACGGCTGGACCCCCGGTCTGAGCGAGCGGGTGCTACGCCGCCACTGGCTGACGGTCATGGCAGGGGTAGGGCCGGACTTCCTGCGCCTGGGCATCGAGGAAGACGGCCGCCTGATCGGGTACACGGACCTCGCGGACCTGACCCGCACCTCGGGCGAGTTCGGCATCGCGCTGGGCGACCCCGCCGCCTGGGGCCAGGGCCGGGGCACGCGCGCCGGGCGGCTGATGCTCGCGCACGCCTTCGGGCCGCTGGGGCTGCTGGAGGTCCGGGCTGAGGTCCACGCCCCCAATGCCCGCTCGCACGCGCTGATGCGCCGCCTGGGCTTCGTGCGCGCCGGCGAGGGCGAACCGGACCTCTACCGGGGCGAGCGGGTACCGGTGTGGCGCTACCACCTCACGCGGGACGCCTTTACCTTCTGACCGTCTGGCTGACGGTGTGGCCCGCCGCGCGCAGGGCCGCCACGGCGTCCGGCAGCCGCTCCTGCGCGACGAGCACGTAGTCGGTGTCGAAGGTGGACAGCGCGAAGATGCCCACGCCGGCGTCCCGCAGGGGGTTCAGCACGCCCGCCAGGACGCCGGTCAGCGTGAACTCGAAAGGGCCGTGCAGCCGCAGCGCCGCCCAGCCCTTCTGGGCGCGGACCCCGGCAGGCACCTGCGCGGCGCCGCACACCACGGACAGTTCGCCGGGCGCACGGGTCAGGGTCCACAGCTCGCCGGACAGGGCCCAGGCGGGCGGCGCGGCGGCTTCGGGAAGCTGGCATACGGCGTACTCGCCGCTCAGGACCGAGAGGGTCAGGGACATGGCACGCAGTTTAATTCATGCCAACTTGCGGCAACTGCCAGCAACCACTTGAACTTTGTCGCCAGATACCGCAAGATGACCTCACCTGACGGCAGGTGGCACAATCGGGGCATGGATGAAGTCCTGACCCTCGAAGAATTGGCCGCCTTCCTGAAGGTGAGCGAGACGACCGCCTACGCCCTGGTGCGCGGCGGCGAACTGCCGGGCCGCAAGGTCGGGCGCGAGTGGCGCTTTCTGAAAGCGCGCGTGGTGGACTGGCTGATGCAGGCCGGTCAGGAGGAACAGATGACCCAGGGAACCGTGCAACGCGACGAACAGGGCGGCGAGTACAAGCTGGAAGACGGGCAGGAATACGTGGCGCTATGGCTGCCCATGACGCGCGAGGAAAAGGCCGCGCAACTCGCCCGGGCCGAGCGCGAGGGCGTGAACGTGAGCGAGCTGGTCGCGGCGTATCTGCGCGACTGGGCCGCCGCCCGCTAGGCCGCCCCGCCCAGGCCCCCATCCCGGCCCCCCCATCCGGCCAGGGTGGGGGCCTCTCCGTTTGCCGGGCGCGGTTTTTGCCGGGGAAGCGCACCCTAGGGGCATGACGAATCTTTCCGAATTTTCCAGCCAACTGGCCGATACCGTCGAAGCGGCGGCCGCCAGCCTCGTGACCGTCCATGCCATGCGCCCCATCAGCGGCAGCGTGGTGGGCAAGGACCTCATCCTGACCGTGGCACACGTGCTGCACGGCGACGAGGTGACGGTGGGCACCCCCGACGGCCGCCGCCTGGGCGCCAGCGTGGTGGGCCGCGACCCCGGCAGCGACCTCGCCCTGCTGCGCGTAGAGGACCTGAATCTGCCCGCCCTGAGCACCGGCCCAGCCCCCCGCGTGGGCGAACTGCTGCTGGCGGTCGGTCGCCCCGAACGTGGCCCCCAGGCGTCCCTGGGCCTGGTGCGGCACGCGGGCACCGAGCGCGGCTGGCTGCCGGCGGGCGCCGAGCCCTTTCCGGGAATCAGCGGAGGCGCGCTGGTGGACGTGCGCGGCGCCCTGGTCGGCGTGCTGAACGCCGGCACCCCGCGCCGGGGCCTGCTGGCCGTGCCCGCCGCCCGCGCCCTGAAGGTCGCCGACCTGCTCGCCCAGACCGGCCGCGTGCCGCGCGGGTATCTGGGTCTCGCCACCCAGCCGGTCGTGCTGCCGGGTCCCGCCCAGGCCGATACGGCGCAGGCCGACATGGGCCAGTCCGGCACGGAGCAGGACGGTGCCCAGCATGACCGTCACAACCCCGAAGACGGGCGCGGGCCGCGTGGGCCCTGGGAACGTGGCCCCTGGGGCGGCCCCGGCCCGCGCGGCGGCGGACCCTGGGGCAAGCACGGTCCCTGGAACCGGGAGGACGGCGACCCCCGCATGACCGGACGCGGCCGGGGCCGTGACGAGCGCGGGCGCCCGGGCGGCTGGGGCCGGGGCACCCCCTGGCCCGAGGGCACCCGACTGGGCCTGACCGCCGTGCAGGTCGAGGCCGGAAGTCCCGCCGCGCAGGCCGGGCTGAAGATCGGGGACATCCTGCTGAGCCTGGACGGCGAGGGCCTGCGCCACCCGCGTGAGCTGATGGAGCGGGTGCAGGGCCGCGCCGGCGAGACCCTCACGGCCCGCATCCTGCGCGGCGGCGAGGAACAGGACGTGACCCTGACCGTCGGGGAGCGCTGAGGTGCCGGGCGCGGGAACGGCCCAGGCGGTCACAGGTGGCCCGCGCCCCTTAGCATCGGGCATGTCTGCCCTGCCCTCCGCGTTCGGCCTGCCCTCCGCGCGCGTGGTCATGCGCCCCGGCATCGGCGCGGCGGGGGTCTCGGCCCTGCTCGCCTCGGCCGGGGTGCGGGTGGTCACCGACCCCGAGGAAGAAGCCGACGTGCTGGTCGTCGACGACAGCTGGCTGGCCGAGCCGCAGGCCCTCGCCGGGGCGGCGGCCGTGGTGGCGCTGGGCTCGCCGGTGTGGGCCGCGCTGCTCGCCGAGTGGGTGCCGGGCGGCTTCGCGGCCCTGAGCGCGCAGGCCACCGCCGCCGAACTCCTGGCGGGCGTGCTGGGCGCGGCGGCGGGGCTGGCCGTGCTGCCGCCCGCCGCGCTGGGGCCGCTGGACCCGGCTGACGACCAGGACGACCTGGGTGACCTCACGGCCGGGGCGGACGTGGGCCTGACCCCGCGCGAACGCGACGTGCTGGAGCAGCTCGCGGCGGGCCTGAGCAACAAACGCGCCGCCCGCGAGCTGGGCGTGTCCGAGAGTACGGTCAAGTTCCACGTGCAGGCCCTCTACGCCAAACTGGGCGTGCAGAGCCGCGCGGGGGCGGTGGCGCGCGGCATCGCCCTGGGGCTGGTGAGCGTGTGATCTCTGGCGCCGGCCGGCCCCCGTGCCGGCCCGTCTCCGGGAAAAGGGAGAAGCCCGGGGCGGCACCGGAGAGGCGTCCGGTGCCCTCTTTCTGTCTCCGGGAACCGGGAGGGCCAAGGCCTTCCGTCCCCTCCTGCGCCCCCCCACGCCCGGCTTCTGGACTACCCTGGGCGCATGACTGTCAAGGCGCTGTTCTGGGATATCGGGGGCGTGCTGCTCACCAACGGCTGGGACCGCGAGCAACGCGCCCAGGTGCTCGCCAGCTTCGGCCTCGACGCGGCCGAGTTCACCGAACGCCACAAGCTCGCCGCGCCCGAGCTGGAGCTGGGCCGCATGACCCTGGCCGAATACATGGACCAGACGGTGTTCTACGAACCGCGCGACTTCACGCCCGCCGAGTTCCGCGCGGCGATGGAGGCGGTCAGCCAGCCTCATCCCGAGTCGCTGGCGCTGGCCCGTGAGCTATCGGCAGGCATCCGCATGTACGCCCTGAACAACGAGGGCCGCGACCTCAACGAGTACCGCATCGCCACCTGCGGCCTTCAGGAGTTCCTGCTGGCCTTTTTCACGTCGTGCTACCTGGGGGTCCTCAAGCCCAACCCGGCCATCTACCGCCTGGGCCTGAGTTTCGCCGGGGTACGCCCCGAGGAGGCGGTGATGATCGACGACCGCGCGCAGAACGTGCAGGCGGCCCGCTCGGTGGGTATGCACGCCGTACAGTTCCGGGACGCGGCGGGACTACGCGCCGAACTGGCGGCGCTGGGGGTGGGCCGGGTCTGACGCCTCAGAAGCCGTACTGCGGCGGCGTGCGGGCCTCAATGGCTCCGAAGAACCCGGCGAGGCGGCGCGCCAGCTCGGGCGTGAAGCGGTTGCCCCCCAGGTGCGGCCCGCTGACGTGGACGCGCGCGCTGAGGCCCACCTCGGCGTGCAGGAACACCTGATCGGCGTTGCCGGCCTGGGGCACGAGGCGGTCGTCCGGGCTGGACACCACGAACAGCGGCAGGGGCGGACGGCCCTCCAGGGCGCGCAGGGGGTCCAGACCCGGCAGGGGCGGCGTGGTCAGGCCGTAGGCCGCGCGGATTTCGGCGCGGCGGTCGGCCGAGGCCCGCCAAGCGGCGTCCAGGCTGACCCAGCCGTCGATGAGGGCCACCCCTTCCACGCCGTAGGGGCTGCCGGGCAGGGCGCTGCGCAGGGCCAGCAACCCGCCCATGCTCAGGCCCAGGGCGTAGGTGTGCCCGTTCCAGAAAAAATGGCGTGTGGCCTCGGCGTGGTCGCGCGCGGCCGTTTCCAGCGCCGCCGGGCTGCCCCAGGTGGTGGGGCCGCCGTCGCCGCTGAGCATCACCGCGAAACCCGACTCCAGCAGCCGGCCGGTCAGAACCGCCACGCCCGCACTGTCCCGCAGCCGCTCCGGCGACTGGGCACGCGGATGCGAGACGACCACGAGCGCGCAGGCCTCGGCGTGGCAGCGCGGCGGCACCCGCAGCAGCGACGCCTGGCCCGGCCCGCGCTCCAGGGGCTGCCAGAGGTCGTGGGCCGCCGCGCCCTGGGCAGGCGGCTGGGGGGGCAATGCCGGAACCGCCCGCGCCGCACCCAGGGACAGGGCCGGCAACAGGGCCAGGGCGAGCAGGAAGGTCCGGACAGGCAGCTTCACTGCCGAGCACTGTACGGCACGCGGGCGGGCGCTGCCTGACACCCCGCGCCTCAGCGGCCGAACAGCAGCGGACTCAGGGGGGTGCGCCGCAGCAGCCGGGCCAGCAGCGCGGGCAGCAGCAGCGCCAGCAGACCGTACAGCGCCGCCGTCCACAGCCGCCGGGTCTCGGAGCCGCCGGGCGGTTGCCAGCGCTCGAACACCTGGAGCAGCGCCGGGTGCAGCAGGTAGATCTGGAGGCTCACGGTGCCCAGCCATCCGAACGCGCCGCGCAGCCGGGGGGCCAGTTCCTTCCAGTGGAAGGCCGCGCCCAGCAGGGTCAGGGCCGTCAGGGAGGTATACAGCCAGCTGCGGACGTTGTAGCCCATGCTGCTCGTCAGGTCCCCGCTGAGGTAGTCGAGGGCGGTGGGCAGATAGGCCGCGTAGGCCAGCGCCGTGAGCAGCAGCAAGGCAGGCCAGCGCCGCCGCCACCACGCCGGAAACTCCGCGAAACGCGCCCCCACCCCCACCCCCAGCAGCACCGGCAGCAGGTACCACAGCACCGTACTCGCCGGAAACTGGAGCCGCCAGACCCCCCGGTTCAGCTCGTAGGCCCCCCACTGCGCCAGCAGCCCCAGCCCCAGCGCGAGGGTGATGTAGGGCTTCTTGCGCGCCAGCGGCAGCAGCAGCGGCAGCAGCAGGTACACCTCCAGCGCGACCAGCAGAAAATACAGGTGGTAGCTGGCCTTGCCGTACAGCAGGTAGAAACTCCACTTGTCGGGGTCGGTGAGGACCTCGGGGGGGCGCTGGCCGGTCCACACCGACCACAGCACGTACAGGGCGCTCCACAGCAGGTAGGGCCACAGCCCACGCGTCAGCCGCCGCCAGAAGTAGCGCCGCGCGTCGAAGCGCCGCAGCAGGCTGTTGGTCAGGACCGCGACCGACAGGAACACGAACGCCGGAACCGCGAAATGCAGCGAGCGGTTCAGGATGGACAGGAACTCGTACTCGGGCGTGCCGGGGGTGGCGTAGCGCAGCGCCATGCCCGAGGTGTGGTGCCCCACCACCTCGGTGATGGTCAGGCCCCGGAACACATCTACGGCGCTCAGTCGGCCACTGGCCGGCGCGGGCGGCACCTCGCCGTCCGGCGTGTCCGTACGGGTCGGGACCACGGGCCCGGCCGCGCCGGTCAACCCGGGAACCGTCCGGCGCGGCCACCCTGCCCGCCGGGCCTGGCCTCCCGGTCCCTCGTCCGCCTCATTCCCGGCACCGTAGCACGCGGCGGGCAAACGTCAGGTGAGGATTCCGGCGTTCCGCGCCGGTCCGCGCCCTAGCTGAACGGCGGCCAGGACGGCGTCCGGGGGCGGCTCAGCACTCGACCAGCGGCCCCGCCACGCCCGTCTCGGCCGGCGTACACCAGTCCAGCCGCAGGCCCTGCGCGCCCAGCCAGTCGTCCAGGCGGTAGCTCGCGTGGGCCAGGCCCGACAGGGTGCGGTGCGCGACCGTCACGGCGCGGTGCAGGTCGGCCTCACCGATCAGGTCGGCCG
The DNA here is from genome assembly GCF_000252445.1 of Deinococcus gobiensis I-0. Taxonomy (GTDB): domain Bacteria; phylum Deinococcota; class Deinococci; order Deinococcales; family Deinococcaceae; genus Deinococcus; species Deinococcus gobiensis. The sequence goes on along the minus strand of NC_017790.1, from coordinate 1,293,969 downwards.
CCCTGGCCGCGAGCAGTTCGTCGGTATCGAGAATCTCGGCCCCCAGGCCGTCGTGGACCACCACGTCGAGGTACAGGTCGCGCACTGCCCAGAGGCCGTCCTCGCGCGACACCTGCGCCACGTCGATGTAATAGTCGTGCTCGCGCGGCCCGTGGAAATCGTAGCGGCACACCACGAGGTCGAGGTCCGGCAGCAGGTGCGCCTGCCAGTGGCGCACACGCGGATGCCGGTCGAAGTCGCGCGCCACGAAGAGGCCGTGAGGCCGCTCCTCGTAGGTCCGCACGGCGCGCACGCCGGTGTTGGTGTGATGTTCCATACGGACCGGGTCGTGCCGCTCGGTCTTGACCGGATGCGGCTGCCCAGACAGGCCGGCTTGCGGGCCGCGCGGCTCGGGGAGAGCGAACATGCACCAGCATAACCGGCGTTTCTGAGCTGTCTACAAGGCGGGTCAGCCAGGGGGGGACGGCCCGCCGCCCACCCCCGCCGGCAGGCCGTCCCCCGGTGTCCAGCACGTGCCCGCACCCGCCGGCCCCACCCTTGACCCCCCCCACCGCCGCGCGGCACACTTGGCGGCGCGGCCCAGGTTCCTGGGCGCTGTTCCGGCAGTCCACAATCCGCAGGCAACGCATGTCCCCGTGACACGACCTCTCCCCCGCCCCCGTGCCGGAGAGAGCCGCGTCGCGGGGAAGCGTGTTCTGCCTTCTCTGCGCCCTGGAGGCCCCCCATGTTCATTCCCACCCCCCGGCCCCCCGCCCAGCACGACCACACCCCCGCCTACACCTCACAGCTGGGCGTGCCGCAGGGAAGGCGCGTGACCGTGCGCCTGCGCTGCGAGCTGCCCGTCACCTCGGTGACGCTCAAGTACGTACACATCGGCGAGATCGAGACGGTGAGCGCCGCCGAGATCGCCGCGCCGCCCGCCGCTGCCGGTGAGGGCCGCTGGTTCGAGGCCGAACTGCCGCTCGCCGGCCAGCGGGTGCGCTACGCCTGGCAGCTCGACCTGGAGGGCGACCACCTCAACTTCACGCACCTGGGCCTGCACCACTCGCGCCGGGGCTTCCGGGGCTGGTTCCAGTACCTGCCCGGCCACGTGGCCCCCGAGTGGGCCTGGAGCGGCGTCTTCTACCAGATCTTCCCCGACCGCTTCCGCAACGGCGACCCCGGCAACGACGTGCAGACCGGCGAGTACGTCTATAACGGCCGCCCGGTCGAGCACGTCGAATGGAATACGCCGGTGGACGCCCACAACGACATCCACGGCCACTACGGCGGCGACCTGAACGGGGTGACGCAGGCGCTGCCGTACCTGCAACGCCTCGGCATCACGGGGCTGTGGCTCACGCCGGTCTTCACGTCGCCCAGCAACCACCGCTACGACATCACCGACTACCGCGCCGTGGACCCCCACCTGGGCGGCGAGGCGGCCTGGGACGAGCTGGTGCGGGAGGCGGACGCGGCCGGCATCCGCATCGTGCTGGACGGCGTGTTCAACCATACGGGCGACGAGAACGCGCTGTTCCGGGCGGCGCTGGCGAGCGAAGGCGCCCCCGAGCGCGAGCTGTTCACCTGGCGCGCGGCGGGCCCGGAGGGCGGGCTGAACTACCACGCCTTCATGGACGTGCCCACCCTGCCCAAGATCGACTACGGCAGCCCGGCGGCGGTGGCCGAGTTCCTGAACGGCGAGCGCAGCGTGGTGCGCCACTGGCTGCGCCGGGGGGCGGCGGGCTGGCGGCTGGACGTGGCCCACATGATCGGCTCGGGCGGCACCGACGACGACAACCTGCCCCTGCACCGCGCGCTGAAGGCGGCCGCCCGCGAGGAGCGCCCCGACGCCTACGTGTTCGGCGAGCGCTTCTTCGACCCTGAACATGCGCTTGGCGGCCAGGGCGAGGACGGCGCGATGAACTACCACGGCTTCGGGCTGCCGGTCATGCAGTGGGTCAGCGGGGGCACGCATTTCGGCGCGCCGAGCCGCCTGGACGGCCACGAACTCGTGGACATCCTGCACGACGCCTACCACGCCCTGGCGCCCCAGGTCGCGCTGAGCATGTTCAACCTGCTCGAATCGCACGACATCGGCCGGGCACTGTTCCGGGTCGGGGGCGACCGCACGCGTTTCCTGGCGGCCTTCACCCTGCTGATGGGCTACGCGGGCGTGCCCTGCACCTACTACGGCACCGAGGTCGGCGTGACCCAGAGCCGGGCCGGCAACATGCCCTGGTGCCGCGAGCCGATGCCCTGGGACGAGGAGGCCTGGGACCGGGAGCTGCTGGAGCGGGTGCGCGCCCTGATCGGGGTACGGCGCTCGGCACACGCGCTGCACCGGGGCCACCTGCAGTTCCTGCACGCCGAGGCGGACGCGGTGGCCTACCTGCGCGAGTTCACGCACGCGGACGGCCGCACCGAGCGCGCCGCCGTGGTCGCCAGCCGCCGCGCCGGGGCGCACGCCGTCACCCTGACCCTGCCGGACGGCGAATGGCGCGACGCCCTGAGTGGCGAGGTGCTGGGCGGTGAGGAGCTGGGCGGCGAGGTCACGCTGGACGCGGCGGGCGGGCGCATTCTGCTTCAGGGCTGAGGGGGCGCGGGCCTGCCCGGCGGCCGGGCGGGCTATGCTGGAGTTCCAATGACACACAGCGACTCGGCGTTGTACGCGGGGTGGACGGAACTTCTGGGCTGGCTGGAGGCCGAAGCGCAGGCGCGCGGGCTGACCTACGGCAAGGTCGCGGACTTCCCGGACTACATCTACCGCATGGAGCGGCCCTACGACCTGCCCACCACCGTCATGAGCGCGGGGGTCAGCTCGGGGGGCCAGCCGCTGCTCGTCGCGGCCGTCAGCCCGCGCCACGCCGACCTCAAGGCCGTGTCCCTGCGGCTGATGGGCGGCAGCAAGCACTGGCACCTGCACGCCGGCACGCGCGGACTGCTGGAGGGCAAGCGGCCCTTCACGCGCGAGCGGCTGGGCGCCGTGCTCGACGGGGCGCTCCGGGGGCTGTAGGCCCGGCTGCGGTCCCTCCCGGCCGCCACCGCGCCGGGCCGGGCCGCAATTTACGGTCCGGTAATGCCGGCTCCGTACAGTACCGGTATCTGTTTCCCATCCTGGCCTCAGATCCGTCCACGGGCGCGGCACGCCGCCGGACGGTCCCCGATGCGCGCCGCGATTTCAGCCCTGTCCGGAGAACCATGCTTCACGATTCCGCCGCCCAGACCCTGCTCGCCCTCGAACTGTGCTGCCGCAGCCTGGCCCAGCGCATCCTGCTGGTCCGGGAACTTCAGGCCTACACGCCGCCACTCGGCGCAGGCCCGGAAGACCCGGCCGCGCCCCTCTGGGACCAGGAAATCCGGCGGCACCTGCGCGAGCTGCCCGACCTCGAGAACCGCTTCCGGCGGGCCTGCGCCGAATACCAGACGCTCCGGGCGGCTCCTCTGTGCCAGACGGCGTCCCGCGTCCCGGAAAACGTCCGCAGCGCCCTGCAAGACCTGATCTGTACCGGTGGCCAGGCCGGCCCGGCCGGAACCTGAGCCCCCGCCCCCGTCCCCGGCTGGCCGCTACAGCACCCGGAAGGCCAGGAAACCCGCGCCGATGCCCAGCAGCAGGCCCGCGAGCATTTCCAGGTAGGTGTGGCCCAGCAGGACGCGCACCGGCTTGGGCGCGAAACCCTCGCGCACGACGGCGCTCAGTTCCTGAATCAGCTCGTTGAGCAGCCGGGCCTGGACCCCGCTGCTGTGACGCACGCCGGTCGCGTCGTACATGACGATGAGCGAGAAGACGGCCGCCACGGCGAACAGCGGGCTGCCCACGCCCTCGCTCAGGGCGACACCGGTACTCAGCGCCGCCACCATCGCGCTGTGGCTGCTGGGCATCCCGCCCGTCTCCATGAAGGCCCCGGGCCGCCAGCGCCGGTCGAACAGCAGGATCAGGAGGACCTTGAGGAGCTGGGCACCGGTCGAGGCCAGCACCGCCGTCCACAGCCAGCGGTTGGCAAGAAGTTCAGCCAGGGAATTCACGCGGAACCCAGTCTAGAGCATCTGCCGAAACGCGCCGGGCCGGGCCGCCCGGCTCAGGACTCGGCGCGGCCCTGGGCGGCCAGGTTGCGCGACAGGTTCGCCAGCACGCCGTTCACGAAGCGGCCCGAGTCGTCGCCGCCGAACTTGCGCGCGATGCGCACGGCGCTCTCGATGACCGGGGGATGCGGCTCGTCCGTGTGCAGCATCTCGAAGGTCGCCAGGCGCAGCACGTTCAGGTCGGTCTGGGCCATCTGGTCGAAGGTCCAGCCCCGGATGGTGCGGTGAAGCGTGTCGTCAATCTCGTCGCGGTGGTCGCCCAGACCGCGTACGAGGTCCCGCGCGAAGTCCAGCGCCTCGGCGTTCAGGGCCGGGAAGGTGTCGTCGCCCTCCCGCATGGCCCCCTCGGCGCGGGTGAACACGGCGTCCAGCGGCAGGTCGCCCCGCTCGGCCTCGAACAGCGTGCGGAAGGCGAATTCGCGCGCGGCGCGGCGGGTGCCCACCGGCTGCGCGGCCTTGTCGCGGCGGCGGGTCACGACGCCTGCCCACGGGGCAGACACACGCCCTGCACCGCGACGTTCACGGCCCGGACCTTCAGGCCCGTCATGAGTTCGATGTTCTCGCGCACGGCCCGCTGCGCCTGCTGCGAGACCGCCAGCAGGTTGCGGCCGTAGTCCACGTTCAGGCCGAGGTCCACGGTCACGTCCTGTCCCTCGCGGGTCACGCGCAGCGCGCGTGGGCGCCGGGAGCCGGGCTGGTTGCGGATCACTTCGCCCATCTTGAGGGGCGCCGCCGCGATCTCCGTGCCCTCGATGCCCTCGAGGGTAGTGGCGGCAATATCGAGCAGAACGCTCTTGCTGATGTCGACTTCGGGTGTTGCCATGAACTGTGCCTCCGGGCGTCGGAACTGGGGCCGCGCCAATAAGCCCCAGTGTAGGGGGTTTCCCGGCTCAGGCGTCGGCGGCCGGGTCCTGCGGCGCGGCGCCCACGCCCTTCTCGGCCAGCAGCGCGGCCAGCCCCGCCTCGTCCAGCACCGCCACCCCGAGTTCCTGGGCGCGGGCGAGCTTGCTGCCGGCCTCCTCGCCCGCCACGAGGTAGCTCGTCTTGCCGGTCACGCTGCCGGTCACGCGGCCCCCGGCGGCTTCCAGCCGGGCCTTGACCGCCTCGCGCGGCTCGCCCAGGGTACCGGTGAGCACGAAGTTCAGGCCGCGCAGCTGCTCGCCGCGCGCCGTGGCCTCCGCCTGCGGGTCCACCCCGGCCCCGCGCAGCCGCCGCAGCAGGTCCTGCATGGCGGGGTCGGCCAGCGCCGCCGTCACGCTCTGGGCGATGACGCCGCCCATGCCCGGCACGGCCGCCACCTGTTCGGGCGTGGCGGCCAACAGCGCGTCCAGCGATCCGAAGGCGCGGGCCAGTGCCTGCGCGCCGCGCTCGCCCACGTGGCTCATGCCCAGCGCGTTCACCAGCCGCCACAGGGGCCGCGCCTTGCTGGCCTCCAGCTGCCCCAGGATGTTGGCGGCCTTCTTGTCGCCGCCGCGCTCCAGCGCCGCGAGCTGCTCGGCCGTCAGGAGGTACAGGTCGGCCGCGTCCTTCACCAGCCCCTGTTCGAGGAGTTGCGCGACCAGCTTGTCCCCGATCCCGCGCACGTCCATCGCCCCGCGCGACACGAAATAGCGGATACGCTCGAAGTTCTGCGCCGGGCAGGCGGGGTTGGGACAGTAGGTGTTGGCGTCGCCCTCGGCCCGCACCGCCCCGTGGCCGCACACCGGGCAGTGTTCCGGGAAGGCGAAGGGCACGGTTCCCTCGGGGCGCTTTTCGGGCAGCACCCGCATGATCTGCGGAATCACGCCGCCCGACTTGCGCACGACCACCGTGTCCCCCACCCGCAGGTCCATGTCGGCGATGTAGTCCTCGTTGTGCAGCGTGGCCTTGCTGACCGTGCTGCCCTCGATGAGCCGGGGCGAGAGGTGCGCCAGCGGCGCGAGCTTGCCGGTGCGCCCCACGTTGATGGTGATGCTCTCCAGCGTCGTCTCGACCTCCTCGACCGGGAACTTGTAGGCGATGGCCCAGCGCGGCGCGCGGCTGGTGAAGCCCGCCTCGTCCTGAAGGTCCAGCGGATCGAGCTTGAGCACCGTGCCGTCGGCGTCGAACTCGAAGTCGGCGCGCCCGGCGACCATGCGCGCGTGGTAGTCGGCGGCGGCGGCGATCCCCTCCAGGCGTTCGGAGTAGCGGCTGGTCGGAAAGCCCCGCTCCGCCAGCCAGGCCAGCACCTCGCCCTGGGTGCGGGCGGGCACGCCGTCACGTTTGCCCAGCGAGTAGAAGATGGCCTTGAGGTTCCGGGTGCGCGTCACCTCGGGGTCCTTCTGGCGCAGCGCCCCGGCGGCCCCGTTGCGGGGGTTTTTGAGGAGGGGCGTGCCCAGTTCCTCGGCCTGTGCGTTGAAGGCCGCGAAGTCGGCGCGCGACAGGTACACCTCGCCGCGCACCTCCAGCTCGCCGCTCAGGCCCTCCAGCTTCTGGGGCAGCCCCGGAATGGTGAGCACCTGCGCGGTCACGATCTCGCCCACCCGGCCGTTGCCGCGCGTGGCGGCCCACTGCAACTCGCCGCCCTTGTAGTACAGGTTCACGCTCAGGCCGTCGATCTTGAGTTCGCCCGTGAACGTGAAGCTGTCGTAGTCGGCCGGCAGGTTCAGCGAGCGCGCCAGCTTCTCCTGCCATTCGCGCAGTTCGGCGTCGTCGAAGACGTTGTCGAGGCTGGTCATGGGCGTGGGGTGCTCGACCGGCACGAAGGCCGCACTCGGCGCGCCCCCGACGCCCCCGGTGGGGGTATCCGCCGTGACCCACTCGGGGTGCGCCTCCTCCAGCGCGCGCAACTCGCGGGCCAGGGCGTCGTAGGCGTCGTCCGTGATGTCCGGGGCGTCCTGCTCGTAATAGGCGCGGTTGTGGCGCGCGACCTCATCCCGGAGCGCGAGGTAACGGGCGTGCGGATCGGCGTTTTCCGGTGCCTGGGCCGGGGAGGAAGCCTGCGTCATGGCCCCAGCCTAGCACCCTGCCCGGACAGGAAACTGGGCAAATTTTTTAACTGTCAGCAGAACACGCCGGTCATCACCAGCCTCTCTGAAGCGCGGCTTAAGCCCGCAGCCTCCCCCACACTCATGCTCGTCAGGTGAATAGGGGGTTCATTCATCCTTGACCATCCCAAAGTTGCATATACTCTTGCCAAGCAGTCCCCTGTATCCAGTCCAAGGAGTTTCCATGAAGAAGATCATGATGCTGGCCCTCGCTGTAACGACCTCGCTCGCCGCCGCGCAGACCGTGCGCGTGGGCATGGCCTACGACGCCGGCGGCAAGGCCGACAAGAGCTTCAACCAGAGCGCCTACGAAGGGGCCAGCCGCGCCGCCAAGCAGCTCGGCATCCAGACCAAGGACTTCGAGCCCAGCGACCCCAGCCAGAACATTCAGGGCGTGCGCTCCTTCGCCAAGGAAGGCTTCGACCTGACCATCGGCGTGGGCTTCGCCAACAACGCCAGCATCTCGACCGTCGCCAAGGAAAACCCCGATCTGTACTTCGGCCTGATCGACGACGTGTCCACCGCCAAGAACGTCGCCAGCCTCGTGTTCAACGAGGAGCAGGGCAGCTACCTCGTCGGCTACCTCGCCGGCATGAACAGCTCCACCGGCGTCGTCGGCTTCGTCGGCGGCATGGACATCCCCCTCATCCACAAGTTCGAGGCGGGCTACACCGCCGGCGTCAAGGCCGCCAACCCCAAGGCCCGGGTCGTCGCGCAGTACGTCGGCACCACCCCGGACGCCTGGAACAACCCCGCCAAGGCCAAGGAAATCGCGGCCAGCATGCGCGGGCGCGGCGCGGACATCATCTTCGCGGCGGCCGGCGGGTCGGGCGGCGGCGTGGTGGACTACGTGCGCCAGACGCAGTGCCTCAAGGCCGCCCAGCTGCCCTCGGGCGTGAAGTTCTCCAGCGACAACTTCAAGAACGTCGCCAAGAGCTCGGGCTACAAGGCCGCCTGCGCCGGCAACACCCGCCCCATGTTCTTCATCGGCGTGGACAGCAACCAGAACTACCTGGGCGACTTCGACAAGAACCCGGCCACCATGAACCACGGCCTGACCAGCATGCTCAAGCGCGTGGACAACGCCGTGTACGCGCTGATCAGCGACGTGAAGGCCGACAAGTTCAAGGGCGGCGAGCGCCGCTTCGGCCTCAAGGACGGCGGCGTGGGCTACGCGGTCGACCAGTACAACAAGGCCCTGATCAGCAGTGCCCAGGTCGCCAAGGTCGAGGCCGTCAAGGCCCAGATCATCAGCGGCGCCATCAAGGTCCCCACCAAGTAAGCGCTGTTCTCCGGAGGGCCGGCTCCCCTGAGGGGCCGCCCTTTTTTTGCGTCCGGCCCCTAGACTGGGCGGCGTGACTGCTTCCTCCCTGCCCGTGATCCTCGACGGCGACCCCGGCGTGGACGACGCCGCCGCGTGGCTGCTGGCCTTCGCCAGCCCGGAGCTGCGCGTGCTGGGCCTGACCACCACCCACGGCAACGTGGGTCTCGACCGGACCACCCACAACGCCGGTGTCGTCCTGGCCCTGGGGGGTGAGGCGGCGCGCGGGGTGCCGCTGTACGCGGGGGCAGACCGCCCACTGCTGCGCGCGCCCGAAGAAGCTCACGCGGTCCACGGCCAGAGTGGCCTGCCTGCGCGTGACCTGCCCGCACCTCTGCGCACCCCGGAAACCGAGCACGCCGCCCTGTTCCTGATCCGCGTGGCGCGCGCCGCCCCCGGCGAGGTGACGGTCATCGCGACCGGGCCGCTGACCAACCTGGCCCTGGCGCTGCGGCTGGCCCCCGACCTGGCCGGGCTGCTGCGGGAGGTCGTGTGGATGGGGGGCAGCACCGGGCAGGGCAACCGCACCCCCGCCGCCGAGGCCAACGCCCTGACCGACCCGCACGCGGCGGCCGTCGTGTTCGGGTCCGGCGTGCCGCTGCGGATGGTCGGGCTGAACGTCACCATGCAGTGCATCGCCGGTCCCGGGCGAGTCGCGGCCCTGCGCGCCCCCGGCAACCGGGCGGGCGCAGTCACGGCCGAGCTGCTGGAGTTCTACGCCGACTTCTACCGGCGGCGCTACGGTCTGGACGGCGGCGCGATGCACGATCCGCTGGCGGTGGCCGCCGCCCTGCGCCCCGACCTGCTGACCTGGCAGGCCATGCCGGTCACGGTGGACACCGCCGAAGGCCCCAACCAGGGCCGCACCGTCTGTGACCTGTACGGCGTGACGGGCGCGCCCGCCAACGCCCGGGTGGCCGTCGGGGTGGATGCCCCCGCCTTCTTCGGGCTGTTCACCGAGCGGCTGGCGCGGCTGCCCTGAGCCTGAGCCTCAGCCCACGCGCAGCTCCACCGCTTCTCCCCCCGGCAGCAGAAAGGCCCGCAATTCGCCCGAGGCCAGGTCGGCGATGAGGTAGGGCACGTCGTAGGCCGCCCGGCGACGGTCGGTGTCGCTGGGCCGAGCCGGGCCGCGCGGGTGGCTGTGGTACAGCGCCGCCAGCTCCAGCCCCGCCGCTTCCAGCGCCCGCAACGCGCGCAGCAGTTCGCCGGGATCGGCCTCGTACTCGGTTTCGGGCCGCGCCGAGACGTTGCGCAGCGGATACAGGGCGCGCGCCCTCCATTCCGGTCCACCCCTCTCCGGCCGGGCGACCTGCACGCCGCCCAGCACGCCCACACACTCGCGCGGGACCTCGTGCCGGGCCTGGGCCCACAGCTCGGCCGCCAGCGGGCCGGGCAGATGCAGGGAGGGGGAACAGGCGGGGGACGGGGGGACAGGCACGGGACAGTGTAGGCCGCCCCGCCCTGGCAGGACCGACTCTCATCGGCCCAGCGCAGCAAAATCCCCGCGCGCATCCGCTAAACTGCCCGATATGGCGAAGGCGGTGAAGGCTCGGAAGGCAGCTCCCCAGGCAAGCCGGTTCGACGGGGAAGCCCTGGGGCTGGTGCTGTTCGCACTGGGTATTTTTCTGGCGGTGACGACGCTACTCCCCGCGTCCGTTCCCGACGAGAACACCGGCCCCGGCGTGATGGACCGGGCGCGCGAGTTCCTGCTCGGCTGGCTGGGCTGGGGGGCCTACGCGCTGCCCATCATTCCGGTGTGTTACGGGGCACTGGTGTTCGTGGGGCGCGGGGTCCGGGGGCTGACGCGGCGGGTGCTGGGCGGCGTGGTCGTGGTGTTCGCGCTGCTGACCCTGCACGAGGTGGTGCAGCCGGGCGAGGCGGGCCGGCTCGCGGCCCTGAGCGTGGGGCCGCTGGCCGGAACGGTCGGCTACGTGGCCGCCCTGCTGCCCCTGGTCCTGCTGACCATAGGCCTGGAAATCGTGCTGCGCTACGCCCCCCTGACCATCCTCAAGTCCTTTTTCCGCTGGCTGAGCGTGCTGGCGGGCGGCGCAGGCACCCGCGCCCAGGGCCTGATCGAGGCCCGGCAGGGCGGGCGCGACTCGGCCCGCGCGCGTCAGGACGCCCGTATGGGATTCGCGGCCAGCCTGCGCGAGCTGGGCGAGCTGCGCCGCCTGTATCCTCAGGACACCGTGCTGGAGCGGCAGTGGGAGGACATGCGCGCGGCCCAGCGCACGCTGCGCGGCCAGGACGAGGACGGCCTGAGCGGCCTGACGCACGACCTCGCCAACTGGGAAGCGATGACCCGGCAGTACCTCGCCAGCGCGGCGCGCGACCTGCGGGCCACCGTGACCGCCGAAGCCACCCCGGCCGGGGCCGAGGCCGAGGCGATGCAGAAGGAACTCTCGGCCGGGCGCCACGAACTCAGCGTGCCGCTGGGCAGCACCCAGGCCAGCGGCGAACTGGAGGTGCTGCGCCGCCGGGCCGTGCAGGACCTCCAGCGCCTCGCCTTCCGCGCCGGGCGTCTGGAACGCGAGCGCAAGGCGGCCGAGAAGGCCCTGGAGAAGGCCGACGTGGCCGTGCTGGCCCGCGAGACCGCCGCGCAGCAGACCCGCGCCGAGGGCTGGAACGAATTGCAGGCCGAGTGGAGCGCCTGGAGCCAGCAGGCCCGCCACTACCCCGGCTGGCCCGACCTCGCCTCGGCGTACGACCGCGCCCCCACCGAGGCCGCCGCCGCTCTGGCGCAGGCCCTGCGCACCCGTCCCGAAGCCGCCCTGGCCGACCAGGCCGGCTGGCGCGCACGCCTGGAAGACGTCCTGGCCGGGCTGCCGATGGACACCGGCCGCAAGACCGGCATCTGGCCCGCCCCTGCCGCGCAGGCGCCCAGGCCCGCTGCGGCCCCGCCACCCGTGCTCGACTTCGACTTCGCGCCGGGCGAACTGCCGCTGGAGCGCGCCCCGGCTACGCCCCAGCCCCGCACGGCTCCGGCTCCGGCGCCTGGCCCACGTCAGAAGGGCTCCGGCCCTACCGCCGCGCCACTGGGCAGTCTGGAAGCCCTGGAGGCCGACGAGTTCGGAACGGATGGGGACGGCTCCGGTCTGGATGCCGGCCTGGGCGACTGGGACGACGATGACGACATGCCCTTCGGGCCGAGCAGCCCGGCAGGACGCCCCCCGCGCGCCGCACCTTCCGCGCGCCCGGCGGCCCACGCAGCCCCCTGGGAGAGCGCCGACCCCGAACCGCGCGGCCGGCCGGCTCCGGGCGCGGCAGTCCAGACGCAGCTGCCCCCGGCTTCCGCCCGGCAAGCCCCCCAGGCCCCGGCCACTTCCCGCCAGGGTGCGCTGCCGCTGGCCCTGCCCCAGGACAGCCTGCTCGATCCGCTGCCCCCGGTCGCCCTGAACCTGACGGCGCTGGACGTGGCGGCCCGGCAGCGTGCCGGCCTCATCGACGAGACCCTGCGGCACTTCGGGCTCTCGGCGCGCGTGGTGGACTATGCGCGCGGCCCCACCGTGACCCGCTACGAGATCGAGCCTGCTCCCGGCGAGAAGATCAGCCGCATCGCCTCCCTGTCCAACGACCTCGCCCGCGCGCTGGCGGTCGGCGGCGTGCGCGTCGAGGCCCCGGTGCCCGGCAAGAGCGTGATCGGCCTGGAAGTTCCCAACGCCGAGCGCGAACCCGTCACCTTCCATCAGGCGGCCGACGCGCCGACCTTCCGCAGCTCGCGCGCCAAACTGCCGATCATCCTAGGCAAGAGCATCGACGGCGAGCTGATGGTCGGCGACCTCGCCAAGATGCCGCACCTGCTCGTCGCCGGCTCGACAGGATCGGGCAAGTCGGTGTGCGTCAACACGCTCATCACCTCGCTGCTGTTCAAGTACCTGCCTACCGAGCTGCGCTTCCTGATGATCGATCCCAAGATGGTCGAGCTGACGCCCTACGACGGCATCCCGCACCTCGTGCGCGGCGTCGTGACGAACCCGGTGGACGCCGCCGGGGTGCTGCTCGGCGCGGTCGCCCACATGGAGCGGCGCTACAAGATGATGAGCCAGGTCGGGGCCAAGAACCTCGAGCAGTACAATGCCAAGATGCGCCAGGTGGGCGAGGTCGAGCTGCCGCACCTCGTGATCATCATCGACGAGCTCGCCGACCTGATGATCACCAGCCCCAAGGAGGTCGAGTCGGCCATCATGCGCCTCGCCCAGATGGCGCGCGCCACCGGCATGCACCTCGTGCTGGCGACCCAGCGGCCCAGCGTGGACATCCTGACCAGCCTCATCAAAGTGAACGTACCCGCCCGCATCGCTTTCGCGGTGAGCAGCAGCCACGACTCGCGCACCATCCTGGACAGCGTGGGGGCCGAGCGCCTGACCGGCATGGGCGACATGCTGTTCTACCAGCCGGGTCTCGTCAAGCCGCTGCGCCTCCAGGGGCCGTACATCTCGGAAAACGAGTCGGCGCGCATCACCGAGGAGCTGCGCCGCCAGGTCTTCGAGGACGATTTCGTCGAGGCCTACGGCACCGACTTCGACGGCGGCATCGAGGCCAGCGGCCCGGGCGCGAACGGCTCCAACCTGGATTTCAGCGATCCGCTGCTGCGTCAGGCGGCCCAGATCTGCATCGAGGAAGGACAGGGCAGCGTGTCGCGCCTGCAACGCCGGCTCTCGGTCGGGCACGCGCGGGCGGGCAAGCTCATGGACCTGCTCGAGGCGATGGGCATCGTCTCCAAGCATCAGGGGAGCAAGCCGCGCGAGGTGCTGATCGGAGAAGCGCAGCTGCCGGAATTCTTCGGCCGCTGAGCGGCTGAGCCGCGCCCTGCCGACGCATTCCCCGGAGCCTTTATGAGAGAAAAATAAAGGCTCCGGGGAAAGGTATTTACCTGTTCTGCGGCAAACCCCATCAAAGTTGCAATTTTGGGTCGGGTGGTGTCAATTGAGTGGCGCAGATTTCAAACCCGCAGTTTCGGTTCAAGAGGTGACGTTGATGAAAAAGCACACTGGCCTGATGACCCTGAGCCTGATGCTCGCCACGCCGGCATTGGCGGGCGGTGCGGGCGCGCCCGTCAAAGCTCCCGCCGCGACCTGCCGCAGCATCGCGCAGCTCGTGATGGCGGACCCCCAGCTCAGCACCCTGGCGACGGCGGTGCAGGCGGCCGGCCTGGGCGCGACCCTCAGCGGCCCCGGTTCCTACACCGTGTTCGCGCCCACCAACGCGGCCTTCGCCAAGGTCCCCAGCGACCAGCTCGCCGGCCTGCTCAACGACCCCGAGATGCTCAAGAGCGTGCTGCTGTACCACGTGGTCGGCGAGAAGGCCACCGCGGCCCAGATTCGCGGCGTGCGTGCCGGGACCACCGTGCAGGGCGCGGACATCACCATCATGGTGAACGGAAACCGCCTGATGGTGAACAACGCGACCGTGACCAAGGCCGACATTCAGGCCTGCAACGGCATCGTGCACATCATCGACACCGTCCTGATGCCCCCGATGGAAGCGGCGGCGCCCGCGCCCGCTCCGGCCCCTGCGGCGGCCACCCCGGCCCCGGCTCCCGCGCCGGCAGCCGCGCCTGCCGCTGCGCCGGCCCCGGTGGCCGTGCCCGCCACGCCGGTCGTCATTCCTGCCCTGCCCCAGGGCGTGACCACCGCGCCTACCCCGGCCGCGACGGCGCCCGCCACGGAGACCCCGGCCCCCGTTGTCGAAGCGCCTGCGACGGAAGCCCCCGCCGCCGAGGCCCCTGCAGCCGACGCACCCGCCGACACTGCCGAAGCGCCGGTCGCCATGAACACGCTGTACGACGTGCTGGCCGCCGACGACCGCTTCAGCACCCTGCGCGACCTGCTCAGCGACGCCGGCCTGACCGAAACGCTGACCGACGGCGAGTACACCATCTTCGCGCCGACCAACGAAGCGTTCGACGCACTGCCTGAAGGTGTCCTGACCGCCATCGCCAGCGACCCCGAAGCCCTGAAGCAGGTGCTCCAGTACCACGTCGTGCAGGGCCGCGTGACCGCCGACGCCGCGCAGGCCGGCACCCTGAACACCGTCCAGGGCACGGCGCTGTCGCTGGGCTCCGCCACCCTGGGCACCGCGGTCGAGAGCGACAACGGCCTGATCATCCCGATCGACGCCGTGCTCCTGCCCGACGGCTTCGTGATCCCCACCCCCGCGGCCATCCCGGTAAGCACGACGCCCGCTCCGGCGACCGCCGCGACCACGACCACGACGACCACCACGGCAACCACCACCACGACGCCTGCGGCGACCGCGAGCACCACCGTGACCAACCCCGCCACCGCTACGCCCGGTACGGCGGCCGGCGGCGCCATCTCCGGCGGCACGCTGGCCCAGGCCCCGGCAGCCGTGAGCGTCACTGCCCTGCTCAGCAGCGACGCCCGCTTCAGCACCCTGCGTGACCTGCTGGTCAAGGCCGGTCTGGCCGACATGCTCGCCAGCGGCGAGTACACCATCTTCGCGCCGACCAACGACGCCTTCGCCAAGCTGCCCCAGGCCACCCTGGACGCCGTGAATGCCGATCCGGCCAAACTGCGCGCGCTGCTCCAGTACCACGTCGTCGCGGGCCGTCCCAGCACCGACGCCCTGACCACGCAGCAGCTCACGAGCGCCGAGGGCACCGCCCTGGCCGTGACTCGCAGCGCGGCGGGCCTGAGCATCGGCGGCATGGCGAGCACCCTCAACGGCGGCACGGCTGTCGTGGCGGGCAACAGCAACGTCTTCCCCATCGACACCGTCCTGATTCCGCCCAGCCTGCGCTGAGTCCGGTTCGCACCAGCCCCTGCCCCGGCCTTCCGGAGGCAGGGGCTTTTCTTCTGGCCCCGGATGCCGGAATATTTCAGCGAAAAGGCCGCCTCCATCGCCGGGGCGGCCTTCTGCTTCGGGAAACGGTTCAGGCCCGTGTGCGGTACCGCTCCAGCAGTTCGGTCTGGAGATCGGCGAAGGGCACGCCCTTGCGCTCCTTGAGGCCTTCCGGGCTGCGCTCGCGCACGCTGACCGTGCGGTTTTCCTGCTCCTGCCCCCCCACGATGAGCATGACGGGAATCTTGCTCAGCTCGGCGGTGCGTACCTTGGCCTGCATCCGGTTGGAGGTTTCGTCCACTTCGGCGCGCAGTCCGGCGGCGTGCAGTTCGGCGCGCAGTTCCTGGGCGTAGGCGTTGAACTTGTCCGAGATCGGGATGATCATGATCTGCCGGGGCGCGAGCCACAGCGGGAAATCGCCGCCGTAGTGCTCGATCAGGATGCCGGTAAAGCGCTCGATGCTCCCGAAGGGCGCGCGGTGGATCACGATGGGACGGTGGGGCGCGCCGTCCTCGCCCGTGTAGGTCAGGTCGAAACGCTCGGGCAGGTTGGGGTCCACCTGGATGGTCCCGAGCTGCCATTCGCGCCCCAGCACGTCCTTGACCACGAAGTCCAGCTTGGGGCCGTAGAAGGCCGCGTCGCCCGGCTCGACCGAGTACGGCAGGCCCACTTCCTCGACCGCCTCGATGATCTGGCCCTCGGCCATCTCCCAGTAGCTGTCCTCACCGACGTACTTCGAGTTGCCGGGGTCGCGGGTCCCGACGCGGAAGCGCACGTCGTTCATGCCGAAGGTCCGCAGCACGAGCACCGTCAGGTCGAGCACGCTCAGGAACTCGGCCTTGAGCTGGTCGGGGCGGCAGAAGATGTGGGCGTCGTCCTGCGTGAAGCCGCGTACGCGGGTCAGCCCGTTGAGCTCGCCGGACTGCTCGTAGCGGTACACCGTGCCGAACTCGGCCAGGCGCACCGGCAGGTCGCGGTAGGAACGCGGCTTGCTGGCATAGATGCGCATGTGGTGCGGGCAGTTCATGGGCTTGAGCATGTACTCCTCGTCATCCACCGTGATGGGCGAGAAGTTGCTGTCGCTGTAGTTCTGGTAGTGGCCCGAGGTCTTGTAGAGGTCCAGATTGCCGATGTTCGGCGTGATGACGCCCTGGTAGTCGCGCGCGAACTGCTGCTCCTTCATGAAGCGGGTCAGTTCCTCGCGCAGCACCGTGCCGTTGGGCAGCCACAGCGGCAGCCCCTTGCCGACCAGAGGATCGATGGTGAACAGCTCCAGCTCGCGCCCCAGCTTGCGGTGGTCGCGGCGCTTGGCCTCTTCGAGGCGCTCCAGGTAGGCGTCGAGTTCCTTCTGGGTGGCGAAGGCCACGCCGTAGACACGCTGGAGGATCGGGTTGTTCTCGTTGCCGCGCCAGTACGCGCCCGAGGTGCTCATCAGCTTGAAGCTCAGGGGCAGCTTGCCGGTGTTCGGAAAGTGCGGTCCCCGGCACAGGTCCACATAGTCGCCCTGCGCGTAGAACGTGATCGGCTCGTCGTCGGGCAGCGCCGAGATCAGCTCGACCTTGTAGGGGTCGTACCCGAACTGTTCGAGTGCGGCGGCCTTGCCCACGTCCCGGCGCTCGATGTTCAGGCCGCGCGAGACGATGTCGCGCATGATCCGCTCGATCTCGGGCAGGTCTTCTTCCTTGATGGGCTCGGGCAGGTCGAAGTCCTGGTAGAAGCCGTTTTCGATGGCCGGACCGACTCCGCGCTTGACCGCCTCGGCGGGGTAGCCCTTGGCCACATAGAACTCGCCGACCGCCTGCGAGAGCGCGTGTCCCAGCGAGTGCCGGAACAGCGGCGCGGCGTCGGCCGGATTCTTCTTGGTGATCAGCGTGATGGCCGCGCCGTCGGGCAGCGGCGTCATCAGGTCCACGAGGTCGCCGTTGGCGGTGGCGGCCAGGGCGTCCTGGGCCAGGCGGGGGCCGATGGCGCTGGCCGCGTCGAGGGCGGTCGCGCCCTGGGGCAGATCGAGTCGTTTTCCGTCGGGAAGGGTCACGTGCATGGTGGAACACTCCTTGAAAGCATGAGACAGGCCCGGCCTGGCCGCGAAGTCGGCAAAACGCCTGAAAACCGTGCGTAGGTTCTCAGGCGCTGGGAGTTCGGGTCAGGCCGGGCACAGATAGGTTTTGAAAAGGCGCGCGGCGCAGCACCAGGCCGGGGTGGTGGCGCGCGTTCTTCATGTCCCCAGGATAGCGGTTCGGCCCGGAGCGGGCAAGGTTGGGCGGTTTCAGCGCAGTCTGCTGTTCTGGCAGCCGCTGCTGGCGCACTCGCGCAGGCGGTCGTTCAGGAAATTGAGGCGCGAGGTGGTCGCCTCGACCGCGCAGTCGGAAAAGACCACGCTGCCGCGTTGCGGGTCCACCTCCACGCAGTCGCGGTTGCGCTGCGCGAGCCACGCGCGCTGGCCCTGGCGCAGAAGTTGTTGCCCGGCTGCGTTCAGGCGGCCCAGCAGCTTCTGGTAGGACACGTTGAGTTCGTCGTCGGCGCGCACCAGCACCTTGGCGTCGCAATACACCCGGTCGAAGGTGCCCTGCGGAGCGTTACAGCTCTGCTGCGCCTGGGCGGGCGTTCCCAGGGCGAGGACGGGCAACAGGGCAGCGGACCACAGCATTCTGGACATGGTTGAGCCTCCTGAACCCACTTTAGGACGCCTCTGCGCACAGTTCCCACGAAAAAATGCTCTCCAGTCCTTCCTGCGCCGCCCGTATCGCCCCGCTCCGCTCCGGACAGCGCTTACCGGGGCGAGGACAGCCCGCTCACGCCCTCGCCTTTGGGGCTGTCGCCCCAGCGGTTACGGCCCGGCACACTGTTCTGCGCCAGACTCACGGCCATCACGATCAGGCCCAACAGAAACAGCAGACCCGAAAAGACTCCGACCGACGTTCCCGTACTCAGGAAGCAGGCCAACAAGAACGCGACGTAGCCCAGCAGCCACCAGCCGCTGCGGCCCGTGTCGTGTAGCCGCCGAACCGTCACGGCCAGGGTGGGCAGGGCCGTCGCCACCGTAAAGACCCAGTACAGCACGGTGCCAACATTCAGCGACGGGCCCCGGACCCCAAGGTCCGGACTCAGGTACCCGGCCAGACGGGTCAGCCCGAAACCCACCAACGTATTGACGAGCACGAACGTCCAGTACTCCCGGCGGCGGGCGCGGCCCCCGAATCTGGCGTACTGGCGCAGGACGTTCAGGTAGGTGTTCATGCCCTTCTCCTCACGGACGCGGGCATCCGGATTTCCGGCCAGCAGAAGAACGCCCCGGCTCTGTGTGGCCGGATCAAGCCTCCACCCCCACGATCTCGGCCACGCTGCGCGCGCCGTCGCGTTCCAGCAGGGCGCTGAGCCCCCGGTTGATCCGGCCGACCAGACCTGGGCCCTCGTAGATCAGGGCGCTGTAGACCTCGACGAGGCTGGCCCCGGCGCGCAGCTTGGCGTAGGCGTCCTCGGCGGTGAAGATCCCGCCCACCCCGACCACTGGCACCCGGCCCCGGCTGAGGCGGTAGGCCTCGCGCACGAGTTCGGTGCTGCGCTCCGTGAGGGGCCGCCCGCTCAGGCCACCCGTCTGTTCGCGGTGTGGGTGGGTCAGGCCGTCACGCGCGAGGGTCGTGTTGCTCACGATCAGGCCGTGCGCGCCGGCGTCCAGCACCGCGCCCACGCTCGCCTCGAAATCGGCGGGATGCAGGTCGGGGGCCAGCTTGACCAGCACGGGGGGGCGGCTCAGGCGACTCACGCGCCCGGCCTCGACCTCAGCCACCACGGCGCGCACCAGCGCCCCGAGGTCGTCGGCCGCCTGAAGCGCCCGCAGGCCCGGCGTGTTGGGGCTGCTCACGTTGACCACGAAGGCGTCGGCCACCTCCTGCACGGCCCGCACGCACTTCAGGTAGTCCTCGGCGGCGGCCTCGTTGGGGGTCGCCTTGTTCTTGCCGATGTTCACCCAGACCGGCACCGGACGCCGGCCCAGCGCCGCGAGCCGCCCTGCCAGGGCCGGAGCGCCCCCGTTGTTGAAGCCCATACGGTTGATGAGCGCCCCGTCCTGCGGCAGCCGGAACAGGCGGGGCCGGTCGTTGCCGGGCTGCGCGAGAGGCGTCACCGTGCCGACCTCCAGGAAACCGAAGCCCAGCGCGGCGAAGGCGGGCACCGCCACCCCGTTCTTGTCGAGCCCCGCTGCCAGACCCAGTGGCGAGGCGTAGGCCCGGCCCCAGACCTCCTGGCGCAGCCGGGGCGCGGGCGGGGCGCTCAGGGGCCGGGCCAGGGCGGGCCAGAGCGGCACGGCCGAGGCCAGTTCCAGGCCGCGCAGGGTGAGATGGTGGGCATCCTCGGCGTCCAGCCGGAACAGCGCGGGCCTGAGCAGATGGCGGTACATCCCTCCCAGGATAAGGCCTGCGGGCAAAGGAAGGCCGCCGCGCAGGGGCGGCGGCTGGACAGGCGAGCGGGGCTCAGCGGCCCAGAGACCCCGCGTACGACGTGTCGATCTGCACCAGCCGGGCGTGCTGGGCGCGGTCGCTCTCGGCGATCAGGTCGGCCAGGGTGGTGCCGCCCAGCACGTCGCGCAGGGCCGTATCCACGCGCTGCCACAGGTCCTGGGTGCCGCACACGTTCTGGTTGTCGCACACATGGTCGTTTTCCACGCAGGACACCGGGGCGATACTGCCCTCCATCGCCGTGACCACGTCGTAGGCGTTGATGTCGGCGGCCGGGCGCGCCAGCCGGTACCCGCCGTGCGCCCCGCGCACGCTGCGGATGAAGCCCGCGCGGCGCAGGTTGCTGGCGATCTGTTCGAGGTAGTGCTGGCTGATGCCCTGGCGTTCGGCCACGTCCTTGAGCGGCACGGCCGCGTCGTCGCGCCGGGCGATCTCGATCAGGGCACGGAGGCCGTACTGCGCTTTGGTCGACACCCACATGCCCACAGTCTACCGGAGAAATCCCGGCAGATTGTGGGGAATTAAAGTCTCGTATGGCCCCCGGCTCAGGGTTGCAGGACCACCCGGAAGCGGGCCTGGCCGCTGAGCATCCGGGCGTAGGCCTCGGCCGCCTTCTCCAGCGGATAGACCTCGATCTGGGGCCGCACGCCGCTGCGGGCACTGAAGGCCAGGGTGTCTTCCGAGTCGGCCGCGACCCCCGAGGGCCAGCCCTGCACCGAGCGCCGGCCCATGATGGCCTGCGCGCTGTTGATCTCGATGGGGCTGTCGGCGATGCCCAGCACCATCATCTTGCCGTCCACCGCCAGCCCGCCGAAAGCGTCGCTCATGGCCTTGCCGCTGGTCACAGTCGCCAGCACGATCTTGGCCCCGCCCAGGGCCGTGAGGCGCTCGGCCACGTTCTCGGCGGTGCTGTCGATGTAGTGGTGCGCGCCCAGTTCGCGGGCATAGTCGCCCTTTTCCTGGCCGCGCGCGATGGCGACCGTCTCGAAGCCCAGTTTGGCGGCGTACTGCACGGCGAGGTGGCCCAGACCGCCCAGACCCAGCACGGCCACGACCTCGCCGGGGCGCACGCCGCTGTTGCGCAGCGCGTTGAAGGTCGTGATCCCGGCGCACAGCAGCGGCGCGGCGTCCACATCGGCGAGGCTCTCGGGAATGCGGGCGAGGGTCTGCGCGGGGACCTGCACGTACTCGGCGTAGCCGCCGTCGTAGGACACGCCCGGCACCATGCCGTTCTCGCACAGCACGAGGTCGCCCCGGCGGCAGCGGTCACAGTGGCCACAGTGGCCGCCGTACCAGCCGACCCCCACGCGTTGACCGGCTTCCCAGCCGACCACGCCTTCGCCGATCTCCTCGATCACGCCCGCGATCTCGTGGCCGGGCACGCGCGGATACTCGATACCGGGCCAGGTGCCGTCCACCGTCAGGCTGTCGCTGTGGCAGATCCCGCAGGCCTGCACCTTCACGACGACCTGCCCGGCTCCGGCGCGGGGCACCTCGCGCTCGACGATTTCCAGAGGGGCTCCGGGCTGGGCGACGGCGGCGACTTTCATGGTTCGGGTCATGGGATTCTCCTGAAAAGCAGTGAAAAGAAGGGGGCTTACTGCGGGTTGGTGGTCAGCAGCGAGAGGTTGCGCACCAGGGCGCGGGCGGGCAGTTTCAGGGCGGAGACCAGCACGTCGGCCACGTCGCTCGGCTGGAGCATGTGGTCCTCGGCCCCGATCCTGAGACCCAGATTGGCGGCCAGATCGGTGTTCACGGTGCTGGGGTTGAGCAGGATCACCCGGATGTCGTGCCGACGGACCTCGGGCATCAGCGCTTCGGTCAAGGCGATCACGCCCGCCTTGGACGCCGCGTAGGCCGAGGCGGTCGCCGCGCCCTTCTCGCCGGCGGTCGAGGCGACGTTGACGATGTTGCCGCCCCCCTGCCGGACCATGTGCGGCAGCGCGGCGCGCGTGACGTAGTAGGTGCCCAGCAGGTTGACCTGGATCATGCGCTCCCAGTCTTCCGGGTCCATGTCGAGCACGCTGCCGAACTGCGCCGTTCCCGCGTTGTTCACCACGATATCCAGGCCGCCCAGGTGCTGCGCCGCCTGCGCGACGGCCGTGTCCACGGCGGCGCGGTCGGCCACGTCGGCGCTCAGGGCCAGGGTCTTTACGCCGTAGCGCCCGGCGAGGTCACCCGCCGCCGTCTCCAGGGCAGCGCGGTCCCGCGCGAGCAGCGCCACATGCACGCCCTCGCGCGCCAGCGCCTCCGCGACGGCCAGGCCGATTCCTTTGCCTGCGCCCGTCACGAGGGCCGTCTTTCCACTCAGTTCCATGCTTCTCCTTCTCCTTGTCTTTGCCGGGCGGCCCGGCCAGGTTCCCTAACCCGGCAGGAGGTGCCCGGAGCGTCGCTCTGGCCGCCCTCAGAGCAGGGCGTAGAAGCTCAGGTAGGTCGTTCCGGCGAGCTGCTGCACGGCGCGGTGGGCCGTGCGCATCTGCGAGAGGTCGCCGCGCAGGTGGCCCAGCATCTGGCCGCGCGCCCGCGCCTGCTCCTCGTCCTCCGCTTCCAGGGTGCCGAGCAGACCGATCACGTCCGTCAGGTCGCGGCACATCTCGGTCAGGAGCCGGTCGAGGTCGGCCTGCTGGTCGGCCAAGCCCCGCAGCGCACCGGAAACCGCGCGGCCCTGGGCCGGCGGAACGCGGGCAGCGTCGAGAACAGCCAGAACGTCTTGCAATCGCTGTTCTTGCTGGCCCAAGGTCATATGCCAAGGTAAACCTTCCGGGGGCCGGCCCCGCCCTCTCTAAAGGTTTGTTCTGTCCGGCAAGGGGCGCGTGCAGGGCGGGCAAACGCCCCCTGACCGTATGGTAGGCTCGGACCTATGAAGAACACGTTCGCCGTCACCATGACCCTGCTGGTGGCCCTGACTTTGGGAGGCTCGTTCCTGGGCTTCCGCAACGCCACCCACCACGAGGAAGCGGCGGCCGAGGGCCCGGCCAACTCCGGCGCGGCCGGCGTGCCCAGCGAGGAAGCCCCCAGCGCCCAGAGCGCCGCGACCGGCGAGGCCGGTGCCCCCAGCGCCCAGGGCAACGTCAAGCAGGAGAACCAGGGCGGCACCCAGGGCGGCTCGAACGGGGCCGTGGCGGCCAGCGGCGGCGCGCAGAACGGCGGCAGCACCGCCCAGGGCAGCGCGGCCACCGACGGCACCAACAATGCCGGCACCGCCCAGGCCACCACCGACAACGCCGCCGGGGCCACCGGCCAGCCCAACGCCGACAAGGCGGCGGCCCAGGCCGACACCAACGCGGCGACGGCGACCGGCGACGCCGCGGCTGGCGAGAAGGTCTTCGCGGGCAACTGCGCGGGCTGCCACGGCCAGGGCGCATCGGGCGGCATCGGCCCGGCCCTCAAGGGCGAGCTGAACCCCGGCAACTGGACGGTCGAGCAGTTCACGACCACGCTACGGGAGGGCCGCGCCCCCAACAAGACGCTCGGACAGGTCATGCCGCGCTTCACGTCCACGCAGGTCAGCGACCAGGACATCGCCAACCTGCACGCCTACTTCAAGTCGCTGGAATAAGCGGCCCGGATCTCCCGGCCCCATGGCCTCCCCCCTCCTGCTGACCACCGCGCCGCTTCCGGATAGCCCCCAGATGGGCTGGCCGGAGGCGGCGCCCCTTTCTGCGGACACGCTGGCCGGGGCCGGGGGGCTGTTCGCGGCGCACGACGGCGGCCCGGCGGCCGACCTGCGGGAACGGCCGGACCGCTGGGCGCTGCTCCAGCTCCTGAGCGGGGCGCTGCGGCGCGGCGTGCCGGTGCTGGCCTGGGGCAGCGGGGCCGCCTTGGCAGGCGCGGGCGCTGGGGGCACGGGTCCACGCGGGCCAGCCCGACTGGGCCGGGCCGCCGGCCGGAGCCACGGTCCATGCGTGGGCCGAGGTGGCCGGCAGCCTCCGCGCCCTGCACTGGGAGCTGGACCGCGTGACGGCCTGGGCGGGCCCGCAACCGCCCCCCACACTGCTGCGCGCGTTCCTGGCACGGCTGGACACCCAGCGCTCGCGGCGCCCGGCGACGCCGCTGGAGGCTGTGGGAGGCGAGGCGGCCCTGCACATCGTCCTGACCGACTTCTACGCCCGCGCGGCGCTCGACCCCCTGCTGGGACCGGTGTTCGCGGCGCACGTGCGCGACTGGCCCGCACATCTGGAACATGTCGCCGCCTTCTGGTCCACGGTGCTGGGCGGGGCCGGACCGGACGGCCCCCCCTGGCGAGGCAACCTGAATACGGTCCACGCCGGGCTGGGCATTCGTGGCGAGCATCTGGCGCGCTGGCTCGCGCTGTTCGGGCAGGCGGCGCGCGCGCACCTGCCGCCCGAGGCCGCCGCGCTGCTCACGGCCCGCGCCGGAGCGATGGGGGCGCGGCTGGGAACCGCCGGGCGGCGGTCCTGAAGCCCGGCCCGCGCGGGGTCCGCAACCCTCTCACGCCGGGGCGCGTAGTGTGCAGGGTATGGCACTCAACATTCCCTTCCTCAAGGACGACGCGCTGCCCGGCGGCGTGACCCGGCCCACCTGGGTCGTGCTGGACCTCACCGGGGCCTACCCCGAGCGCCAGCCCACGCAGCCCCTCCAGGCGCTGCTCAACCGCACCGAGACGGTCGAGGCCCTGGCCGCCCGCGCCGAGAAGCTGCGCCGCGCCGACTGGCTGCACGGCGTTCTGGTGCGCTTCAGCGAGTTCTCGGCCAGCCCGGCGACCGCCCACGCCGTCCGGGGCATCCTGGAGCGGCTCTCGGCCGACAAGCGGGTCGTGGCCTACGCGCCGCAGCTCACCATGACCACCCTGATCGCGGCGAGCGGCGCGAAGGAGATCGTCGCCCCCGAGTCGGCCGACGTGATGCTCTCGGGCTTCGGGATCGAGCAGACCTTCCTGGGCGCGTTCCTGAAAAAGCACGGCATCGAGTTCGAGAACCTGCGTATCAAGGAGTACAAGGCGGCGCTGACCCGCTTCTCGCAGGACCACATGGACGACGCCAACCGCGAGCAGCTTCAGGCCTACGTGGACGGTCTGGAGAGTGCCTGGGCCGCCGACCTCGCCCGCGCGCGTGGCGTGAGCGAGGACGTGGCCCGCGCGTGGCTCGACGACGACCTGACCTCGGCCCAGGCGGCGCTGGAAGCGGGCCTGATCACCAAGGTGGCCTACGAGGACGAGCTGATCGGCCCCGGCACACGGCCCATCGCGGCGGTCCTCGACCTCCTGATGCCGCACAAATCCGCGAACGCCAAGGCCGGCCGGATCGCCGTGGTGCCGGTGATCGGGACCATCGTGACCGGCAAGAGCAAACGCAACCCGCTGCCCCTGCCGCTGGTGGGCGGCCCGATGGCGGGGTCGGACACGGTGGTGGCCTCGCTGCGGCGCGCCAAGGAGGACAAGGCGACCAAGGCCATCGTCGTGTACGTGGACAGCGGCGGCGGCTCGGCCCTCGCCAGCGACCTGATGTGGCGCGAGATCGCCACGAGCGAGAAGCCGGTGGTCGTGGTGATGGGCGAGTACGCCGCGAGCGGCGGCTACTACCTCGCCACCCACGCGCGGCACATCGTCGCCTCGCCCTACACCCTGACCGGCAGCATCGGCGTGGTGACGGGTAAGCCGGTGTTGCAGGAATTCAACGCCCGCCAGGGCTTCAAGCCCGAGGGGGTCGGCCGTCCCCGCGCCCTGAAGTACAGCGGCGCGCGGCCCTTCAGCGCCGACGAGCGGGCCCAGATCGAGCGTGGCATTGAGGAGGTCTACGACCGCTTCACCAGCCGCGTGGCCGAGGGGCGCAAGCTTACTCAGGCCCGCGTGAACGAGATCGGGCGCGGGCGCATCTGGACCGGGCACGACGCCCTGGGCCTGGGCCTGGTGGACGAACTGGGCGACCTGCACACCGGCCTCCAGCGCGCCGCCGAGTTCGCCGGCCTCTCCTACGACGCGCCCGTGTGGAACGCCGCGCCCAAGAACAGCGGCCCCTTCCCGGAATTCGTGCAGGAGGCCGGGCAGGCGGCGTCGCTGGGCGCGGCGCTCGGCGTGTGGCCCTTCGGCCGCGAGCGCGTGCTGACCTGGCTGGACCAGGACATCCGCGTGCGCTGAGGCGGGTGCGGGGAGTGGGGGCGGCCCCACTTCCCTCCCGGTTTACAGCCCGTCCACCACCTCCACGTACGCCGCGATCTGATTGCGGATCACGTCCAGGCTGCCCTCCCAGAAGTCGGGGGCGTGCAGGTCGATACCGAAGCGCGCGGCGAGCGTGAGGGGATCGGCCAGACCGGTCGCCGAGAGCAGCTCGTCGTAGCGGCGCTGGAAGTCGGCCACGTCGCCGGCCCGCCGGGCCCCCTCGTACTGGGCGTAGAGCCCCAGGCCGAAGAGCAGCCCGAAGGTGTAGGGGTAGTTGTAGAAGCCCAGACTGTAGTAGTGCGGCTTGACTGCCCACATGTAGGGGTGCAGGGTCGCCAGGGCGTCGCCGTAGGTCTCGCGCTGCGCGCCGGTCATCAGGTCGCACAGTTCCTGCGGGGTCAGGTCGCGTTCCTCCCGCTTCTCGAAGACCGCGCGCTCGAACAGAAAGCGGCTGTGGATGTCCACGACGACCTGCGCGTGCCCCAGGAGCTGCGTCTCCAGGACATACAGGCGCTCGGCCCCGGTCGCCGTCTCCAGCGCCGCGTTCTGGATGATCGTCTCGCAGAAGATGGAGGCGGTCTCGGCCAGCGTCATGGGTGTCTCGCGTTGCAGGGGCGTGCGCGGCGCCTTGACGAGATTGTGGTAGCCGTGCCCGAGTTCGTGCGCCAGGGTCGAGACGCTGTCCAGGCTGGGGCTGTGGTTCATCAGGATGCGGCTGGCGTCGCCTGCCCAGCCCATACAGAAGGCTCCGCCCCGCTTGCCGTCACGCGGCCCGGCGTCCACCCAGTCCTCGCGGAAGGCCCGCGCGGCGAAATCGCCCAGACGGTCGCTGTAGCCCCGGAACTGCCCTTCCACGAAGTCGGCCCCGGCCGCGTAGGTCCACTCGGTCTGCGACTCGCCCAGCGGCGCGAACAGGTCCCACCAGTCCAGGGCCGGCTTGCCCAGCGCCCGCGCCTTGGCCGCGAAGTAGCGCCGGAAATCGGGCAGCGAGCGCACGACCGCGCCCTGCATGGCCTCCAGCGTCTCGCGGTCGATGCCGTGCGTGACCAGACTGGGGGCCACCGCGTCGGCGTAGCCCCGGCGGCGGGCCAGGGTGCCCTCCTCACCCTTCACGCCGTTCAGGGCGGCGGCGCAGACGAGTTCGGCACCCTGCCACACGTCCAGCTCGGCCCCGAACGCCTCCCGGCGCACCGCCTCGTCGGGGTCGGTCGCCAGGGCGCGCAGGGCGGTCACGGGCAGCCGCTCGCCCCGGTACTCGCCCGTGAGCTGGCTGGTGTAGTTGCCGTGCAGCTTGCTCCAGCCGCCCGCGCCGCTGGGCCGCAGCCGCGCGGCGAGGTCCTCCTCGGGCGGGGTCATCTGGTGGCGGGCGAGCTGGACGCTGCGCCGCAGGAAGTACTCGTGGTCGCGGGCGACCGCCGAGGCCAGGAACAGCCGGTGCAGACCCGCGTCGTCCAGGCCACCCAGCCACGCGGTCAGGCGCGAGCGCAGCGGCCCCAGCGGCAGGGCCAGGGTGGTCAGCTCGCCCATCTTCTGCTGGGCCAGGGCGTCACGGCTGTCGGTCGAGGTAAAGGCGTTCAGGTAACTGCGGACGGCCCCCAACTGCAAGGCGATACTGTTCATGCCGTCCAGCACGGTCTCCAGCGCGTCCGGCGTCACCTCGCCGCCCTGACGCACGTTCAGGCGGTCAAAGGCCGCTTCCAGCGCCGCCACGTCCGCGCGCAGCCCGGCGAGGTCGGCGGCGAGCTGCGGCGCGTCCAGACCTGGGTACAGGTCGTCGGTGCGCCAGCGGGGCATGTCCGGGATTGTGGTCATGCCGGCGAGTGTAGGACAGGCCCGGCACAGGGGGATCGGCAGTCCGGGACGGACGCGGGCCTCAGCGCCCCAGCCAGAAGCCCCACAGCACCGCGCCCAGGCTCAGCAGGGCGACGGCGGCAAACAGGACGGCGACGAGCACCCAGGGCCAGCGGCCTTTCACGCGGACCGGCCGCTCAGGGCGTAGGCGCGGGCGGCGCGGTGCCCAGCACCAGGGCTTCGAGGCGCTCGGCCACGTTCACGAGATGGTCGCCCAGGCGCTCGAGGTTGCGGGCCATGCGGCTGGCGGTCAGGGCGACCTCCACGTCCTCGGGGCGCTCGACCAGCCGGGTCAGGCTGGCGCGCTGCATCTGCTCGTACAGGGCGTCCACCTGCTCGAAATCCAGCACCATGACCTCGCGGGCCGCCGCCACGTCGCGCTCGGCGAAGGCGTAGGCGAGGCGCTCGACCATGACCGACAGCAGCCTCACCAGGGGCAGCACGTCCTGCAGGGTGGCGCTGCGGGCGCGCGGCGCGAAGGTCTCCAGGTCGCGCGCCACCGAGAAGGCGTAGTCGCCCACCCGTTCCAGGTTGGTCAGGCTGCGAAAGACCATGAGATAGAAGCCCAGATCGCCCTTGACGCAGCCCGAGAAGGCCGCCAGACACGCTTCCTCGATCTCGCGTTCCAGCGCGTCGGTCTCTCGCTCCAGCACCTTGGCCCGTGCGCCCAGGCCCGCGAACTCGGCGCGGGTATTGGCGTCGCGCACCGCGTCGAGCTGTTCGAGCGTAATGCTGAGCATCCGCAGGAAACGCCCCGTGACAAAGGAGCGGTCCCCCTGCACTCCTGCTGCCGCCAGGTCCGTCATGTCGCCCAATATCTCACCTTCATGTGACGGGCAGGTCAGGATGGCCTCACTTTAGGATGAGCCATGGCTTACAAACTGATCGACTACAAGGGACAGGGCTTCGTGGTGATGGGCGCGGCCGAGTTCCGGCGCTGGCAGGACCACCTTGAGCGCCGCTTCGACGACAGCGGCGACGCCGGGCACGCCCACCTGCATGTGCATGTGGCCGGCGAGGACCGCCGCTACCCCGACGTGGACACCTACCTCGCCGAGTTCCAGGTGCGCGACATCACCGAGGCCGATGCCCAGGCGCTCACGCGGCTCTTTCCGGTCGACCACGACGCCCACGCCGCGTGGTACGGCCAGCACGAGATCTTCCAGCCCTTCGCGGGCAAGTGACCCGACAAGGAGGCCGCCCCCGGCCGGAAGGCACCGGGGGCGGCCTCGTCGCAGAGGAGCTTCAGCCGAAGCGGCCCGTCACGTAGGCCTCGGTGCGCTCGTCGCGCGGCGTCTGGAAAATCTGGGCGGTCTGCCCGTGCTCGACGAGATCACCGTTGAGGAAAAACGAG